>JBMTCD010000176.1:0-7987 GCA_049430545.1 Luteolibacter sp.
GCCTGGCGTGGTGGGCGTATTGGGCGTCGAAGACGCCGGCCTGGAGGACGCGGGCGGCACCTTCATGACGAAAGAAGGAGTTTTGGAGGCGTTCGAGCCGACGGGTGGCCTCGCGGAGCGGTCGCGAGCCCATGCCTTGGATCCAGGCGAGCTTGAACATGTGGACCGAGCGACCGGAAGGATCGGTGAAATGGGTGGCATCGAAGACGAGCGGTGGCTGGCCGGGGACTTCGAAGCTGCGGGGTGGAAGGACGGCCTGGAGATTGAAGCCGGCGGCGACGTTGCATTCGTCGGGCGAGTGGCCTGCGATGGACATCACAGGCCCGGCTTCCACCTTGTCCCACTCGAAGTAGAACACCGTCAGCCGGGCACCATCGTCAGTGATGTGGTTCCATTTCGCGCCGTGGTCGGCTTTGAATACACCAGGCTTCATACCCCTCGCCAGGTGCGGCACCTCATATGCGGTTCCGCGTATGCTGGTGGTACGAATGACGTAGGAAACAAGGGCGCGGTCATTGTCACCGGGAATGACGCTGAGGATGAGAACCGGGCGGACTTTTCACAGGTAGCCGAGGTCGGCGAGCCAAATTTCGCCACGGTTCATTCGCTGGTCAGTTGGTTGTCCCCGCCGTCCTCTTCATCGTAAATGGATGCGAGAGTTGCGGAACCGGCGACGATGAGCCGATGGTCCTCGAACCACTCCGCGATTTTCCGTTGGTCGGGCTCCGGGAGTTGTTCGATGGCTTTTTCAATTTCGAGCAAGGTAATCATGCGCGTAAACTACAGGCGGTTGATGGCTTTGTCACGGCCACATTGCGGTGGGCAGTCTCTGGGGTCAGTCCTCGCAATTGAACAAAAGGACTGATCACGCGAATTTGCGCGAAAATTCAGATCTTTAACAGGTAACGGAGAGGGAGATGAGGGACATTCCTGAGGGTAAAAGCTGAAACGCTGAAAACTAAAAAACTGAAATGAAGAGAGCCTCCGGCGGAAGAAGGTAAAGTGGGACGCGTGCGTAAACGCGTCCCTACCTGAAGGGTAGGGCGTGATTTACGTATCGCACCGACTTGTCGCCAGCGGCGTGAGGTGTGGGAGAAGTGCCGAGTGAGCGGTGATCGGTGATCAGTGGAAACCGGTAGGGCGTGACGGCTGCGGCGGATCCATTCGGAAAAGCGGAAGGGAGCCATGTCCGGCCGCCCGGCCGGGCCATAGACGGTGAAGTAGCGGAACAACGAGACATCGAGGCCGTGCAGGTGATGCCAGACGTAGGACAACGCCTCGGCGGCGAGCTTGGTGGCGGCGTAGGGCGAGATCGGGCGGGTGACTTTGGCATCCTCGGTGAAGGGCATCGGCTGGCCGGCATAGAGCGAGGAAGTGGAGGCGATGACGAACTTGGAGATCCCGTGTTTCACCATGCGCTCCAGCAGGTTGAGCGTGCCTGTGGTGTTGGTGGCGAGATAGACGTGCGGATCCTCGATGCTGGCACGCACGCCGGCACGGGCGGCGAGGTTGATCACGGCATCGAAAAGCGGTGGGCGGAGAAGATGCGGTCGAGTCCGGCGCCGTCCTCGATGTCCATGCCAATGAAGCGGAAGCGCGGGGATTTGAGCAGCGGCTCAAGCCGGTGGTGTTTGATCCGGACGTCTTAGTAATCATTGAGGTTGTGCACGCCGACAACCTCGTGGCCGTCATCGAGTGCGAGCTGGGCAGTGAGGCGGGAAGAAGAGGAAGACCCGGGACGGGACGGCCCGGGCTACTTGAGGCGCGAAGGGGCGCGCATTTGCGCGAAAATTCAGATTTTGAACAGGAGGTAACGGAGTGGGCCAATTGGAGGGATTTTCAAGCCAGTCATTGGCTTGGCTTTAAAATCAACATTCAACTTTTCTTCCCCCTGAGGACAGCAGCCGGATGCCGCAGTGCGGGATGTTACGGGCTTCGGAGGTCCAACGGCCGCACAGCCGCCCGAACGCGTCATTGCGGTTTGAGCCGCTAGAGCAATTCTTCGATAAGTTGGTAAAGTTTGTCCAGGTTGGACAAGGAGTTCTTGAGTTCAAGAAGGGGTTTGAGTTCGCATTCGATGAGATTGAGATCGAGACCTTGGCCGCTCCGGACCAGAATTCCACGAACGTCGAGCCAGTCCTGATCGCGTCCGGCAAAGACTTTGTGGATGACCAGATCATCGGCGGAGCAAGTGCGGAGTTCGCCCTCCCCAATGTTCCAGAGGGAAGAACGAAGAACCGAGTCTTCTTCGAATGGCAGGGCACCGAGCGCGATATCAAACGGGGTGTTGTTGGAGTGGCGGGCGAGCAGGACACGATGTTTCAAGGCAAAAGCCCGGGCGTCGTCGCGGCGGCCTTCGAAGGTGTCGAGCAAGGTATCAATGAAGGCTTCTTCTGTGCCAAAGCCGGTAAGAAGGGTGAGATCGGCATCACGGGTCATGCGGGGTTCTCCCCAACGTTGCACTGCCAAGCCGCCGATGAAGCATGATTGCCAGCCGAGTTTGTCGCAGAACTCCTGCAGATCCAGAGCCGCGGCGAAAATGGCGTTCATTTCGTGATGCGATACAGTATGCGCTGGCGCTCGATGAGTCCCTGGGATCTCTCTTTTTCGATCGGGTAACGGGCGATGGCCGCCATGGCCAGAAGTTGGTCTGCGACGATCAGGGCATCGCGTTCGGTCATCGCGCGCAACTCAGCGCGATGTTGCATTGCAAGTGCTTTGGCTGCTTCGGGGGAGACGATCATGCCGCATGCGTCTTGAGATTTTCACGGATTTCCCGGATCACTTCGTCGATTTTCTCATATTTCCCGGCCGCCCAGCCCAATCCGCATCGAAGCCCTCACGAACCTCTTTCCAGAGCCTGTCCATCCCCAGCCGGGCGAGCACCTGCTCTACAAGCTCCAACTCTTCAGCGGGAAGCTCATCGATCATGCGAGGCAACGCCGGAAGCCGTTGTTCTTGTGTTGTGGCGGATGACGTTTTCATGGAGGGAAAAGTAGCATACAAAACCGGATTCTTCAATCCTGGAATTCATCCAAAAAGTCCCGCAACTTGGTCAAGGGTTAAGGCCAGCAGTGGAGCGAGGCGAGAACATCGAACATCGAACATCGAAGTGGAGAGTGTTTTGCGGAATGTCCAGCGGGCGCGGCGGGTGTGGAAGGGTTCGGTGGTGACGAGGATGGAGCGCGGATGATGGGCGGCGGCCCAGTCACGGACGGCCAGGGCCTCATCCCAAGTGGAGGCGACGTCACGGCCGATCTCGACGATGGCTGCGGCGGGCACGCCCTCTGCGATGAGGAGCGAGCGGGTGATTTCCTGTTCGGTGGGGACGAGGCCGCGATCGGTGGCTGGGTTGGGTTTGACCCGGAAGATGAGGATCTCCGGAGCGAAGCCGCGGTGGAAGAGCCTGGCCGCGGCGGCAGGACGGTTCTGGAGGCCACCGCCGGGAATGATGATTACATCGGCGCGGACTGGCGCTTGGTCGATGATCCAGAGATCCG
This sequence comes from Luteolibacter sp., assembly GCA_049430545.1. Lineage (GTDB taxonomy): Bacteria > Verrucomicrobiota > Verrucomicrobiia > Verrucomicrobiales > Akkermansiaceae > Luteolibacter. The sequence continues at coordinate 3,501 of JBMTCD010000176.1, forward strand.
CGGCGGCACGCAGGATGGGCGCGCGACCCAGGTAAAGGGTGACAAGAAGAAGCGCGACGGCCGCGAGTGAAATGAGGAGTCGCTTGCGGCGCATGGGAGGGGGGAGGCGGGAAGAGGGAAGCGGAAGGCGGGAAGCGAAAAGTGAAAAGAGGGAGGCGGGCGGAAGAGGAAGACCCGGGACTGGACGGCCCGGGCTACTAGTTCAGTCCGACAGCGCGCTCGCAGGGGCCAAGGTTGCAGGCTAAACTGGTGGAGGAAGTTTGGCGAACTCGTCGGCAATCCACCCGGTGAGTTCTTCGGCACGAGCGAGGGCATTGTCGGCTTCCTCAGCGGATGGTTCGAATACGTCACCAGGATATCGGAACTCGGTGGCAAGCGGTGTAAGTTCGAGTGCGTGGGAAAGGAACCGATGGAAACCCGGCTCGGAAGGAATACAGAGTCGAAGCAAGATCTCCAGAGAGTGTGTTTTGACAAAGGAGACTTCAAGCGCAGTGAGCCAGGCCTTGATGGCTTTTTCGACGGCTTGCTGGCAATGGTAGCTGCCGGTGTCCAAATAGCGCTCCTGGCCTTTGATCAGCAGTCTGGCGGTAGCCAAATCCGATTGAGCCTTCGCCGACCAAATTTTTGCGAGTTCAAAGGATTCAGGACTCATATCAGAGGGCGATTCCTTCCCTGGCCACGGTGCTGGCGAGTGAACTGGGTGCCTTGAGGTCTTTTTCCCATTCATCATGGGTCAGAACCACGATGTCCATGGGCACATTGAAATCGGATAGCTGTCGGCGGGCGGCGACCGCCCTTTGGTAGCGTGAAGCGGAGGAGTGAGGAATCACGGCAAGAAGATCGATATCGCTGTCGGCACCGGCATTTCCCCGTGCTTGCGAGCCAAACAACCAAACCCGTTCGGCGAGAATTCCGGTTTTCAGGCGAGTGGCCATTTGGCGGACAGTTTGATCGATATTCATGGCGTATCAAGGTTTCACAATTTGCCAAAATTGAAAGCGGGAAGCGGAAAGCGCAAGAAGTGCCGGTTGATCAGTGATCAGTTGAGCAGTGGAAGAGCGTGACTCTGGGGTCAGTCCCCGCAATTTAACAAAATGGCTGGCGGGTGAGGCTGAAGCGCGCGGGACTGCTGTGGTCGCCCTCGGAGGTGACGGGGTGGGTTGCGAGGATGGAGGCAGTGGAAGAAAAGCTGAAAGTTGAAAGTTGAAAGTTGATGAACGGAGGTCGGAACAGAACGGAGCCAGAGGCTCCGGCTACGGTCTGAAGGTCGGAGAGGAGAGGGCTTCGCGCGGTTCCTTGGCATCGACGCTCATCCTCCTTCGCTTATCAGCTATCGCGGGACAAGCAGAGCGCCGCTACAGGGCGGTTCCTTGGCTTTCAGACTTTGAGACCTTCGGACTCTACGGAGGTCGGAGAACAGGAGTCAGGGTCGGGGGGGCTTTCCCGGAGGTGACGATGGTCACGCGCTGAGAAAGCCGGCCGTTTCGAATTGCAGGGTATTCCACTGTATCTTCGATGACCTGGTGGAGAGATTGAGCATTTCAACGCCTACGACTTCGCCGCTCTCGTTGAAATCCAAAATAACACCCGGAGAAACCTCTTCGGATTCGAGAATATGAGAGTCATCCAACCTCAGGTAGAGTGCGTCGGCCTTTTGATCGATTTGTATTTTCATAATTTGCCTTTCATGGATCTGTCAAAAAATACGCTCACCACACGCCATGGTGCAACACTCGTATTAACGACGGCATGCGAGGGTGAAATGCATGAAGAGGGAAGGAAGAAGTGCCGAGTGAGAAGTGAGAAGAGGGAGAGAACGGATCGCGAAGGACGCGCAGTTCTCTGACTCATTCAAAATTCAGCATCCAAAATTAAAAATTGAGCTGAACCGCCAAGGCGCCAAGCGCGCCAAGGGGAGAGAATGACGAGTGACGATTTTTGATTTTTGGATGAATTTCACCCTTTCGTCGAAGCCGGAACCCGTCGTCAAAGGCTGCGGCAGAAATCCTCGAGCGTGGATGACTGGATGGCGGCTTTGTGGAGGCTGCGCAGGTGGCTCAGGTCGTGGACAGAGGCGATGGCGTCCCGCAAACCGTCGGGGATCTGAGTGAAGCGGATCTCCAATGCTTCCAGTATGCCCTCCTGAAGACCTTCTTGGAGACCTTTCTGGAGGCCTTTCTGGAGGCCTTTCTGGAGGCCTTCTTCACGAAGTTGATCGGCAAGTGTCATCGTGGTGGTTTGGAGTTCGCGATGTGTGATGGATCGGACCTTACAATCGAAGTCGTCTTTGTCAATGTCGGTGCCGAGCATGTAGCGGATGAGCATTTCGAGAGTTTCCCTCGGAAGCTGCATCATGAGCGCCTCATCCCAGACCGAGTCGTCGAGGAGTGCGGCAATCCGCTCAGCCTTCATGACGCGCAGGGTCATGATGCCAACCGGCGTGCCGGCGATGGCGTTGAAGGGGATCTCTGCAAGCTGAATGAGGCGGAACGTGAAGTCGGGAATGAAGGGGCGCAGCGGCCCGCTGAGACCAGACGGGATTTCCAGCACGCTGGCGAAGTCAGGCTTGAGCGTCCATGATCGCTCGTTCTGCGCGATCACCACGGGAAGGATGACCGGCAGTGATGAGACAGGCTTGGATTTGAGGTGGTTTTCCCAGATGCGCACCATGTAGCGCAGCAGGCGCAGCGCGAGGTGGCGGTCTTCGGTGGTCTGATGCTCGAAGAGCAGATAGATCGCGGCGGCGGCGTTCCCGCGCTCTGCCAGCGGCGCGTAAAACAACAGGTCACTTTCGGACTGGCGGAATTGGGAATCCACAAACGAGCCGGGCTCGAGTGTCATTGAAGACCAGTCGATGGCCTCGACGATGGCCTGGGGAAGCTGGTCGCGAAGAAAGCCCGCCGTGGTTTCCGGGTCGCTGAAACCAGCCTTGAAGAGCTTGTCGTGGGGTTGGTGCATGATGAATGAATGCGCGGCTTCAGCGGACGGGGGCGCTGATTCATGGCCGCTTCATTAGCTTTTCATGCCCATGACATAGTTGATCCCGGTTGCTCCGCCGATGATGGAAGAAGAGCGGAGGATCTGGCCGTAGGAGTTGCCGCCGGTGGCGGAATTTTGAACCGACTTCGCCGAGGCTTCGACGGTCAAGATGTTGGATTTTGAATTTTTGATGGGTGAAGAGGGAGAAGCTGCTAGTTTTCAGTGTTCAGTTTTCATGAAGAGGAAGAGGAAATGCAACATCGAATGTTGAAGGGGAGCACGAAGCTCTGTGACTCATTCAAAATTCAGCATTCAAAATTTAAAATTGAGATGAACGTAAGGCGCGAAGGGAGAGACGCCGCGCGTGCTTGGTGCTTGGTCAGAGGGGAGCGTGGGCAGCCTGCCCGCCATAGCCGCAGGCGACGACCGGGTCTAGCCCGCATTTGTGGATGAAGAGTTGAATGACTGAGAACGGCAGGCGGTGGGCGGTGGCAGATCCGGCTGCGCCGGTCGCCCTACGGGCGATGAAGTGGGACGCGTGCGTAAACGCGTCCCTACCTCTCTGGGGTCCGCTCACCCGGATGCGCCGCCGGCTTCAGGGCGTGGTGAGAAGCAGCAAGGAGAGATCGGGGAAGCGGTTGAAATCGTTGTCGAAGGAGACGACGCGGCAGTTTCGGTAGCGGGCCAGCGCGGCGAGATAACAGTCTGTCCAGAGGTGATGCGGGAAGTGGCTCACGCGGGACATGGTCATGAATTCCGTGTCGATTCCCGGGGAATCTTGGATGAATCCGACCCGGGCTTCGATACGATAGCGCTGATGGATGTCCCATGCCTCGTCGTGGGAGAGCGGACGGCTGAGGACTTTCGGATGGGTTGCCAACCGCAGAAAGGCGAGCGAGGTGACGCGACAAAAAGCGATTTCCGGGGCGGATAGATCCTGCCAGTATGCAAGCGCTCTTGGGTTATGTGGATGATTTTCATCCACCATGGCGAGCCAGACATTGACGTCGGGAAGATCCGTCATGGGCATGATGGATGGTGGGTTCCGGCCTGATGGGCGGCATGGACTTCATCTTGCTCCAGCAGCGCGTGAAGTTCCCGGTTGGAGAAGGCGGGGGGGGACGCTTGGCCGGGGATCCGGCGAATGGCCACAGGCGGCGGGCTACGACGGGCTGGTGGGTCGCTGATTTTGGGCGTGTGGGCGCTCAGGCCCGAGCGAACATATTGGATTACCAAGCTTTTCAGGGTTGTCCCTTGCTGCACCGCCCGGGTTTTCGCTTCACGGAAGAGCTCGTCGGGGAAATCGATGGTGGTTCTCATGGGCGCATAGAAGCATCAATACGCGTTTATGTCAATGAGCGAGTGCATTCGCTGAGGGCACTTGGGGTCCACGCAATTTCACAAAAGGACTGGAGGCACGGAATGACTGGATATGGGAGCGGGTGAAAGAAGTGCGGAAGAACAGCCTTGGGCGTCGCCTCGTGGCTATGCCCTAACAAGTCCGGCGG
>JBMTCD010000177.1:0-7973 GCA_049430545.1 Luteolibacter sp.
CGGCGGGCTCCGGAACGAAGCTTCGGCTTCTCCAACATCCTGAGCAACTTGAATGGGGTCAGAGTACACGGATTCACATTCCACTTGGCTTGGCTCCTTGGGTTTTACGCCCTTGGGCATTGGAAGGGGCAGTAGTATCAGATCGAATCAAGAGGTTTTTTGGAAGAGGTTTTTTGGTTTTTTTTTGGGCGTGATTTGCCGTGCCGGGGAGCGAGTGCTCTGTGGCATGGCAGATTCGCGGGCCTTGGCGGCATGGGTTGTCAGGGGATGACAGGTCGGGACAGGGCGGCACCGGTTGTCGGGATCTTTCATGACCCGGCACCGCTCCTGTTTGCCTGGCGGACTGGTGTGACGAGCCCTCTACGGGCACGCGCTCCGCGATTTCGGGATGAAAATCCGCAAATCGCGTGAAACTTCCCGTGCCACACGCGTATCCACAACACTTGCAATGAGAGCCCATCCCATTAACACCCGCCGTCACTTCCTCCGCAGCCTCGCCATCACCGCCACCGCCCCGCTGGCCCTTGCCTCGCAGGTCGGTGCCGAGGATGCACCGCCTCCCCCGCCGCCCGGAAAAATTCCGGAAAGCGATCCGGTGGCCCTTGCCTTCGGATACAAGGAGGACACCACCAAAGTGGACCAGCAGAAATACCCGCAGCACAAACCCGAGCAGCGTTGCGACAACTGCCTGCACTACACCGGCAAGGCGGGCGAGGCCACCGGTCCCTGCGCGATCTTTCAGAACCGCCACGTCACCGCCGCCGGCTGGTGCATGGCCTATGTCATCAAGCCCGCGGCACCTGCCACGCCGCCGTCGCAGTGAGATTTCACTTCCCCGAACCGGCCGTGGTCCATAGCCTCCCGCCGCCATGAGCAGTTGCGGACCGAAGATGAAAATGGACCCGGCCCTGCACCGGGAACGCAAGCCGGAGTGGATCAAGGTCCGGCTCCCGAACAACCCGGAATTCTGGTCCACCAAATCGCTCATAACCGACCTCAAGCTGGTCACGGTGTGCGAAGAGGCGCAGTGCCCGAACCGCTGGGAATGCTGGAGCCAGAAAACGGCGACCTTCATGATCGCCGGTGAGAAATGCACCCGCGCCTGCGGCTTCTGCGCGGTGAAAACCGCCAAACCCGACGCGCTGGAGGCCGACGAGCCGCAACGTGTCGCCGAGGCCACCCGCCGCATGGGGCTGCGCCACGTGGTCATCACCGCCGTGGCCCGCGACGATCTCCGCGACGGCGGGGCCGATCATTTCCGCCAGACCATCGAGACGGTGCGCGAGGTGAATCCCGGCATCATCATCGAGGTGCTCGTCCCCGATTTCAACGATCGCGACTGGGCGCTGCAACTGGTGATGGACGCCCGCCCGCACATCTTCAACCACAACATCGAGACCGTCGAGCGGCTCACTCCGCTTGTCCGATCGCGCGCCCAATACCAGCGCTCCCTCACCGTCCTGAGGAAGGCCAAGGCGATGGTGAATGGCAAGGTGGCCACCAAGAGCGGCATGATGCTCGGCCTCGGCGAGCGCAAAGAGGAAGTGCTGCGCGCGATGGACGACCTCCGCGCCCACGATGTGACCGTGCTCACGCTTGGCCAATACCTCCGCCCCACGCCGAAGCATCTGCCGGTGGTCGAGTTTATCGCGCCCGCAATGTTCGACGAATACAAACAGATCGCCTTGGAAAAAGGCTTCCGCCACGTGGCCAGCGGACCGCTCGTCAGAAGCTCCTACCACGCCGCCGAGTTCCGCCCGGAACTCGATGTGATCGAGGCCATCGAGGCGGACCTGCGCGCGATGAAAGGCATCGAACTCGGCCCGGAACACCTGCCGCTGCCACAGCCCAAACCGCAACTCGTCAAATCGATCGCCTGATGAACCACTGGCTCGTCAAGTCCGAACCGGACGTCTTCTCGATCGACGACCTCGCCAAGGTGCAACGCGAGCCGTGGACGGGTGTCAGGAACTATCAGGCGCGCAATTTCATGTGGAAGGACATGAAACCCGGCGACCTCGCCTTGTTCTATCATTCCAATGCCAAGCCACCCGGCGTCGTCGGCGTGGCCAGGGTCGCCGGCGAACCCTATCCGGACGAAACCCAGTTCGATCCCAACAGCGAATACCACGACCCCAAGGCCACCCGCGACAAACCGCGCTGGTGGCTGGTCGATTTCGAATATGTCGGGAAATTCCCCGACATCCTCACACTCGACCAACTCAAGGCCGACGAAGTGCTGTCACAAATGACCGTCTGCCAGCGCGGCACGCGGCTTTCCATCACACCGGTCGAGCCTGCGCACTTCAAGCGGGCCTGCAAGCTCGCGGGTTTCAGGATCTGAGCCGCCCTCAGGCTGCCCCGGTGGGCCTACTTTTCCACCAGCAGGCTGGTGCCGGTCATTTCCGCCGGTTTTTCCAATCCGAGCATGTCGAGCAAGGTGGGCGCGACGTCGGCCAGAATGCCGTCCTTGACGGTGTAGCGGTCCGCATCCGCGGCGACATACACGGCGTGGACGAGGTTGGTCGTGTGCGCGGTGTTCGGCGACCCGTCTGGATTGCGCATGTATTCGCAATTGCCGTGGTCGGCGGTGACGAGCAGCTTGCCGCCGAGGCGCAGGGTTTCCTCAACCACCGCTTTCACGCCGGCGTCGATGGTTTTCACCGCCTTGATGGCGGCCTCGACCACGCCGGTGTGGCCGACCATGTCGGGGTTGGCGAAGTTGAGGATGACGAGATCGTAGTCCTTGAGTTTGGAAACCACAGTATCGGTCACTTCCGGCGCGCTCATCTCCGGCTTGAAGTCATAGGTCGGCACGTCCTTGGGCGATGGAATGATGACACGGTCCTCGCCAGGATAGGACTTCTCTACGCCACCGTTGAAGAAGTAAGTGACGTGCGGGTATTTCTCGGTCTCGGCGATACGAAGCTGGTTCTTTCCGGCATTGGCAACGGTCTCGCCAAGCACCATCTCGAGCTTCTCCGGCGCGAAGATGGCGGGACAATCGTAGGTCTCGTCGTATTCCGTCAAGGTGACGTAATGCACGCAGGGCGTGACGCCACGGTCGAAGCCGTTGAAATCCGCTTTCAGGAACGCGTCCGAAATCTCCCGGGCGCGGTCGGCGCGGAAGTTGAAGAAGATGATCACATCGTCGTCGCGTACGCGCTGCGTGTCCGCCTCGCAGAAGACCATCGCGGGCATGAATTCGTCGGTCTTGTCGAGCCGGTAGAAATCGGCGACCGCCTCGCTGGCGAGGATGTCGCGTTTTTCCGCCTTGCCGAGCACGATGGCGTCCCACGCGAGCTTGACGCGATCCCAGCGCTTGTCGCGGTCCATGGCGAAATAGCGGCCGACGACGGTGGCGATGCGTGCGCCGCATTTGGCCGCCTCGTCCTCGACGGTGGCGAGGTATCTCGCTCCGCCGGTGGGCGAGGTGTCGCGGCCATCGGTGATGGCGTGGATCATGATGTCCTCCACGCCGGCGGCCTTGGCGAGTTTCACCATGGCGACGAGCTGGTCCTGGTGGCTGTGCACGCCGCCGTCGGAAACCAGCCCGATGAAGTGGAGGCGCGAGGATTTCGCCTTGTTGAGCGCTTCGGTGAAGACCGGATTGGTGGCGAGCGTGCCGTCCCCGATGGCCTTGTTGATGCGGGTGAGATCCTGATAGACGATGCGGCCGGCACCGAGGTTGAGATGGCCGACCTCCGAGTTGCCCATCTGGCCGTCAGGCAGGCCGACGTCCAAGCCGGAGGCGCTCAGGAAGCCTTTGGGGTATTGCTCCAGCATCACGTCATGGAACGGGGTGTTGGCGAGCAGCACGGCATTGCCGTCCCTTTCCGCCGTTTCCTGTCCCCCGGGGTTCACACCCCAGCCGTCGCGAATGATCAGCACAACCGGTTTCTTTGCCATAACGGGGTGGCGTTTAACGACAGCCCCGGGTGCGGGCAAGCGCCGAAAAACCTGCGCATGGAGAAATCCGGTCAATTTCCGGCAATCTTCTTGCTAGCAGGAAAACCCGCGTCTTAGCCTGATGGCGAAATGAAATTGCGCAATTATTTGTGGTTGATCCCGGCGGCATTGGTCCTGGGGGCGTGCAAGAAAAAGGAGCCTTCGGAACCCGGTGCACCCGCGGCCGCGGAAAGCGCCACGGAAGCCACGCCATCGCAGCCCGAAGCCAAGCCGGTCACAGCCGCGCTCAGCCCGGAGCAACGCGCTGCCAAGCTCGGCTTCGCACGCCACCTGCCACAGGACACTGCGGCGGTCATCAGCCTCCACAACGGGACCAGTCATGCCTCCAAAATCAAGGCATCCAAACTCTGGCAGGCCATCAGCGGCGAGGAAGCGCTCGATCTGCCGGATGTCCCGGAAGGCGACTCCGCCACCGGCCCGGCCGCGCTTTTCGCCAAGGAGTTCACCATCGCAGTGGGCGCTCAAGCGGGTGAACAGACGTCCAACCTCCTCCAACTAAACCGCCGCCTCACCCACTTCCAAATGCGCGCCATCGCATCGGCCGCGGCGGCATGCGCCGAATCGGGCGATTTTTCGGACTTCAATTCCGCAATGGGCCAGCGCTTCAGCGAGGAGCTGCTTGTCAATCTGCTCAAGGACCCCGAATCCGGCGTGGAATTGTTCGAGAAAATGAACATGCCGCCGCTCTACATCGCGTTTGGAACCACCGGGGAAAACCGCGAGGCCATCGCGCAACAACTCGCCCAATCCACCGAGATGCTGGCGTTTTTCGGTGACTTCACCGAACCGGTGGAAGTCGAACGCAACGGCCAGGCTTTCGCCGGCAACAAGGTGTCGGGCGAGAAATTGTCCAAGCTCATGGCCGAGAGCCGCGAATCAAGTGACGCGATCCTCGATGCCGCCACCGTGGACAAACTGATCGCCACCGTGGCGAAAAAAGATCTGGTCATCCTCAGCGGCATGATCGGCGACTACGCCGTGTTTTTCCTTGGCTCTTCGCCGGATGACCTGAATTTCGCCGCTGCCCCTGGGGACTCGCTGGTGGCGGGCGACGCGCTCGCCTTCTGCGATGCCCATCTCTCCAAGGACCTTGCCGGCCTGATTTACGGCAAGAAGGAAATGATCGCACAAATCATGGCGAATGTGACCGGCCTCGCCGATATCGCCAGTGGTCTGCAGGAAGGAATCGCCGGCTCGCAGGGGCTTGGCGACACGCGCGATCTCCAGGCACTGCTCCGCATCGTCGGCGAACGTGAGGCCGCCATGCGGACCTTGATGAAACTCGATGGCACCGGCACCGTCGCCTTTCTGGAAGACGGCTTGAAGATCGAGTCCTACGGCGGCATCGATACCGGCAAGTTCGACTGGGAGGCCGCCAACCGCCTTTCCGGCCTGCGGGATGGCGCCAATGTGGCGTTATTCACCAATGCCACCGCCGGCGCGGCTTACAGCAAATCGGCCCGCGCCTATCTCGAGGCGTTGATGGAGACCGCTTACGCGGTGGCCATGAAAGTGGCGGAGCTGCCAATGAAAGAGGCTGAAATGCAGCAATACCGCGAAATGGCCGGCATGTTCGACAAGAACTTCCGCAAGGATGCCGTGGCGGTCTGGGACGCGCTCAGCGGCGATTTCGCCGACGGGCTGGGACAGGAAAGCGCCCTGATCATCGATCTCAACGGCACCCCGCCTCCGGTTCCAGGCGTGCCGCAGGAGGTGGTAAATGATGGGAAATTCCCACGCATCACGATGGTGGCTCCGGTCACCGAGCGCGCCAGGCTCGCCTCCGCCTGGCAACAGATCGATGCCTCGGCCGCCAGCATCCTGCAAAAAATCGGCGAGATGCAGGGCACGCCCATCCCGATGCAGAAGCCGCTCAGTTCCGAGCGCAATGGCTTCACCACCTGGTTTTTCCCGCTGCCATTCTTCACCGACGATTTCCTGCCTTCCGTCACCGTCGGCGACCAATGGTTCGCCGCCTCGACCTCCAAGAACCAGGCACTCGACCTGCTCGCCACGGCCGGCAGCGGCGAGCCCACACAGGGTCTCACGGTGCTGGTGAACTTCGACGCGCTGCGCGAATTCGCCAAATTGACTGCCGACCTGCTGGAAAAGAACAAGGAAACCGTCGTGATCGACGAGGACGTGCTTGAAGCCATCGGCACCGTGACCGAGGCGCTCGAGGACTTCGAACGCCTCGACATCCGGACTCGCAAGGAAGCGGGTCACCTGCGCACCAGCATCCACCTCAAGATCCGCTGAATCCGTGGCATCGCTTGGTGGATCATTTTTGAACCGTCTGCGCTGAAATCATCAACGGCGGCGGGCAGAATGCCCACGCCACAACACGCAGGATACACTGCGGCCGTCGGCCATGACGCTCGACCCCATCGGCATCGTCCGCAGTTGCTTCGGGGAGAAGTTCGCCTCTCCCAGGCAACCCGGACTCTGCCCGAGCGCATGGGGCGAGTTGGTGTTCCATCCGCGCTATCGCAGCCGCGAGGCGGTCCGCGGGCTGGAGGGATTTTCCCATGTCTGGCTGATCTTCGGATTCCACGAAACCGCTGCGCAAGGATGGTCCCCCACGGTGCGCCCTCCCCGGCTTGGCGGCAATCAACGCGTCGGGGTTTTCGCCAGTCGCTCGACCTTCCGCCCCAACGGTCTCGGACTCTCGCTGGTGCGCCTGGAGGGCATTGATTTCGATTCGCCCGACGCGCCGGTCCTCAAGATCGGCGGGCTCGATCTCATCGACGGCACGCCGGTTCATGACATCAAACCCTACCTGCCGTATTCCGAATCCGTGCCGGACGCCCGTGCCGGATTCGCCGTCACGGAGATTCCCCGCCTGGATGTGGAAATCGACGCTTCGGCCGTGGCGGATTTCGAAGCCCTTCCGGAGCGCGCCCGCCATCTCATCCGCGAGGCGCTATCGCTCGACGTCCGCCCGGCCGTGCGCGCGGACGATTGTGGCCGGGTGTTCGGTGCCGTGCTGTGCGGTCACAATATCCGTTTCCGCATGGATGGCGGATGTTGCCGCGTGCTTGCCATCAAGCCTGTGGGATGAAAACCCATGGATCGCTCAGCGCGGCAGCAGCAGTTCGTCTTCCTTCAATCCGGTCAAGTCACCAAGCCGCGACATGAGCCGCTTCAGGGTGAAAAACAGAAACGCGAGGATCGGAATGCCGATGACTGCGAAACTCCATCCGGTGAGCTTCGCCACCTGTTGGTTGTATGATTCCCGGGCGTTGGCGGCCGCATGGTCGAGCCCGCCGAGGAAATACCATGCCAGCCCGAAGTTCAGCACCGTGCTGATGAAGAAGGACGCCGCAAACAACCAGGTGGCCCGGTAGAGGATGGTCCGGTAGGTTTCCCCGCCGCTGATCTCCTCGACGCGGCTTTCGATCCGGCGCACGTCGAAAATCGAATCGGTGTAGAGAAACACCCGCAGCATGGGGGTGGCGGTGAAATGCGAGCCGATCACCGCAATGCCGAGAATCAACGGAATGGACGCCTCCTTGAGCCCGAAGAGCAATGCGGCATTCGGCTTCACCGTGCCATCCTGGTTCCACAGGTAGATCGTCAGTCCCCCGGTGAGAAGCACTGATACAAGCCCCAGTGCGGAAAAGAAATTCCCCTTGCGGGTGGAGATGAAGTGCCACGCTCCGTAGCCGATGGGAAACACCAAGGCCACGATCAGCGCCTTGACCGGCCCGATGTGCCAAGGCCGCACCGCCTTGCCGAGCGACTGCTGGAAATCCGGGTCTTTGCTCAGGTAACTCAGCGCGAGCACCGGGATCAAGACGTTGATCAGGATATTGGCGAGCGGATGCTCCTCTTTGCGTGGCTTGCCGGAAACGGTCATGGGCTGGGCGGAACAAAGCGTGAATTCGCCGCCCGGGAAATCAAAAATGCGCGGAATGCACGATCGCTGCCCGCCTTGGAATTCACCGACCGCTGGCGTATCCCGCTGGATTGAAACGATGCGGGATCAATGCGCAACCACCGCT
>JBMTCD010000178.1:0-7972 GCA_049430545.1 Luteolibacter sp.
GCGAAGACCATACAGACAGGATATCTTGTAGTCTATCCTAAAGACTAGTCAGTATGCGCTCCCAGCCTGACGGCATTCGTCGAGGGGGCAGAGCAATCCCTGCAACCCCGGTGCGCGGTCAGCGGGTTGCGGGCCTCAGGACAAGCCCGCAACGAGACCGTGCACGTCGACGTCGATCCCGCAGGCCGCCGGGGTCCGGGGCAGGCCGGGCATGGTCATGATGTCGCCACAGATCGCCACCACGAAGCCGGCACCGGCGCTGAGTCGGATTTCCCGGATTTTCAAGGTGTGGCCATCGGCCAAGCCGACCGCGGCGGGCTCGGTGGAAAAGGAGAACTGGGTTTTGGCGATGCAGACCGGCAGCTTGCCGAAGCCTCCGGCTTCGAGGGCGGCGATCTGGCGGTTGATGGAGGTATTGGTGGAAATCCCATCGGCACCGTAGACCTTGCGGGCGACGCAATCGAATTTTTCCATCAGCGGCATTTCGTCCGGGTAGAGAAGGCGTGTGGAGCTTTCGCCGGGCATGATCTGACCCAGGACCGCTTCGGCGAGCGGCACCGCACCGGCTCCGCCATCGGCCCAGTGGGTCGCGGGGACCACCGGCACGCCGCAGTCCTCGCCGAGCGCGGAAACGAGAGCGAGTTCCTCTTGGGTGTCGCTGTCGAAGCGGTTCAGCGCCACGACGCAGGGCAGGCCGAAAAGTCCGCGGAGGTTTTCCAGGTGGCGGCGCAGGTTGCGCAGGCCGGAGCGCACGGCGGCCGGGTCGGGCTGGTGCAGGGCTTTTGCCGCCGCGCCGCCCTGGTAGCGGAGGGCCGGCAGGGTGGCGACGACCACGGCCACGTCGGGTCGCAGGCCGGATTGGCGGCATTTGATGTCGAGGAATTTCTCCGCACCCAGGTCCGCGCCGAAGCCGGCCTCGGTGACGACAAAATCCGCCATGCGCAGGGCGCTGCGGGTGGCGATGACCGAATTGCAACCGTGTGCGATGTTGGCGAAAGGACCGCCGTGGAGGATCGCCGGGTTGTTTTCCAGGGTTTGGACCAGATTGGGCAGGATCGCATCCTTCAGCAGGGCGGCCATGGCTCCCGCCGCCTGCAGATCACCTGCCCGGATGAGCTGCTCTTCGCGGGTGCAGCCGACGACGATTTCCGCCAGCCGGCGGCGCAGGTCCTCCGCGGATACCGCCAGGCAGAGGATGGCCATCACCTCACTGGCCGGGACGATGTCGAAGCCCGACTCGCGGGGAAACCCGTTTGCCTGGCCGCCCAGGCCCACGGTGATGGCGCGGAGCGCGCGGTCGTTCATGTCCATGACCCGCCGCCATGACACCCGCCGCAGGTCGAGCGCGGCGGGATTGCCGTGATGGATCGAGTTGTCGATCATCGCGGCCAGCAGGTTGTGCGCGGAGGCGATGGCATGGAAATCCCCGGTAAAGTGCAGGTTGATGTCCTCCATGGGCACCACTTGGGAGTGGCCGCCACCGGCCGCGCCGCCCTTGAGGCCGAAGCAGGGACCGAGCGAGGGCTCGCGCAGGCAGACGATCGAGCGTTTCCCCAGCCGGCACAGCGCATCGCTCAGGCCCACGCTGGTGGTGGTCTTGCCGCCGCCGGCCGGTGGCGGACTCATGGCGGTGACGAGGATGAGCCTGCCTTGCGGCCTTTGTTCGATTTCGTGGAGAAAGGGGCGGGAAATCTTCGCCTTGTGGCGGCCATAGGGCTCGATTTGCGCCTCCGGGATGCCCAGCGCCGAGGCGATTTCCACAATGGGTTTCAATTTCGCCCGGCGGGCGATGGCCAGATCAGGATTCATGAGGATGGAACGGATCGGATGATGCGGCGGAAGAATTGTATGTCCGTGTGGGGAAGTCGATTTATTCCTCGCGAATCCCCGCGCGTTGCACGGTGCAGCGTCAGTCCGGCACCGATGCGGGTCGTGCGCGGCAGCCGGGCTCGGCAGGTGGTTGCTGAACACCGTTTGGCACCTCACTTGCCGAGCAGCCAGGACACGTGCGGTGTGTAGAGGTCCGGTTCGAGCAGGAATGAATCGTGGCCCTTGTTGGAATGGACGGTGATGTGCATCGATTCCACCCCGGCCTGTTCGAGGTGGCCGATGAGTTCTGCCTGTTCCTCGGGATAGAAGCAGAAATCCGAATCGATGGAGAAGACCAGCCACCGTTGCCCGGCCATGGCGGCGCGGGCGAGCAGCTCGCCGGGCGATGACGCCCGCCCTTCGGCCGTGGCGTCGTAGCGCGACCACATGTCGATGATGCGCAGGTAGGTGTTGGCATCGAAGCGCTTCACGAACTTCTTTCCCTGATGCAACATATAACTCTGGAACTGGTCGCGCACCCGGTACCACGCCAGCACGTCGTCGGCCTGTATCACGTCGCGCCGGGCGCGGCGCTCGATGGAATCGAGATGGACGAAGGTCTTGTGCGAAATCATGCGGGCGAGCGCCAATCCATACAGCGGCGGCGAGGCGTCGTAATAGTCGCCGCCGTTGAAAAACGGGTCGTTCTCGATCGCGAGGATCTGCTCGAAAAGAATCAGGCGGTTGAGCACCGTCGTCTTGTAACCGGAGCCGATGGTGATGACGTTGCGCACCCGCTCCGGCAGCAGGGTGGAAAAGGTGAGGGCCACCAGCCCGCCCACCGACGGACCGACCACCGCGTGCAGGGTGCCGATGCCCAGGCTGTCCAGCAGCCGCGACATCACCTCCACCTGGTCCGTGGCGGAGACCGCGGGAAACGCGGAACCCCATGGCTTGCCGGTGTCCGGGTCGATGGATGCCGGGCCGGTGCTGCCGTAGCAACCACCGAGGTAGTTCGCGCAGATGATGAAATAGCGGTCGGTGTCCAGTGCCTTGCAGGGGCCGATCATGTCTTCCCACCATCCTTGGTGCAGCTCCTCCTGCCACAGTTCGCCGGTGCCCTCGATGAACGGGTTGTAGCCCGCGGCATGGTGCGAGCCGGACAAGGCATGGAACAGCAGGATGGCATTCGACTTGTCCGCGTTTGGCTCGCCCCAGGTCTCGTAGGCGATGCGGACGCCCGGAATCTCGCCGCCATCGCGCAACTTCAGCGGATCCTGCGGGCTGCCGGTTTCGAAAAATTGCGTCTGGGTGACGGCGGACATGCGCGGACCCTAATGATCCGCCAGCAGCGGCGCAAGCCGCATGCCGCTCACCACACGCCAGGGCGGCTACACTAGGGATGATTCCTTGAGAAATTCGGCATGAATCGGAAGAAATTGAACCGCCAAGACGCCGCCAAGGAAACCCTGGATAAGTGCCCCTGAAATCCGTTTCCGTAGCTCAAAATTACGATTTTCCATCAGTTTGCTTGGCCGGCGTCTTGGCGGTGAAAAAACCCCTTCATTCCGCATTATGCCACGAAACTCTCCCTAGTGTAGTCACCCTGCACCACACGCCCAGCGCTTCGAGTTGGCGGGTGGCCGCTTCCGCCCAGCCGCGGTTGGCTGCGGGCGATGCGGGCGACGGGTGGAGCACACGGCCGATTTTTCCGGCGAGGCCGCAAGTTTCCGCCGCGCGGCGCAGGCGTTCTTCCGCAAAGCCGCCGATGCCGACCAGGAATTCCGGCTGCAGGCATTCCAGCACCTCGGTCAGATGCGTGATGCAAGCCGTCTCCACCGGAGCCATTTCCGTGGCGGGCAGCTTGTCGGGCGTGAGATTCGCGCCGTTTTCGTTCATCCACACCAGCGGGCAGAAATTGAGCACGAAATGATCGCGGAAAAACGTGTCCGCCTCGCCGAAGCGCTCGGCGAACAACCCCCACAGGCGCCGCCCGCTCACTTCCGAGCGCTGGCATGCGAAGCCCTCGACCGGGCGTTTCGGGTGCTCGTCCGCCGGTTTTGCCACCGCCTCGCAGATTCCCATCCAATCGCGCACCGCCGCCACCTCGCCGAAGGGGACGCCGGTCTGCGCCATGCCGAAAGGGCCCGGGTTCATGCCGAGAAACACCACCCGTCGGCGGCCGCCGCCGAAGCGTTCCAGATAGCGCCGGTGCGGTTTCCACGCGTATTCCAAGGGCCGGTAAACCCGCGCCACCGGCGGCGAAAATTCCAGCCCTTCCAGTGCCTCGCAAAGCCGCTGGGTGGATGCGATCAATGCCTTGGCACTCATCCGCGCACCCTCCAGGCGATCGCCATGACCACCAGCGCCACCGGCAGGTAGAGCAAGGTGAACAAAAACAACTTGCGCGCCGATTCGCGCCGGCCGTCCCATGCGAAGCGGATTGCCAGCGCCATCATCACCAGCGCCAGCAGCGGTCCGGCCATGCTCCACAGCAGGTTCGCGAATCCCAGCGCACCCGGCAGCAACGACCATCCCGCCAGCGCGAGCGCGAAGAGCGCAGAGAGCACGCCGCTCTTCCGCCCGCTCAGATCGCCATTCGACCACATTTGATATCCCACCGATTCGTATTCCTCGCGACAAAGCCAGTTGATGGCGATGAAATGCGGAAGCTGCCACAGGAACAACAGGCCGAACAGAAACCACGCCTCCCAGCCCATCGCGCCGCCCGCGCCCACCCAGCCGATCACCGGCGGGATCGCCCCCGGCACCGCACCCACCAGCGTGTTGACCGAACTCACCCGCTTGAGCGGCGTGTAAACAAACACATACACCGCGATCGTCGCCGCGGTCAGATAGGCCGTCTCATGGCCCACCTGCACCGCCAGGTGGATGATGCCGATCGCGCACAGCATCCAACCGATCGCGAAGGCCAGCACCGGGTCCATCCGGCGCGATGGCAGCGGGCGGTCCGCCGTGCGTTTCATCCGCGCGTCCAGCTCGATTTCCATCAGCTGGTTGAACGCCGCCGACCCGAAGGCCGCCGCCGCCGTGCCGAGCAGCGTGTGCGCCATTTTCATCCACTCGAACGACCCGCCGCGCGAGGCGAGCAGATAGCCGAAAAACGTGGTGATCAGGACGAAGAAATTCAGCCGCACCTTCATCAGCACCGCGAGGTCCTGCCTGAGGCCCGGCGGCGTGGGCGCGGACTCGTTTTCCAAAGCCCCTGCGTTCACCGCGGTGTCCGGTGATTCCTTTTGCGCACTCGTTTTGGGCGATTCCATGGCGTGGGTCAAAGGCCCTTGAGGCCATTGTAGGGAGGATAGGTGCCGATCGGCACCGCGGCCGGCCGCCACTCGCGGTTGAGCTTGCGGTGCGCGTTGATGAACTGGGTGGGATCCGCCCAGTGTTCAAGCGTGGGCGGCGCCGATCGGTTGGCCACGCCGATCGTGAGGTTATGTCTCATTTCGAAGTGCAGATGCGCGGGATACATGCCGGAATTGGTGCCGATGGTCCCGATCTGCTGCCCGCGCTTGATCATCTCGCCGGTGCGCACGGTCATTTTGTCGAGGTGGCCGTTGAGGGTGTCGATGAATTTGACCTGGCCGGACTTCGGGTCGCGGTAGGCATGGCGGGTGAGCACCACGTTGCCCCACGCGCCGCGCGCGTTGTGGGCGAAAGTGACCACCCCGTCCGCCACCGCGTAAACCGGATCGCCCAGATCGCTGTCGCCGCCGCCGCGGCCATTCCAGTCGTCGCCAAAATGCCGTGGCGAGCGCAGCCTCAGCCCCCGTGAACGGTAATATCCATCGGCATTCGGCTTGCCGACGGGAAAATCGAAGCCGTCGGCGAAATTCACTTTCACCGTCTCGCCGGAGTGAGCCGTGGCCGGAAACAGCCACAACAGCCCCAGCAGCAAAGCGGGCAGCTTCCGCCAATTCTCGCGCCAACGCGTCATGCGCGGCCACTCCATCGCCGGTGCCCCCCACCCGCAAGCGCAAAAGCCCGGGAGCGCCGAGCCCCAGCTCGGCGCCAACCCCATCAATCCAGTCCTCGCGCCTCCAGATCGTCCTCGTCCCAGCCGAAGTAGTGCCCCAGCTCATGCAGGAAAGTCGTGCCCACCTCGTCGCGGAAATCCTCCTCCTCGCCATCCACCCATTCCCACAGGTTGGCCAGAAACAGCCGGATGCGCGGCAGTTCATGGGCGTCCGGCTCCTCCCGGATCGCCGGCCCTTCGAACAAGCCCAGCTCGTCGCCAACCAGCTCGTGATCGAACTCGCCCGTCCCAGGTTTCTCCTCCATGGAGACCGGCACCTGCGCCGCGGCGTCGCGCACCTCGGCCGGCAGAACGCGCACGATCGCCTTCAATTCCTCGTCCGCCCACCGGCAAAGCGTCTCGAATTTCATATCATGGGAAATCATCTTCAATCCGCCAGACCGCGGGCGTAAACCTCATCCCCGGTGAACACAATCGCCATCGGCCGGCAGCAAACCTCGCAGTCGTAGTCCACCTCCGCCGGCAGTTCCTCCGGCGGCGGCACGGCCACCTCGAAGCACTCGAAACAGGTCGGGCAAGTCACTTGGGCGAAGTTCATGGCGTGGAGATACGATCGACGTGCGGAAAATCAACGACCTGCTCCAGCTTAACGCCATAAAGCGCGGCGATCTCGGGCGCGTCGGACTGATGGTAGATGTCGCGATAATAAATCTCCCTGATGCCATAGGCGCAGAGTGTCTGCATGCAGGCGGTGCAGGGCATGGTGGTGGTGGCCACGAGTTTCGCCTCGCCGCGGCGGAACAGGCTGCAAAGGTTCACCTCGGCATGCAGCATGAATTTCTGCCGGGCGGCGCGATCGTCCCAGAAGCCCGGCGGCGCGTCGAATCCCGGGGCCAGCCCGTTGTA
Source organism: Luteolibacter sp. (assembly GCA_049430545.1). GTDB lineage: Bacteria > Verrucomicrobiota > Verrucomicrobiia > Verrucomicrobiales > Akkermansiaceae > Luteolibacter. The sequence continues at coordinate 6,713 of JBMTCD010000178.1, forward strand.
GGCGGTGGCGATCACCCGGTTGTCGTGATCCAGGGCGGCGGCCCCCACCTTGCGGTAAGGGTCCTCCGATCGCAGGCTCGCCACGTGCGCGAGCGCCATCGCGTAGCGGGGAATGGACAGGCGATCCGATGACATGCGCGGAGAATGGATGCGGAATCCGGATTTCAAACTCCAAAAATCGCCAGCGCTGCGGCCCCCCGGCCGGTGGGTGGTTCCGTCCCGGGATTGACGGGGCAGCGGGCAAGCCACAGGCTCCGGGCACGCGCATCGTGCAGTCATCATCCTCATGCTGATGAGCTTTCAGCCTTACGGCCAGGAACATCTCACCGCCATCGCGGCCGGAGCGCTGGCGGTCGCCGCCGTCATCTTTGCCGGGCGCCGCGGCGGCACCGGGCGCAGGCTCGCCACCGCGCTGCTCGCATCCGCCAACCTGGCCGCCTACCCGCTCAATCTCGCCGCCTGGCTCGCCCATGGCGGAAACCCGCCGCTGGAAAACGTGCTGCCGCTGCACCTCTGCGACATCGCCGCACTCACCGCGGGTTTCGCGCTGCTCACCAAGCGCCCTGCGCTGTGCGCGCTCACCTATTTCTGGGGCCTCGCCGCCACCTTGCAGGCGCTGCTCACGCCGGCGCTCGGCGTCGGATTCCCGAACTGGCCGTTCGTCACCTTCTTCATCCACCACTTCGCCATCGTCGGCGCGGCGCTATACCTCCCGCTCGTCGATGGCTGGCGGCCGCGCCGCCCGCTGTGGAGCGATCCGCTGCGCGTCTATGGCTGGTCGGTCGCCTATCTCGTCTTCGTGATGGGAGTGAACCGCCTGCTGCAAACGAATTTCGGCTTCGCCTCGCGCCCGCCGGACAACCCGAGCCTGATCGACCACCTCGGCCCGTGGCCGTGGTATCTGTTTTCGATGCAGGCCATCGCGCTCTGCCTGTTCCTGCTGCTTGCCCTGCCTCACCGCCGCGCGCCATGACACGGGCGAGATCCGCGAAACCTGTTTTTTGAAGAGACAGGCGGAAATGGTCCGTATGGTAATGGCGTTCGCATTCAAGGCATTCCGAACCACTCGCATTTCATTTCTCATCATGATGCTCCACAAGATAACGAATTTGCCGCTGCTGGCGGCCGTGATCATGCTTTGCACGGCCTGTGGCGAGCGGGGCGGCGGAACTTCCTCGCCCGCATCCGCAAACAATGATGCCGAGGCGGCGGACCATGATCAGAGCCTTGCGGTCAGCGTCCGGCAGGCGGTTTCCTTCA
>JBMTCD010000179.1:0-7669 GCA_049430545.1 Luteolibacter sp.
CTGGAGAACCTCGACGGCCGAGGGATCGACGACCGAGGGGTCGATCTTGATGGCAAGCACGTCGCCGGCGCAGTTGGCGGTGACGTGGACCTTGCCGCCACCGGCCGTTGCCTCGACGGTCTTGCTGGCGAGTTCCTCCTGTTTGGCGGCGAGCCCGGTCTGCATCTGCTGGGCTTGTTTCATCAGTTTGGCGATGTTCATGGTTGGGATGGTGGATTGTTGACTGTGGATGGTTGCCTTCACGAAACCACCTTGCCTTCGAAGACTTCGAGGGCGGCCTGGATGAGCGGATCCTGATGGAAGCTGTCTTCCGCCGCCGGCTTGGCTGCGGGTTCGAGTTCGGATTCCGATTCCGATTCGGATTGCGGAGCATTCTCGATCTGCGGCGGCGCTTCAGGCTCCGGGGCGGGGATGGCCTGCTCGGGGGCGGACTCGATGAGTTTGTCGAACGATGAAAGGCCGTTCTCTTTTTTGGTCGGCGCTGCGGCGGGAGCGGGAACGGGTTGCGCGGCCGCAACGGGACCGACGGCCGGGGCGGGTTCCGCGCCGGAACCGCAGAACTCGGCACCCTTGGTGAGGGTCTTGATCACATCGCTGATGCGGACTTCGCCGAGCGTCTGGACCGCCTTGATCGCGCCGAGTTCGAGGTGGAGGCGTTTGTTGGTGGCCCATTTCATGCGGCCTTCGCATTCCGCGAAGACATCGATGACGGCGAGGATGCGGTCGGGCGGCACCGAGTTGGCGGCTTCTAGCAGCGGTTGCCATAGCTCCGCCGGGATGCCCTCGCCATCTGCGGCGGGATCGAGCCGGGCGACGAGCAAGGCGCGCAGGCAGCCGATCAGTTCGCCCAGCAACTGGGAGAGTTCGCGACCGCTTTCCGCCTCCTTCTGGATCAAGGCGAGCGCCGCCGGGGTGTCGCGCGCGAGCAGGGCGCGGGACAGGTTGGCGACCTTTTCCCGCGAGGTGAAGCCGAAGACGTCGAGCACGTTCTCCTCGGTGATTTTCTCGCCGCAGAAGGCGACGAGTTGGTCGAGCATCGACTGGGCGTCGCGCATGCCGCCGTCGGCACCCTTGGCGATGGCCCATGCGGCGCTTTCATCGAGGGTGATGCCTTCCTCGGAAGCGATGTGCAGCAGGTGCCTGGCGATCAATTCCGTGGGGATCGGGCGCAGGTCGAAGCGCTGGCAGCGCGAGAGGATGGTGGGCAGGATCTTGTTCGCCTCGGTGGTGGCGAAGATGAATTTCACGTGCTCGGGCGGCTCCTCCAGCGTCTTGAGCAGCGCGTTGAACGCCGCGTTCGAGAGCATGTGGACCTCGTCGATGTAGTAGATCTTGAACTGCCCGCGCGCCGGGGCGAAGCGGACCGACTCGCGGAGGTCGCGCACCTGCTCGACGCCGTTGTTCGAGGCCCCGTCGATTTCGAGCACATCGAGCGAGCGGCCCTCGGCGATTTCCTGGCAGATGTCCTCGTCGGGATCGAAGTCCGCCTTTGGCCCGCCGGTGCAATTCAGCGCCTTGGCGAGGATGCGGGCCGTGGACGTCTTGCCGGTGCCGCGCGGACCGACGAACAGATAGGCGTGGGCGAGCCGTTTCTGCGCGATGGCGTTGCGCAGCGTGCGCACGACGTGGTCCTGCCCGAGGACATCGTCAAAGGTTTTGGGCCGGTATTTCCGTGCGAAGACCTGGTAGCTCACGCGGGTGAGTGTAGGGAAGCGTGCAGGTTTGTCATGGCCGGTTTTTCCCAAGGTGGAAATTTGCGGGAATCCGTCCCTTCCTGCCGTTGTTCCGGACGCCGGCCCGTGGCATCGAGGAATCTGCCCGATCCCAAAAATACGAAGCGAGAGGTGATTCTGTCCCGCATCGGCGGGTTTGCCGCCGCGGCTGGCGGGCAGCTGGCGGGCAGCAGCAGGATGAGGACTTCCTGATGGGTCATGACCTGCCGAGCCATGCCAGGAACTCGCGGTTGCCGTCGGTGCCGGTGATGGGCGAGGGGATGAGTCCGAGCCACTCATGGCCGAGTTCGTAGGTGACGAATTCGCGGATTTTCCCGACAGCGCGGTCGTGCAGTGCGGGATCGCGGACGATGCCGCCCTTCGAGATGTCCTCGCGCCGCAGTTCGAACTGCGGCTTGATCAGGCAGACGATGGTGCCCTCCGGATCGAGCAGGGGAAACACGGCGGGCAGCACCTTGGTGAGCGAGATGAAGGAGAGGTCCATCACCGCCAGGCGCACGCTTTCCCCGATGTCCTGCGGGGTCATGTGGCGCGCGTTGAACTGTTCCTTCACGACCACGCGCGGGTCGTTGCGGAGTTTCCACACGAGCTGGTTGGTGCCGACGTCCACCGCATGGACGCGCTCCGCGCCATGTTGCAGCAGGCAGTCGGTGAAGCCGCCGGTCGATGCACCCACATCGATGCAGGTCCAGCCGGTGGGATCGATTCCGAAGGCCTCGAGCGCGGCTTCGAGTTTGAGCCCGCCGCGGCCGACGTAGCGGGGTTTTTCCAATACTTCGAGCGGCGCGTCGAGCGGCAGCCTGGCGCCGGGTTTGTCGATCACGCGGTCGCCGCAGCGGACTTCGCCGGCGAGGATCAGGCGTTTCGCCTGTTCGCGAGAATCGCTCAGCCCGCGGGTGACCAACAGCGCGTCGGCGCGTTCCTGGGGATTCGGCATGTGCTGGTGCGGCTCAGAATTTCAGATGGAAGGCATCGATGCAAGCCGGTTAAACTTTCCAGTGCTGGAGGATGCGCAGGTAGTTGGCGCGTTCGTAAACGGACGGGTCGGGGCAGTGGCGCAGGCTCATGCTGCCGCGCATCCGGGCGAGGGATTCGTATTCGTGGTCCTCGAGCCACTTTTCCATGCCTTGCAGCAGCGTGCCGATGTGCGACGGGCCGTATTTCAGCAGACAGGAAACCACCTGCACGGCATCGGCCCCGCACATGATCGACTTGATGATGTCCTCGGCGGTGTGGACGCCGCCGCTGACGGCGATGCTGGCCTTGAGGCGGCCGTGGAGGATGGCGGCCCAGCGGAGGCGCAGGCGCAGTTCGGTGGAGTTGGAGGGCTCCATCCGGTGGGTGGCCACCAGTTCCTCAATGTCGATGTCCGGCTGATAGAACCGGTTGAAGAGCACCAGCCCGGCGGCACCGAGCGAGTCGATGTCGCGGGCAAAACTCGCCAGTGCTGAAAAGTAGGGCAAGAGTTTCACCGCCACGGGGATTTTCACGGCATCGAGGACCGATTGCAGGATATACAGCGTGCGGCTTTCCACGGTGGCCCCGTTTTCCTCGGGAGCGGTGGCGATGTAGTAGACGTTGAGTTCGAGCGCGTCGGCTCCGGCCTGTTCGATAAGTTTCGCGTATTGCGTCCAGCCGCCCAAGCTCACGCCGTTCAACGATCCGATCACCGGAATCCAGACCATCTCCTTGATCTTTGAAATCCGCTCAAGGTATTGGTCCGGTCCGAGTGCATAATCGTGCATGTGCGGGAAATCCGAGGCGGCTTTGGAGAACGACTCTGGCGGGGGCGCGATGTGCGGAAAGTCCGTGTGATGTTGCTGGGTGACCTGTTCCTCGAACAGCGAGTGCATCACGATGGCGGCAGCGCCGGCGTCTTCGAGGCGGCGGACGTTGTCGAGGTTGTCAACCAACGGCGAGGCCCCGGGCATCAGCGGGTTTTTCAGCTTGAGGCCGAGATAGGTGGTTTCCAGGTTCATTTGCTTGGTTTTGGTGAGGCGTTGATATCATTCCGCGGTGGCGGTGTTCCTTGGTCGCGGCCATTTGCTGATAGAATGCGAAGCGCTCCTTCACGGATTCTGCGGCCATGTGCTGGAGCATGGCGGCGCGTTCGGGATCGATACGCTGGAGCATTTGGAAGCGGGTTTCGTTGCCGGTGAACTCGGCCGGCGTGGCCTTCGGCGCGGCGGAATCGAGTTTCATCAGGTTTTCGCCCTTGCCGGCGAGCATCAGCACGGTGACGCGCTTGACGAAATCCGGCGCGCCCTCGTAGCCGAAGGGCTGATAGAAGCGTCCGGTGCGCTTGCCGAAAACCCGCATCGCCTCCTTCACGATGCCTGGGAGTTCCTGATAGAACAGATTGCCCGCCTCTCGCGCCTGGAATAACTCGTCCGGATTCTGGGCGGTGCCGCGGATCTTCGGCGCGTCAGGCGTGAGCGCGCGGTCACGGTGGGCGAGCACCGCGTCGTGGTCGATCAACGCGCGCAGGTCGTCGTCCAATGTACCCGTTCGGGCTGGTTTGTGCGATTTCACAATGCTTAATGTCCATAGTTCAGGCCCGCAGGTCCATCATCTGCTTGGATATGGCGCTTATTTGAAAATTTTCGCGCAGCCGGTGGTCGCAGTGCCCCCGCTGTCGATGGAAATTTTGGATTGCCAAGCGAGGAGGGCTGCCGCAGGCTTTCACGCGTAGGAACGACCGGGCTGCGTCTCACGGAGCGATCGAAACCGGTGCCGAACCTGATGTCTCCCTGGCCAGCCGGGCCCAAACCGCCCCCAAGGCGCATCTTCCGGAAGCCGCGCAGGGGATGCATTCACCCATTTCCCTGCAAGCTTGCACCAGTGCCGGACATGGCATGCAAGCCTCATTCATTCACCCCGAATCCCTATTCAAATCACCCATGGCCGGTCACAACAAGTGGTCCAAGGTCAAGCACATCAAGGCCAGAGTCGATGCCGTCAAGGGACGCGTATTCAGCAAGTGCGCCCATGAAATCGCACTCGCCGCCCGTGCCGGCGGCGGCGACCCCGCAGCGAATGCACGGCTCCGCGCCGCCATCGAGAACGCCAAGTCCGTGTCGATGCCCAAGGACAACATCGAGCGCGCCGTCAAGAAGGGCACCGGCGAACTCGGCGGTGAGGCCATCCAGGAAGTCGCCTACGAGGGCTACGGACCCGATGGCATCGCCTTCATCGTGGAAATGGCCACCGACAACCTGAACCGCTCCGCCCAGGATATGCGCACGATTTTCACCAAGAACGGCGGCAGCGTCGCCACGCCCGGCAGCGTGTCCTATCAGTTCGACCGCCGCGGCGAGATCCGCATCCCGGTGGAGGCCATCGATCCAGAGAGACTGATGGAACTCGCTATCGAGGCCGGGGCCGACGATGTCGAGAGTGATGACGACGAACATGTGGTGCTCACCGCACCCACCGCGCTTGGCAACGCGGCCAACATCCTGCGCGAGGCGGGTGTGCCCGTGGGTTCCGAAAAACTCGTCTCCATCGCGCACAATCCCACCATGATCGGGGACGCCGACTTCGCGGTGCGTGTCCTCAAGCTGCACGACCAGCTCGACGACTACCCGGACACCGTGAACGTTTTCACCAATTTCGAGATCGCCGACGAGGTGCTCGAACAGCTCGGCGAATGAACGCCTTCAAGAATACATTTCCCTGACACAGGATGAGCAAACCAGAGCAACAGGAAATCCTGCCGCACGTCTTCAACGACGATGCGGCCGTGGCCGAAACACCAGCCCGCAAGCGCGCCGCAAAAAAGACCACGGCGAAAAAAACCGCGGTCAAAAAAACCGCAGCGAAAAAAACGGCCAAAAAAGCCGCGAAGAAAGCCGCCCGAAGCGCAGCTGCGGAAACTCCCGCCGCGGATATCGAGGCACCCGCCAGCGGTCAGGAAGCGCCACCCGCGGAAACCGTCACGCCACCCGCGCAAGCCACCCCGCCATCCATGCCGGGGGAGCAAGCACCGCGCCGGGAAGCCCGTCCCACGGAAGAAAGCGAACCCTCGCCCAAGCGGTTCGGCCGCGTGCCAGGCGGCGGCCCGGTGGCCCAGCGGGAGGCAAGGGAGGCGGAAAGCCAGCCGGATTCGTCCGGCGAAGCCCCGTCCGGCCATGACAGACGCCAACCGGTCGAAAGCCGCAGCAAGCGCCGCCGGGAAAAGCGCAAGAAGCGCATCCAGGAACGCATGGCCGGCCAGCAGCGCGGCGACCACGGCAACCACGGCAACCACGAGCCACGCCAGCCGCAACAGCCGCAACAGCCGCAACAATCCCACCCGCCGCAGCCCAGTGGCGAGAAGACCGCCTGCGACGGCATGCTCGAACTGGCCCCCAAGGGTTTCGGCTTCCTGCGCGTGCCGGAAAAAGGCTACGAGCAGGCGCGCGATGACGTCTTTGTCACCCCTGAAACCATCCGCAAGTTCCACCTCCGGGTCGGCCAGTGGATCCACGGCTTCTATCAGACCGGACCGCGCGGACCGCAGCTCGTCGAGGTCACCAGCGTCAATGACCAAGCCCCCGAGGAGGCCGCCAAGCTGCCGCACTTCGATGAACTGAAAGCCATCAATCCCAACAAGCGCCTCAGTTTCGAGACCACTCCCGAGCGTTTCACCACCCGTGTGCTCGACATCATGGCTCCGGTGGGCCGCGGCCAGCGTGGGTTGATTGTTTCGCCGCCGCGCTCGGGCAAGACCACCCTGCTTCTGCATATCGCAGAGGCGATCCGCGAGAAATATGAGGACACCGTGCATCTCATGGTCCTGCTGGTGGACGAGCGGCCGGAGGAGGTCACCGAGTTCCGCCGCGCTCTGCCCGGCGCGGAAATCTACGCCAGCTCCAACGACGAGCACCCGCGCAACCACTGCCGAATCGCAGAGTTCGCCATCGAGCGCGCCAAGCGCCTCGTCGAAGCCGGCAAGGACGTGTTCCTCCTGATGGATTCCATCACCCGCCTCGCCCGCGCCTACAACAGCGGCATGGGCCACCGCGGCCGAGCCATCGGCTCCGGCGGCATCACCATCGGTGCGCTCGAAGTCCCGCGCCGCCTTTTCGCCGCCGCCCGCAACACCCGCGAGGCAGGCTCGCTCACCATTCTCGCCACCGCCCTCATCCAGACCAATTCCCGCGCCGACGAGGCGATCTTCATGGAGTTCAAGGGCACCGGCAACATGGAGCTCGTCCTCGACCGCAAGATCGCGGAAAATTATATCTATCCGGCCGTGGACATCTTCAAGTCCGGCACCCGCCGCGAGGAGCTGCTGCTGCCAGGCCACATGCTCCACAAGATCCACCTGATCCGCCGCGGCCTCTCCGGCCATCGCCCGGTCGAGGCCATGGAGCGGCTCATCTTCTTCCTCAAGAAATTCCCCAATAATCCACAGATGTTATTGGAAATCAAAGGCTGAGCTCGCGCTTGCGCGCCGCTCGATCGACGCTCTCGCAACTTTCCGATCTCCCGTTTTCCGACGCCCATCCGGCATGACTCATCCGCCGTCATTGCTCGACAAGCTCCGCCAGGAAATCCTCCTGGCCCGCGAGCGCGTCTATCACTACGGCTCCCCCACACCCATCGAGCGGCTCGAACTGCCCGGCCCGGGCCCGGAAATCTGGGTCAAGCGCGAGGACGTTTCCGCCATCAAATGCTACAAGTGGCGCGGTGCCTGCAATCGCATGGCCACACTCGGACCCGCCGAGGCGAAACGCGGCGTGGTCACCACTTCCGCTGGCAACCACGCCCAGGGCGTCGCCTTGGCCGCGGCCCGGCTTGGCATCCGCGCACGCATCCACATGCCGCGCTCCACGCCCCGGGTGAAGCAGGACGCCGTGCTCAAACACGGCGGCGATTTCGTGGAAATCCGTCTCACCGGCGACAGCTACGACGACGCCCTCGCCGCCGCGCGCCGGGACGAGGCGCAGAGT
>JBMTCD010000180.1:0-7623 GCA_049430545.1 Luteolibacter sp.
CCGCAGCCGCGTGCCCGCCCCGGTGGCGCGCCCCGTCTGGCGCCGGTTCGCCATCCCGCTCGCCGCCGCCGCCGGTGTCGCACTCGCCTTCCTGCTCACCCGCCTGGAAAAATCGCCTGCCGCACCCACTCTCGCGCTCGGCGGGCCGGTGCCCGTCGAGCTGGTCCAGGCCGGCTTCATCCGCACCTACCAGTCACCGCTCTTCAGCCTCGATGAAACGCGCGAAGACCACCAGGCGCTCATCCGCCACCTGCGCGAACGCAAACTCCCGTGTCCCGGCAACAAACTCCCGCAGGGCATCGAGAAACTCAAGGGCGTGGGCTGCCGCGAACTCATCATCGATGGCAAACGCGGCTCGCTCATCTGCTTCGAGGAATGCGGCCAAGGCGTCGTTCACCTCGTCGTTTTCCGCCGTGAGGACGTGAGCGGCGAGATCCCCGACCGCGCGCGCCCGGACTTCGACCAACTCGGCCACTGGGCCGCCGCCCGTTGGGGCGACGAACACCGCGTCTTCATCCTCATCGCCGCCACCGACGTGAGCAAACTCTCGTCGTTGTTCTGAATACTCCCCCGCGATCCGCAGGCGCCCATGTCCCGCACCTTTCGGCGGGGATTTCCGCCATCTTGGCCAGATGGGACGGGGGCTGACATGTCGGTATGGATGGCGATTTCCGGCTGCTGCCGGCAGGGGCAACCAGGCCGGGCAAATTGCGACCCTCATCAAAAGGGATGATGACCAGCAGGGCATTGCGGGTCAGCGCGAGGTTCTGGCCAACGCGCGCGTGAAGGTTGCGCTGGCGGTCTTCCTGCCCGGCCGAGCCGTCTAAAATGTGGCCATTTTTGGCGAAAATTGCAATTCCCCGAATCGAGGTGGCTTTGATCGCGCAAACCTCCGTCCTCAGGGTTTCAAAATTGGAGGCGGAGGAGGGAATCGAACCCTCGAATGACGGTTTTGCAAACCATTGCCTTACCACTTGGCTACTCCGCCGATGCGGGTTGTGAACAACCGCGCGGGAGCGATTCATTACGCGCCGGCTGGCGCCGTGTCAATGCCCGGGTGGTGGGAAATCGGGCGGGGTTTTCCATGTGGAAGCGGGCGGCAGCTCAGATTTCGCCGCGTTCGTCGCGTTCGAGTTGGATGCGGTCGTCGAGGTTGCGGGCCTTGACGCGGTGTTTGCGCTTGGCCCATCGCTCGACGGCGATGCGGCGTTTTTCGGCGCGTTTTTTCAGGGTGGCGATCTCGTTTTCCAGATTGAGGAAACTTTCGTGGCGGGCGGAGTCGAGTGTGCCGGCCTCGACGGCTTGACGGATGGCGCAACCGGCGTCGGAGCGGTGGCCGCAATCGGCGAAGCGGCAGGCGGCGGCGAGTTTTTCAAGATCGGCGAAGCTTTCGCGCAGGGTGGCCTCATCGGTCCACATCTGGATTTCGCGCATGCCGGGGTTGTCGATGAGCATGCCGTCGCAGGGCAGTGGAACGAGCTCGCGCGAGGTGGTGGTGTGGCGGCCCTTGCCGGTGGTTTCGTTGACCTCGCCGGTCCATTGCCATTCCTCGCCGTAGAGTTGGTTGACGAGGGTGGACTTGCCGACGCCGCTGGAACCTACGACACACATCGTAATTCCGGGCTTGAGTTGTTTTTTCAGAATCTGGAGTCCCTCGCCCTTGAGAGCGCTGGTCACATGGACTTCCGCCTTGTCCCACAGCGCGGCGATTTGCGCGGCGGCCTGTTGGTTCTGCCGTTTGGGAAACAGGTCGGACTTGTTGACGAGCACCAGCGCGCGCGCTCCGCTGCGGTGGATCAGCGTGAAGTAGCGCTCCATGCGGCGGAGGTTGAAATCCGGGCCGGCGTCGGTGACGACGGCGACGATGTCGATGTTCGCGCCGATGACCTGGGCCTGCGAGCTGTTGCCGGGCATTTTGCGGGCGAAGCAGGTGCGGCGCGGCAGCATGGCACGAATGACGTGGTCGCGGTTTGCGCCGCCGGGCTCGATGGCCACCCAGTCGCCGACAGCGGGCAGGTCGGCATCGGTGGCGGCCTCGTGCCAGACGCGGCCGGAGAGGACGGCGTCGATTTCCTCGCCGTGTTCGAGGAACGCGCCGAAGTTGATCGGGGTCTCGCGGATGAGGCGTGCGGGCACCCAGCCTTTGGCCCGGAAGGGTGCGAAGGCTTTTTCAAAGAATGGGTTCCAGCCAAGATCCTCAAGCGTCATGTGGCGGCATCATACCGGAAGATGCCAAGTGCGGAAGCCCGGAAAGCGGACGGAACGAAAGCCCGGATCCGAGTTGCGTCTTTAGCCTTTACTTTGGGAGGTGGAATGTGGAGAAGTGGCAACCATGAAAAAATTGTGCGCCATATCGCTTTTGCCGCTTTTCCTCGCCTCTTGTGCCCAGGATTCACTCACCGGAGACACCGTCTCGCGCTATGAGGCCGGCCGGGCCCAGGAAGTCCGCTTCGGCACCATCACTTCCATCCGCCCGGTGAAGATCGAGGGCGGCAGCACCGGTGGCACTCTCGTCGGCGCCGGCATCGGCGGCCTGCTGGGCAATCAGATCGGCGGCGGTTCCGGCAAGACCGCTGCCACCGTCGCGGGTGCGCTTGCCGGAGGGGCCCTGGGTTCCCACGCCGGCCAGAACGTCACTTCGCGTCCGGGACTGGAAATCGAGGTGCGGCTGGAAGGCGGCGAAGGCGGCGGCAGCCGTATCTCGGTGGTGCAGGAATCCAACCCGCGCGAATCCTTCGCGGTGGGAGACCGCGTGCGGGTGATCACCGGTGGTGGTGGCCGCACCCGGGTGGCTCATTGAGCAATCCACACCGCGCGGCCGGCAGCCTGACAGCTCATTGTTCGTGTGCGCCGGCCAGCGCGTCCATGAGGTAACGCGATGGGCGGAAGTTCTCGATGAGGATTTCCTCCTGCCCGGCCCGCTTCATGCGCACTTGGCGGATGTTGAAATTCGGTGTCTTGTGCGGCGCGAAGAGGATATCGTCGTGGGTCGAATTCTCGTGTTTCTTGAACATCGAGGGCAGGATGTCACCGCCGAGGTGGTCATCGCGGCCGGTGGCGAGGTGGCAGGTGCCGAGCACCTTCTCGTCCTGGATGTCCGCGCCTGAAACGGGCAGCACCTGGGTGCCGAATCCCAGTTCGCCGAGCGTGCCGGTCATGGGATCCTCGGCAAGGCGGGCGTTGTGCGCATCGATGGTCGCTTGGTTGCCCTCGATCAGGGTGGAGCGGATGATGCAGCGGTCCTTGACGTCGAGCACGCCGAGCGTGCCGTCCTCGTATTTCATGGGAAACTGTCCGCGGGCGTCGGTCGGCACGAAATAGACTTCGCCGGCGGGCAGGTTGGCGATGTCGGGCGCTTTGCCGAGGCAGAGGCCGTGGGATTTCTGGGCATCCTGGCCGCCGAGGCCGAGCCAGGCGGTGAGGATGCGGCCGTCTTCGAGTGCAAAATCGATCTCGACCGAGTCCGCCTTGGTCATGGCAAGGCGGAGTTTTTCGGCATCGGCGGAAACCTCGTGGTAGTCGACGGCCAGACCGGAGTTGAGGATGATGTCGTTGAGCCCGTGCATGGTGGCACCGCGGAAACCAAACTGCCTGGCTTTTGCGGTGAGGGGCGCGGTGGCGGAGAAGGTGGAGATGCAGAGGATGAGATCGTAGTTCGGATAGATATCGCGATCGAGAGAGAGGTGGTTGCCGGCGGTGTCCCAGACGTCATCGGCAAGGTCGAGATTGGAGCCATGGGTGCAGCGGTAGGCGAACATTTCACCGCCGGTCATGCCGAGTTGCTCCATCGCTCCCTGGTGCAGTCCCTGATAGAAGTGCTTGTGGGCGTTTTTCTGCACTGGAAACCCATCGTTTGCGAGGAAGGCGAAGTCCTTGATGAGCTGCGCAGGTTCGTCGAAATCCACCAGGATGCAAACGCGGCAGCCGGCGGTGGGATCGAAGACGGTGCCAAGCAAGCGCACGAGATCGAAGGGCGGGAACTCGCGATTTTCAGGATGAAGCAGGATGTCTTCGGACAGATAATCGGGCTGGGTGGGTGCGGTGATGGCGCTCATGGGCTTCAAAACTATGCCGGATCAATGATGCCGCAAGAGGCGTTTTGGACAAAAAGCCCGGCGGTTTTCAATCCTCGCCACCCTCGACCTGTCTGCGCATTTCGGCGAGCGTGGCGGACATGTCTTCGAGTGTGTCCCACAACTCGCGCACCACATAGATCGGCGCTTCGCAGCGCACCGCCATGGCAAGGCAATCGGACGGCCGTGCGTCCAGCTCGATGATCTTGCGCTCCATGATCTCGTTTGCCGCCTCGATGATGAGTCGTGCGAAATAAACCTCGTTCTCCATCCGCACGATCACCGCGCGAGAGACGGTGGCACCGAAGGCTTGCAGCGTGTGCAGGTAAAGATCGTGGGTGAGTGGCCGTGCGGGCACCTGGCCGGCGAGCGCCGCATTGATCGAAGCCCCCACGGCGGGATCGATGAAAAACACGATCGCCTTCGCGCCGTCGCCGAGAAACACGGCGCAACCCGCCTGGGTCGGCAGCAGCGCGATCGGTTCCACTCTCACAAGATCAGCCATCGGCGGCATCATCCTCATGGGACGGGCGGTTTCCAAGGAGAAACGGAAAACCCCCGGCCATCGGAGAGGACCGGGGGTTTTGCGAAGACGCTGCCTGTGCGGCCTTACTTCGAGCTGGAGATCAGGCTGGCCTGGCTGGCGCCTTTCTTGATTTTGCTCTGCTTGATCCAGCTCATGGTGGAGCGGAGTTTCGCGCCGACTTTTTCGATCTGATGGGCGGCCTCGGCCTTGCGGATCGGGTTGAAGCGCTTGTAGCCGCTCTCATATTCCGCGATCCACTCCCTGGCGAATTTGCCGGACTCGATTTCCTTGAGCTGCTTTTGCATCCGCTTCTTGACCGAGGCATCGATGATCTTGGGACCGACGGAGACATCGCCCCATTCGGCGGTTTCGGAAACCGAGAACCGCATGCCGGCGATGCCTTGCTCGTTCATGAGGTCCACGATCAGCTTGAGTTCGTGGAGGCATTCGAAGTAGGCCATTTCCGGTTGATATCCCGCCTCGACGAGCACTTCGAAGCCGGCCTTGACCAGCGCGGAGGCGCCGCCGCAGAGCACGCACTGCTCACCGAAAAGGTCGGTGACGGTTTCCTCGCGGAAGTTGGTTTCGAACACCCCGGCGCGGGCGCATCCGATGCCGCCGGCCCAGGCGAGGGCGGTCTTCTTGGCGTTGCCGGTGACGTCCTGGTGGATGGCGATGAGGCCGGGCACGCCCTTGCCGGCGAGGAACTGCGAGCGCACGGTGTGTCCCGGGCCTTTCGGCGCGACGAGGATCACGTCGATGAAATCCGGCAGTTTGATGGTGTTGAAGTGGACGGCGAAGCCGTGCGAGAAGAGCAGCGTTTTGCCGGGTGTCAGGTTCGGGGCGATGTCCTTGTTGTAAACCGCTGGGATCACCGTGTCCGGGGTGGCGACGAAGATGACGTCGGCCGCCTTCACCGCATCGGCAGTGTCCATGACTTCGAAACCGAGTTTCCTGGCGACCTCGCGCGACTTGGATTTCTTGTAGAGGCCGATGATGACCTTGAGGCCGCTGTCCTTGAGGTTGAGTGCGTGGGCGTGGCCTTGAGAGCCGAAGCCGATCACGGCGAGGGTTTTCTTTTTGAGCGGAGCGATCGGGGCGTCTTTGCTGGTGTAGATCTTCGCGGCCATGGCGGTGCGGGATGAGGTTGGATGGTTGAAAAGCGCACGGCCGCCGGGGCCATACGGGCGGGCAAGTTGCGCGGCGCGGGGCGGTGGGTCAAGCCGCTTTGAAGCGGAACAAAGGATGGCGCGGACCTTCGCGGGAGCGGGCACGCCCATGAGACCGTGCGCGCCGTGTGAATATTCCGTGAAGCGGCACATTTCCGCATCGCGGTATCGCCATGGAAGCTGCGGGCGTTTATGAGACGTGCCGCCGCCGCACCCATGTCCGCCAAAGCCACCGGAAAAGTCAGCCTCGCCGTGATGGCGAGCCGGGTGCTCGGTTTGCTGCGTGAAATGATGTTCGCCGGGCTGTTCGGCGGCAGCCGCTGGATGGATTGCTTCTATCTGGCGTTCAAGGTGCCGAACCTGCTGCGCGATCTTTTCGCCGAGGGCGCGCTGTCGCAGGCCTTCGTGACGACGTTTTCCAAGAGGCTGAAATCCGGGGGCGAGGCATCGGCATGGGCGCTGGCCAACAAGATGTTCACGCTGGCCGCGGTGTTCATGAGCGCGATCACGCTGCTGGGCATCTGGGTTGCGCCGTGGATCGTCGAGGCGCTCACCGCGCTCTCTCGTTCGGGAGCCTCGCCGCGCGATTACCATCCCGGGGAGATCGCGTTCACGGTGACGATGGTGCGGATCATGTATCCGTTCATCCTGCTCGTCTCGCTTGCGGCGCTGGTGATGGGGCTGCTCAACGCGCGCAACATCTTCGGCATGCCGGCCCTGTCGTCGTGCTTCTTCAACCTCGGCTCGATGATCGGCGGGCTGGCCTTCGGTTGGTGGCTCGACCCGGCATGGGGCAGGGACAGCCTGATCGGATTCTCCATCGGCGTGGTGATCGGCGGCGCGGCGCAGTTGATATGTCAGTTCCCCTCGTTGAAGCGCGCGGGCTATCGCTTCGCGGCGGATTTCAAGTGGCTGGATTCCGGCGTGCGGCAGGTCCTGCGCCTGATGGGGCCGGCGGTGATCGCCTCATCGGTGGTGCAGGTGAACGTGGTGATCAACGCGATGTTCGCCTACGGCGTGGGCGAGGGCGCGGTGAGCTGGCTGAGTTATGCTTTCAGGTTGATGCAGCTTCCCATCGGCGTCTTCGGCGTGGCGGTGGCCACCGTTTCGCTGCCCGCGCTTTCCCGCGCGGCGGTGGCGGGGATCAGTGACGATTTCAAAACCACGCTCAACAAGGGCCTGCGGATGGTGGCGTTCCTGGTGCTGCCCTCCACGCTCGGGTTGGCGTTGCTGGCCGGGCCGATCGTCAGCGTGCTCTACGAGCGCGGGGCCTTCGACGCCCACGACCGCATCCAGACGGCGGCCGCGCTGCGCGCCTATGGCTATGGCTTGATCTGTTATGCCTGGCTCAAGGTGCTGCAACCGGCGTTCTATGCCATCGAGAAACGCTGGCTGCCGATGCTGGTGAGCATCCTCGCGCTGGGCACCAACATCAGCTTCAACTGGTTTTTCGTGTTCGTCATGAAGTGGGGCCACGAGTCGCTGGCGCTGACCACCAGCATCAGCGCCAGCATCAATTTCCTGATTCTGTTCGTGGCGATGCGCAAGTTCGCCGGCGACTTCGGCACCGCTGACCTGCTGCGGTTGTCGGGCAGCCTGCTGCTCGCCGGGGCGGCGATGGCCGTGGTCTGCGTGGCGGCGGATCGTTTCATCCTCGCCGACCCCGCGGCATTGCCGCTGTGGCTGCGGGCGGGTGCGCTGGCAGCCACCGTGGGCACGGCGGCGGCGGTCTATTTCGCCGCGGCGCGCTTCCTGAAGGTGGCGGAAGCGCGCGAGGCTTTGGAGATGCTCGCACGCAGGCTGCGCCGCTGACAGCTTGACGCCGATCCACCGTCCTCACTGTCATTCCGGTAAT
>JBMTCD010000181.1:0-7612 GCA_049430545.1 Luteolibacter sp.
GCCACGAAGTACGCGAGCGAGCGGGTGGTCTTTGAAAGGCCCATCGGCCAGAACCAGGGCATCCAGCATACGCTCGCGCAGAACTGGGTGGCCCTTGAGGCCGCCAATCTCATGGTGTTCAAGGCCGCATGGCTCTACGACCAGGGCAAGGCCTGCGGCGCCGAGGCCAATGCGGCCAAATACCTTGCCGGCGAGGCCGGGTTTGACGCCTGCACCCAGGCGGTCATGACCCATGGCGGTTTTGGCTATGCCAAGGAGTATCACGTCGAACGCTACCTGAGGGAGTCGCTGGTGGGGCGGATCGCGCCGGTCAGCCCGCAGCTGGTGATGAGCTTCATTGCCGAGCGGGTGCTCGGCATGCCCGGTGAGCCGCGGCTGGACAAGGACATTCCCTTCAACGAACTGCCGGGAGCACGCAAGCCATGAACACGGGGCTGCTTGAGGGCAAGGTCGCCGTCATCACCGGTGCGGGCAGCGGGCTTGGTCGTGCCTACGCCTTGCGCCTGGCTGCCGAAGGGGCCGCGGTGGTGGTGAACGATTACCTCGCCGCCAGTGCCGAGGCCGTGGTCGGCGAGATTCGCGAGATGGGCGGCCGCGCAGTCGCCGTGGCTGCGGACGTCGGCAGCGTGGAGGCAGGCCAGCGCATTCTCGCCGCCGCGCTGGACGCCTTCGGCATCGTGGACATCCTCGTCAACAACGCCGGCATCCTGCGCGACCGCTCGCTGCTCAAGCTGGAGGAGGCGGATTGGGACGAGGTCATCCGCGTGCACCTCAAGGGTACCTACGCCGTGACCCGTCCCGTATTCGCCCACATGAAGGCGCGCGGCGGGGGCGGCGTGATCGTCAACACTACGTCCACTTCCGGTCTCCGCGGGAAATTCGGTCAGGCCAATTACGGCGCCGCCAAGGCCGGCATCTGGGGCTTTTCGAACACGCTGACCCAGGAAGGGCTCAAGTACGGCATTCGGGTCTGGACGATTGCACCCGCCGCCGTCAGTCAGATGACCGACGAATTGGTGTCGGAGGAATACCGCCGGATTTTCACGCCCGAGAGCGTCGCCTCGGTTCTGCTCTACATGGTCAGCCCGCTGTCGGGTGAAAGAACCGGCAAGACCCTGCTCGCCGGCGGCGGCTATGTCGGCGAGCTGCGCATGGAAGTGGGCCCCGGAATCGTGCCGGAGGCGGGATTCACGGCGCACGACGTCGCGGCTGCTGTGGCGGCAGGGAGAGTGTTCCTGCCGGAGCGGGACCTCAATTTCGTGAACGCCTACGGACCGTCCGTCCGGCCGGCGGCCGGTTGAGCCCGTGCCGATCCGCTATCCGGAAATCCTTGAACTTCGCGACGGCCCGCGCCGCTTCGAATGGAACGACCGGGACGTGATGCTCTATGCGCTGGGCATCGGTTGTGCCGCCGACCCGCGACACGAGGAGCGGCACTACGTGCAGGAAAATGGACTTCAGGTGGTTCCGACTTTCGCATCGGTCCTTTGCTGGGGCGCGGGCGTCTCGCCGGACCGGATGGGCCTGGACCGGCGTCGAACCCTGCATGCTGCCGAAACCATCCTGCTCCACCGCCCCTTGCCGGTGGCCGGTATCGTCATCGCGGATTCTCGGGTCACCGCCGCGTGGGACAAGGGCGAAAAGGGGGCGGTGATCGAGCGCGAAATACAAGTGACGGACGCGGCGACCAGGGAGCCCCTGGTCACCATTAACCGGACCGCAATGGCCCGTGCCGATGGCGGTTTCGGTGGCCCGACCGATGCGCCCGTACCCCTTCCTATGCCGCAGCGTGCCGCGGATCGCATCGTGCGGTTCGCAACACGACCCGAGCAGGCCCTGCTGTACCGCTTGTCGGGCGATCGCAACCCGCTCCATGCCGAGCCGGCGGCGGCCGCGGCGGCCGGATTCCCGCGCCCGATCCTGCATGGCCTGTGCACGCTGGGATTCAGCTGCCGCGCCGTTCTCGAAACCTGCTGTCCTGCCGGAGCCGGACAATTGCGCCAATTCGGCGCGCGTTTCTCCTCTCCTGTCTATCCCGGCGAGGAAATCGAGGTTCATCTCTGGCTGTCGGGTAACGAAGTCAACTTCGCCGCGCGGGTGCCGGCGCGAGACGTTGCCGTCATCAGCCATGGTCAGGCGTTGCTGGCGGACCCTGCTGTACAAAAAGGAAATCCATGAGTGACTTGAAACCGGCCGCCTCGTTCATCGAAATCAAGGATGGTTGTCCGATGCTGCGCGGCACCCGCTGCGGGGAATGCGGCACCGTGTTTACCGGCAAGCGGACCGCTTGCGGCCACTGCGGTGCGCGGCAGGGAATGCAGTCATGCGTCCTCAGCACGCGCGGAACACTGTACAGCTACACCATCGTCTACCGGAGCTATCCGGGCATCCGCGTCCCTTTCGTCTCGGCCATCGTGGACCTCGACGGTGGAGGCACGGTGAAGGGCAATTTGCTGGAGATGACTCCCGACCCCAGCGTCATCCCCTTCGGTCTGCCAGTCGAGGTTGTGTTTCGCGATGCGGCGTGTGCGAATCCGGAGGCTGCCGGGCATCTCGCGTACTTCTTCGTTCCGGCGCCAGAGAGCACCCATGTCTGAGGTATACATCGTCGGCATCGACATGATTCCGTTCGGCCGATACCCGGAGCGGACTGTGGTGCAGCTCGCAGCCGAAGCGGCCCTGCTGGCCCTCGACGACTGCGGATTGGCCATCCATGACATCGAGGCCCTCTACAGCGGCAACATCGGCGAGCCGATGACCGGCCAGCGGACGCTCCAGCTCCTCGGCCAGACCGGCATTCCAGTGGTCAATTGCACCAATGCCTGCGCCACCGGTGCCACCGCATTTCGGGAGGGATGGATGTCCATCCTTGCCGGGCTCCATGACATCGTGCTTTGCATCGGTGTCGAGAAAATGGCTTCCGGCATGCTGGTGAAGAAAAAAGTGGGCAACGAACCTATCACCGCCGAGGGCGTGATGGGTTCCGAGACCATGCCTGCGGTGTTCTCGATGGCAGGCATGGAGCATTCGCGCCTGTATGGCACCACCCTGCGGCAATTCGCGCAGGTGTCCGTGAAGAATCATCATCAAGCGACGCTCAATCCCAAGGCGATGTACCGCAAGGAAACGCCGCTGGAAGAAGTGATGGCGGCCGAGATGATTGCCTATCCGAATACCAAGCTGATGTGCTCGGTCAATGTCGATGGCGCGGCGGCGGCAGTGATCGTTTCCGCGAGGAAAGCGCGGGAACTGGGATTGATGGGCCGTGCCGTGCGCGTGCGGGCCTCCGCGCTCGCAAGCGATCCCTGGACCGCCCGCAACCATTGCCTGCAGGACATCAACACGGTGACGCGGCTCGCCGCGCAGCGCGCCTATGCCATGGCCGGCATCGGCCCGCAGGATCTGGACCTGGTCGAGTTGCACGACTGCTTCGCGACGGCGGAGATCCTGCATTACGAGAATCTCGGGCTCTGTGCCGAAGGTACCGGAGGTGCGTTCATCGACTCTGGCGCCACGGCACTCGGTGGCACGATTCCCGTGAATGTCTCCGGCGGACTCCTCTCCAAGGGGCACCCGCTCGGAGCCACCGGCATCGCCAATCTCTTCGAGCTGTGTCTTCACCTCCGCGGCGAGGCGGGCGAACGGCAGGTGGCGGGAGCAAGGCTGGGCTTGGCCCACGTGGTGGGACTGGGTTCGGCGTGTGCGGTACATATCCTGGAGAAGCCGTGATCCGTTATGACGTCGTGCGCGGCTGGGCCTTCGATGACGTCCGGTACGAGTACGATGATCGGGACGTGATGCTGTATGCGTTGGCGGTCGGCCTGGGGCAGGATCCGACCGACCCCGCCACGCTGCGTTTCGTCCACGAAAAGAATCTGCAGGTGCTGCCGACCTTCGCCTGCATTGCCGGCGCGCCGGGCGCCTGGTGGCGCGATCCACGGACGGGCGCAGATGCGGTCCGTCTGCTGCAGGGCGAACAGCATCTCGAGGTGTATCGCCCGATACCGCCGACCGGCGCATTGCTCGCGCGCAACCGCGTCCACTCCCTCACCGACAAAGGACCCGGAAAAGGCGCCATCGGCGTGGTCTTGCGCGACCTGCTCGATCCCGCCAGCGGCGAGCTCATCGCGCGCAGCACCAACGTCAGCGTCTTGCGTGGCGACGGTGGCTTCAGCGCCGCGGACGGCCGCAGCGATCCGCCGCCGCCGCCTTTGCCGGCGATTCCCGACGTGCCGCCGACAGCGACAGTGTCGCTGGAATCGCGGGCGGAATCCGCGCTGCTGTACCGCCTGACAGGCGACCGAAATCCGCTCCACTCCGATCCGGATGTCGCGCGAGCCGCCGGCTTCCGGGAGCCGATCCTGCACGGCCTGTGCACTTTCGCGATGGCCTGCCATGCCGCCTTGCGTTCGCTGCTGGATTACGACGTCGCGCGCTTCGCGCTGGCCGTCCGCTTCACCGCGCCGGTCTACCCCGGCGAGCGGCTGGAGTTCCATTTCTGGAACGGCTTTGCGCCGGGCGAGTGGCGCCTCCGTGCCGTGGTTCCGGAGCGCGGCGTGACGGTTCTGGACAATGGCGTACTGCAAACCAGGGGGTCTGGCTGATGGGCGGATTCGTCGAAGGGAAGGTGGTAGTGGTCACCGGTTCCGGGTCGGGCATCGGGCGTGATCTGGCGCTGGGCTTCGCGGCGGCAGGTGCGCGGGTGGTGGTCAACGACCTGGGTCGCGACGCCACCGGTGCAAGCATGGCCGATGCCGTGGTCGGCGAAATCCGTGCGCTGGGCGGCGAGGCCATCGCCAGCACGGCCAGCGTGGCGGAGTGGGAGTCCGCACAATCCATCGTGCAGCTCGCCGTGGATAACTTCGGTCGGCTGGACTGCGTGGTCAACAACGCGGGAATCGTGCGCGACCGCTTCTTCTTCAACATGAGCCTCGAGGAATGGCGATCCGTCCTCGATGTCCATCTGAACGGCTCGTTCCATGTCTCGCGCGCCGCCGCGCCGCTGTTCAAGGCGCAGGGCTCGGGAAGCTATGTGCACATGACGTCCTCCAGCGGCCTCATCGGCAATTTCGGGCAGGCCAACTACGCCGCCGCGAAGATGGGGATCGTCGGTCTCTCGAAGACCATCGCGCTCGACATGGCCCGGTTCAAGGTTCGTTCCAACTGCATCACCCCCTGGGCATGGACCGCCATGACTGCCACCATTCCGGCGGACACGCCGGCGAATATCGCGCGCATCGCCACGCTGCAGAAAATGGAGAGCCGGAAAATTGCCCCGCTGGCGATCTACCTCGCCAGCGACGCGGCCAGCGGCGTCTCCGGACAGATTTTCGGCGTGCGCGCCAACGAGCTCTACCTTTTCAGCCAGCCCCGCATCCTGCGGTCGATGCAGCGGTCGGACGGCTGGACGCCCGAGTCCATTGCCGAACACGCCATGCCGGCGCTGGCCCCGAGCTTCTACGAGAACCTGCCATCGCTGTCAGTGATTCCCTGGGATCCGGTCTAAGATGGTCATGCCGGAGGAACGAACCATGCGCTTTCAGGACAAGGTGGCCATCGTCACCGGCGCCGGGCAGGGTATCGGGGAAGCTTATGCCCATGCGCTGGCGGCCGAAGGTGCCGCCGTGGTGGTCGCCGAAATCAACGCCCAGGCAGGTACCCGCGTTGCTGCCAAAATCATCGAGGCTGGCGGCAAGGCCGCTTTCGTCGAAACGGATGTCGCCTCGCCGGCGTCGGCCACCGAAGCCGTGGCTGCCGCCGTGAAGGGCTTCGGCGGTGTCGATTATCTCGTCAACAACGCTGCCATCTTCGGCGGCATGCGGCGTGAGAGTCTGCTGACCGTCGACTTCGACTACTACCGGCGCTTCATGGACGTCAACATGAACGGTGCGCTGGTGATGACGCGCGCCGTCTATCCGTTCATGGTAAAGCGGGGCGGCGGCGCCATCGTGAATCAGTCTTCCACGGCGGCCTACGAGGCAGGCAATTACTACAAGATTGCCAAGACAGCGCTCAACGCCATCACAATCGGCCTCGCCCGGGAACTCGGTCCGATGAACATCCGCGTGAATGGCATTGCGCCCGGACCGACCGACACCGCTGCCACGCTCGGCAACGTCCCACCCGAGCGGCTCGGCGAATTAATTGCCGGGATGCCGTTGCGGCGCATGGGCAAGACGAGCGATGTGGTAGCGACTTGCCTGTTCCTGCTATCCGCCGAAACCAGCTGGGTGACTGGCCAGACATGGTGCGTCGACGGAGGCACGGTGCTGAGAATCTGACATGGACCTCGGCATGCGTGGCCGGTGTTGCCTGATCGTCGGTGCGAGTCGAGGCGTCGGCAGCGAACTTGCGGGCCTGCTGGCCGCCGAGGGTGCGCTACTGGTGTTGTTGGCACGCGACGGCGACCAGCTTGCCCGCGTCGCCGCCACCTTGCCCTGTCCCGCAGCGGACGTGTTGACGATTGCCGCCGATGCGGCACAACCGGAAACGATGCCCGAAGCGGTGGCCGCCGCCATCGGGCGGTTCGGCGCCTTGCACGGGTTGGCCGTATTGGCAGGGAAAGCCGGCACCCGGGCGACTTTCCTCGAGACGGACGACCTGCTGTGGGAGCATCACTTCCACAGCACCCTGATGACCTCGGTGCGCGCCTGCCGCAGCGCCATCCCCGAGCTGGTCAAGCAGCCGTCCAGCGCCATCGTGCTCACCGCCGCCTACTCCGTGCGCGCACCCAAGCCTTCACTCGTGGCCTACACCGCCATGAAATCGGCGGTGGCTTCAGTAGCCAAGAACATTGCCAAGGCCCACGGCGCCGACGGCTTGCGCTGCAATGCCATCGCGCCCGGAATCATCGACCGTACTGCCGATGCGGGCGCGACAGGTTCGCGCTACGAGCAGGTGCGGCGGGAGCACGGGATGCAGGTCGCGCTCGGTCGGTCGGGCCGACCCGCGGAATTCGCCGAGACCATTGCCTGGCTGCTGTCTTCGCGCGCCGGCTACGTGAATGGCGCGCTGCTCAACGTCGACGGCGGCACCGACTTCTAGGGTGGTGGACAGTCGACCACATAAGTGACAGGATGTCAGTTATTCAGGCAGACGGCCGTCGTCTCCGCCATCGAGGGTATGAAAGATGAGCCTCGACAGTCCCGCCGCCGACCTTGGCCATCCCGAAGAAGGCCCGTGGTGGCCCTCGCCTTGGGGCGCGGCAGACGAAAAGGGTGCGCTCAACCGTCTGGGCTCGGCCGAGGCCCTGGCGGCGGCGGCGTTGGTCCGAACTGGTACTGTCGTCGATCTCGGTTTTCCCTTCCGCGCTGGACAGCCCGACTTCCATGGCCGGGACTTCACGCTGGTTTCCGCCGGCGGTCCGTCGGGTGGTCCGGTAGGCGCGGGTCGCTACGTCTACAACGACGAGGTCATCGCCGGCCGTTTCACCGGCATGAGCACGCACTTCAACGCGCTGGTGCATGTCGGGCAGCAACTTGGCGAAACCGGTGACAACCGCACCGTGCACTACTACAACGGCTTCTCGCATGCCGAAATCGGCACCGCCTGGGGTTTCCGGAAGCTCGGCATCGAAAAGGTACCGCCGGTATTCGCGCCGGGCGTCCTTGTA
>JBMTCD010000182.1:0-7510 GCA_049430545.1 Luteolibacter sp.
TGCAGGGCCGCGCCGCTGCCGGAGGTGACGAGGCCGATGGTTTGCGGAAACCCGGGGATCGGCCGCTTGCGGTCGGCATCGAACAAGCCCTCGGCCTGGAGTTTGCGCTTCAGCGCCTCGAAGCGCGCCTGCAAGTCGCCCGCACCGGCGCGCTCCGCCTTCTGCACGATGATCTGGAGCTGCCCGCGCGCCTCATAGACGCTGGCCTCGGCAAAGACTTTCACCTTGGCACCGTCCACCAGCGCGTCCGCCCCCTCGCGCCGCCGTGCGCCGAACATCGCGCACGAAATCTGCGCACCCTCGTCCTTGAGCGAGAAATACCAATGCCCGCTCGCTTGCTTGCGGAGGTTCGAAACCTCGCCCTCCACCCAGACCTCGCCGATCTGGATCTCCAGCAGGTTCTTCATCCGCCGCAGCAACTGCGTGACGCTCAAGGCGCCGGGAGCGCCCCCGGGAACGCCAAGCCCCGGCTTGGCGCGAATTTCTTCAGATGGCTGATTGGGTGGATTCATGATGTTGTATGATTTCCGCCGAGCTGGGGCTCGGCGCTCCCAGGCCACTGCGTGACGTTCAAGGCCCCGGGAGAACCCCCGGGAACGCCAAGCCCCGGCTTGGCGTGTTGTTTTTTATGAGGCTGTTCGAGTGGATTCATCGTGTCGTATGATTTTCGCCGAGCTGGGGCTCGGCCTTCCCGGGCAGGCTCGCGGAGACGCTGGACCATGGCCAGTCGGCGGCCTTTGCACATAGTCCGGCGGCAACGGGGTTTTGCTCGATGTAATGACGGACGTTGTCGAAATGATCCGGATCGCGGATGTAGCGGTCCCAATACTCACGCATCCATAGCGCTTTGCCGGGAACGCCGAGCCCCAGCTCGGCATTCTTTTCAAGCGCCCACCTTCCTGTGAAGGATTTCCATGATTGCACAATCCTGGACAATGCGGCGCATGTCATCATCAGCACATGCACATGGTTCGGCATAATGCACCATGCATATAAATGATAACGGTCGCCATCCCACTTGAGCAGGTTTTCCCGCATCAGCGACGCGAGTGCCGGATGGCTGAGCGCGCAGCAGCCAATCCCGGTGTCCAGCCAAGCTTCGATTTGCTTCCTGCGCGCGGCGTTCATTTTTTCCGCCGGTGTTCCGGCCAACTCCTTTTCGATCTGGCGCAGCTTGCATTGAGGCATCGCGTCAGCGAGCCGGAAGGTGACGGACTGCAGCGTTTGACGTTTGTTGTAATGCGGCAGATAGCCACGCGAATACCATCCTTCCGGCGGTGCGCTCGGATCTTTAATCTTGCCGTCATCCCCGGGAGCGCCCCCGGGAACGCCAAGCCCCAGCTTGGCGCGAATTTCTTCCCTTGGCTGATTGGGTGGATTCATCGTGTCTGGGCTAGAGACTTAGCCGGTAATGCGGCTTACACAAGCATGCCGATTGTCTTACAGATTTGCTTGTGAGTGACATACTGACCATACGCCTGCCCGAAGATTTGAGCCGCTGGCTTGATGAGGAGTCGCGAGTCACCGGTCTGCCCAAGGGCCGGATCGTGAAGGAACAATTGGAGCGTTTGCGGACGGCTCAGGCCCGCCAGCTGTTTCTCGATCTGGCCGGCCGTGTGGACGGCGCTCCGGATCTCAGCGCCAGAAAAGGTTTTACCAAATGAGGGCGATCGCGGACAGCGGTTTTCTGGTGGCTTTCGCCAACCGCCGAAACGATTCCGCTCATCATGCCTCCCGGCTCAAAATAAACGGGAAAAAACGAGCCAGGCCATCGGCACGCCCAGCATCACTGCCCAGCCGGTGACACGCAGCACCGAGGGAGCCGCGGGCATGTCCTGCGCCAGCGATTTCCTGGCCGCGATCCCGGCGATCCGACTCATGAATCCAGGCATCCAGATAAATGAGAGGGGAACCATCAGTAGCAGAAACGCACGCACTGACAGCGGAAGTCCGCCGATTCGGAATGCGATGGCGATCCATGCGACGAATAGCCCGCCGGCAATCATGCGCTCCGGCGTGAAAATGCGCTCTTTCGCGTAATCGGCGTCGTTCATGCAAAGGGAGCGCCAAGCCCCAGCGTGGCGCGTTGTTCTTCATGGGGCTGATCGGGTGGATTGATCGTGGTGACGGAAGAAGATTTCGTGCCGAGCTGGGGCTCGGCGCTCCCGGGGAGCGCTCCCGGCTCAGCGCCGGTGCTTCGTTTTCCGCTTGGCTTGTTTTTTCCCGCGGCGCGGCGGGCCGGCCTTGGCGGCGGGTTTGGGGGCCGACTTTTCGCGGCGGCGCGAGGGCGGGCTCTGGCGCGGATGGATCGATTGGGTGCCCGCACTGGTGGGCGGACCGGCGACGGAGAAATCGACGAAGCGTTTTTCCAGGTCGAGGCCGGTGACGTGGAGCGGCACGCGCATGCCCATGGCGATGACCATGCCATCGGCGGAAACCCACGCGCCGCGGTGGCCTTCGAGCCGCCAGCGGCCGGGTGGCAGGTCCTCGCGCTTGACCACGCCGCGGATGGCCATGTCGGGAATCTCGATCATAAGGCCCATCGGCCGGACGTCGGTGACGAGGCCGTCGAAGACATGCGGGTCGTGCATCTCGGCGACGCGCTGGAGGTATTCGAAGAGCTTGATCTGCTTGGTTTCGTTTTCGGCCTCGGCGGAGTTGCGCTCGGTGTCGGAGATATGTCGTGAGATTTCGCGCAGTTCGGATTGCGATGGCGTGCGATCGGGATTTTTCGGGGCGTTACGCAGCAGCGGTTGCAGGGCGCGGTGCACGATGAGGTCGGCGTAGCGGCGGATCGGGCTGGTGAAATGGCAGTAATCGCCCTTCGCCAATCCATAGTGGCCGACCGGCTCGGCGGAGTATGCGGCGCGCTTTAGGCTCTTCAGCAAACCGAGTTTGATGATATGTTCCTCCGGCGTGCCCTTCGATTCATCCAGCAGCTTCTGGATATGTGCGCGGTTGGTGAGGTCGCCGGGGCGGTAGCCGTGGAGCATGGCGGTCTCGGTGTAGTCCATCAGCCGCGACGGATCGGGATCCTCGTGAATCCGATAGACGGCGGGTTTCATCCGCTCGCGCAGCACCTTGGCGACCGCGTCGTTGGCGGCCAGCATGCATTCCTCGATGAGCTGGTGGCTCTCGGTGTGGATCACCGGCTCGGCGGCCACGGCGCGGCCTTTCGAATCGAGGCGGATTTTGATTTCCGGCATTTCCAGGTCGAGCGCGCCGTTGGCGAAACGGCGGCGGCGCAGCGTGGAGGCCATTTTCCAGGCCTCGCGCACCATCGGCACAAGCTGCGGGTCGGAGCCTTTCGGCGCGGGTTTGCCATCGAGGATCGCCTGCGCCTGTTCGTAGGAGAGCTTGGCGCGGCTGTGGATCACGCAGTCGATGAAGCCGGCCATGGTGACTTTGCCATCGGATGAAATCTCCAACAGCGCGCACTTGGTGAGCCGGTCCACGTCCGGCTTGAGCGAACAGATGCCATTGGATAATTCCACCGGCAGCATCGGCAGCACGCGGTCCACGAGATAGGTCGAGTTGCCGCGCTCGACGGCCTCCTTGTCCATCACGCCACCGGGCTTGATGTAGTGCGAAACATCCGCGATGTGCACGGCGAGCCGCCAGCCGTTGCGGGTCTTTTCCAACCAGATCGCATCGTCGTGGTCCTTCGCATCGGCCGGGTCGATGGTGATGACCAGCTTGTCGCGCCAATCCTCGCGGCGGGACAGCTCGGCGGGCTCCACTTCGTCCGGCACCGCACGGGCGGCGGCCAGCACGTCCTCGGGGAACGAGGTGCGCAGTCCGTAGCGATGGATCACGCCGATGATGTCCACGCCCGGATCGCCCGGCCAGCCGAGCACCTCGATGATGCGCCCGCGCGGGGCGGTGCCCGGGTCGCGCCAGTTTTCCAAATCCACCACCACCATCTGTCCCGGCTGGGCGGTGGTGTCGCCTGTCAGGTCGATGTGGCCGTCCACCGCCTTGTCTTGGCACTCGATCCAGCCGAAGCCCTTGTTCTGCCGGAAAATGCCGACCAGGCGGCCGGACCGGCGGGAGAGCACTTTCTCGACCCGTCCGCGCGTTTCCTCGGCGGCCGCGGGGACGATTTCGCCGCGAGAAGCCGGGCGTCGGCGCGGGCTGGGTTTCTGGATGGCGACGAGCACGCGGTCGCCATCGAGCGCGGTGCCGGAATCGCGGCGCGGGACGTGGACGCGATCGAGCGCGACGAGATCCAGCCCGGTGGCGAGGTTGGCCGGGTCGGTGAGGTCGGGGAAAAAGAACGCGTGGCCCTTGGGGTGGAACTTGAGCGTGCCGGCCAGCCGGTTGCCGCCGCTGGCGCGCAGGGTGTAGCAGGCTTTTTTCCCCTCTTGGACGATTCCTTCGGAAACCAGCGCCTCGATCGCCCGCCGGAGTTCCGAGCGGCGGTCGGCCGGCACTTGCAGCCGGCGCGCCAGCATCGACTTGGTCACCGGCTGTGCGGGATTGGATTTCATGAACGCGAGCACCTCGTCTCGCAATGTCTCTCCGGGCATGTCCGAACATGCCGCCCAGCCGGATGCCCTGCAATGGCAAACCTCGGTCAATCTTGCATCTCGAAAAGCTCCAGCTGCTCGGCCTCGGAAATGTCATGAAAACGCACACCCACGCCGAGCAGACGTGCCTATTTCCCTGCGGAGAGCGAATCCGTCAAAAGGGTCAGCGTCAAAGGGTCAGTCCCGGCTAACAAGCATTGACGATTCGCGGGGCATCAAGTTTTCATCCGTCCATGGCACGGCCCTTGCGATACGAGGCGGCGGGAGCGGTTTACCACGTGATGGCGCGTGGCGATGGAGGGAAGACGGTTTTCGAGAGCGACAAGGACTGCCATTGCTGGCTGGACCTGCTGGAGCGTGCCTGTGGGCGGTTTGGCTGGCGGGTGCATGCCTGGGTTCTGATGGGCAACCATTTCCACCTCCTGCTGGAAACTCCGGAGCCGAACCTGGTGGCCGGCATGAAATGGATGCTCGGGGTTTACTCGCAGGGCTGGAACCGTCGGCGTGGAAGGAAGGGGCATGTGTTCCAGGGACGATACAAGGCGGTGGTGGTGAATGGCGAGGAGCGCGACGGAAGTTATTTCAAGATCGTGGCCGATTACATCCACCTCAATCCGGTGAGGTCCGGGCTGGTGGGAGGAGAAACCGGCAGGAGGCTGAAGAGCTGGAGATGGAGCAGCTTCGGCGGCTACGCGGGCAACAAGCGGCCGGAATGGCTGGAAACCGGCAAGGTGCTGGCAGCATTCCGCTTGTTCGAGGACAACCGGGGCGGCAGGGCCTATGCAGGCTATCTGGAAGCGCGGGCCCGGGACCCGAAAAACGCGGTGACGGATGCCTCGCTCAAGGAGTTGAGGCGGGGCTGGTATCTGGGCGAGGAGACTTTCGGCAGGAAGGTGCTGGATGCGCTGTCGGGAATCACTGGCCCCAAACGCAAAAAAGGCAGCGTGGCGGGAGAGGCCGCCAGCGCCCACGACCGGCATGAGGCGGAGCGGATCGCCGTGGCGGCGTTGCGGGAACTGGGCCTTCCCGTGGAGGCATCCCTTTTGGCAGGGCGTGGAACATGGGTTGAAGAGAAGGCCTTGATCGCGGCCTTGATCCGAAAACGAACCGGCGTGAAGAACCGCTGGGTGGCCGAGCGACTCGGAATGGGACACGAGGGCAACGTGACAAGGGCCATACGCCGGGTGAACGGAGACCGTGTCCGGAAAAGCAACCTGGCGAAATTGGAAGCAATGCTTGTTAGTCGAGACTGACCCTTTTGGCGGCAGGCGGCCTCGACAACAAGCCCAAAACCCGCTGCGGCCTGGCGATTCAGGCGGGCGGTGTGTGATACGGGAAACAGCCGGCTTCCGAACTCAGAACTCGCAATGCCCGGGAGTGCGGGCGAAGGGGATGACGTCGCGGATGTTGGCCATGCCGGTGACGAACATGAGCAGTCGCTCGAAGCCGAGCCCGAAGCCGGCGTGCGGGACGCTGCCGTATTTCCGGAGGTCGGCATACCAGGCGTAGGCATCGGCATCGAGTCCGTGCTGGGCGAAATTGCCCAGCAGCACATCGAGCCGTTCCTCGCGCTGGCTGCCGCCGATGATCTCGCCGATGCCCGGGACCAGCACGTCCATCGCGGTGACGGTGCGGCCGTCGTCATTGAGGCGCATGTAGAACGGTTTGATCTCCTTCGGGTAATTGAAAACGGTGACCGGTTTCTTGAAATGCGTCTCGGTGAGCCAGCGCTCGTGCTCGGACTGGAGGTTGAGGCCGTATTCCACCGGATACTCGAACTTCGCGCCGCCGGCTTTGAGCAGCTTCACGGCTTCGGTATAACTGATGCGTTCGAACGGGCGGGTGGCGACGAACTCGAGCCGTTCGCGCAGGCCC
The DNA here is from genome assembly GCA_049430545.1 of Luteolibacter sp. Classification (GTDB taxonomy): domain Bacteria; phylum Verrucomicrobiota; class Verrucomicrobiia; order Verrucomicrobiales; family Akkermansiaceae; genus Luteolibacter. The sequence continues at coordinate 6,405 of JBMTCD010000182.1, forward strand.
TTGTCCACGAATTTCTCGAAAAACGCGAGGTCGCCCTCCTGGTTTTCCAGCATTTCGGCGACGAGGAACTTCACCATGTCCTCGGCGAGGTCCATGTCGCCTGTTAGATCGCAGAACGCCACTTCCGGCTCGATCATCCAGAACTCGGCGGCATGGCGCGCGGTGTTCGAGTTTTCCGCGCGGAAGGTCGGTCCGAAGGTATAAATGTTGGAAAGCGCGCAGGCAAAGGTCTCGCCCTCGAGCTGGCCGGAGACGGTTAGATAGGCGCGCTTGCCGAAGAAGTCCTCGGTATCGCGCGCGATCTTGTCGTCCGGCAGGGTGGTGACGCGGAACATCTCGCCCGCTCCCTCGCAATCGCTCGCGGTGATGATCGGCGTGTGCACATGGATGAAATCGCGTTCCTGGAAAAACCGGTGGATGGCATAGGCCATGCGGCTGCGGACGCGGAACACCGCGCCGTAGAGATTCGCGCGCGGCCGCAGATGGGCGATGCCGCGCATGAACTCCGCGGTGTGGCCTTTCTTCTGCAAGGGGTAATCGTCCGGCGCGGCACCGACCAACCGGACGCTTTCCGCGTACATCTCCCACATCTGCCCGGCCGCAGGGGAGGGGATCAGCTTGCCATGCACCTCGATCGAGGCACCGGTGGTCATTTTCGCGATCTCGCCGTAGCCGGGAACGCCGGCGTCCACGACGATCTGCAGGTTCCCGAGGCAGGAGCCGTCGTTCAGTTCGATGAAGGAAAAAGTTTTCGAATCCCGCCGCGTGCGGACCCAGCCGGCCACGTGGAGGCTTTCCATCGCTTCCCCGCGGTGCAGGACGTGTTTGACGAGCGTGCGCATGGCCCTTCGCTAGCGACGGCCCCCGCCTTTGTCAAAGCGGGGCTGGCGGCGGGTGGCGTTTGTTCAATCCAGGCTCGTCATGGCGGTCGGCGGTCGTTCAGGATGTCGCGTGATGAACTTCGACCAAATCGCCATTTTGATCATTCTCGGCGCGACGGTGGCGATGTTTCTGTGGGGGCGGTGGCGACACGACATGGTGGCGATGGCGGCGCTGCTCACCTGCGTGGTGTGTGGACTGGTGGGGCGCGACGAGGCGTTTTCCGG
>JBMTCD010000183.1:0-7400 GCA_049430545.1 Luteolibacter sp.
TGGGTTTGGTTGACGATGGTTTGATTGCCTATGGCCGAAAATCTAGCAGAAGTGGCAATCCTTTCATGCTTCATCGAGTGAGTTTGCCAGCTTCTTGATGGTGGACTGTCAGTTCCGTGGATTCCCGGCAAGTGCCGATCATCCGTAAGCGCTCAACAGAGCAGCGTGTTGAAACTTTTGCGCATTTCGCAGGGATCCAACGCGGCGTAGTCCTTGAGGTTGTCGTTGAAGGAGAGCAGCGCGCGTCAACCGATCAGGATCACCAGTTGTAGCGTGCGGTGTAGGTCAGGGTTTTCTCCTCGTCGGGTTGCAGTGGGACCGTGAACTCGATGGTTTGCGCGTCCTTCTTTTCGAATTCCATCGAGGGGTTTTCAATTTTCCAGCTCGACCAGCGCCACAGTGGCTCGCGCACGACGATGGTGCGGGCTTCCTTCGAGCGGTTCTTGACGATCACTTCGATGGTTTCGCTCATCCAGTTTTCGCGGTCGCGGCGTTGGAAGTCGGTGATCTTGCGCTCGCCGACCAGGTCGAATGCATTGCCGGTGTAAATGCTCAGCTCTTCGTTGGCCGGCGTGTGGTCGATGTTGTTCTCGCCGACGAATTCCAGGTTTCCATCGGCATCGTCGGAGCGGTAGAAGCGTATGCGGCCGGCGGGCAGCGGCAGACCGAGGCCGCTGGCCTCGTCGTTTTTCAGCTCCCAGAAGATCGCCACGTCCTTGGGATAGGTCTGGCCTTGGATTGGGTTTTCGACGCGCCCGCCGTAGAAGCGGTGCATCGAAGCGCCGTCATAGACATATTTCTTCTGCGCCTTCACCTGCGGCGAGCGGATGAATTCGACCTGTTTCGTTTCCTTGTCGTGGATCGTCAGCGGGCGCGGCAGGGTGTAGAGGTGGAAATCGTCGAAGGCTTTCTGTTCGACCTTGGCCTCGGCCATGTCCATCGCCTGGGCAGCCATCATCATGACCTTTCCGCGCTGTGCCTGGGGTTCGACGATGTTCACATCGCCGGCGACGAGTTTCACTGTGGCGTCGTTGAAACTGGTGCCGCTCTGGTTGTTCACGGTGACCCAGCCGCTGAGGGTGACGGTCTCGCTTTTTTCGGGAGCGACGATGTTGTAGTCGGCCTTCCACTGGAAACCGTTGCTGAGGTAGGAGAGTTGGGCGTTGAAAGCGGCCGGCTCGCGGGCCGCGATCTGCCAACTGAGTGTCGGCCGCAGGATCGACCCGTCGGTGAGTGCGGGAAACAACGGTTCGCCGGGAAGCTGGAAACGCAGCTTGCCATCCACCTCGATGATCGGGTCCTCGTTGCCGCGGCCCGGCACGTATCCCGAGCGGACGATTTTTCCCGCCACTGTCTCGACCTTGCCGTCCGGATAGACGGTGCGGAAGTCGATGGTCTGGCCCTCGAAGTGCCGCAGGAGCAGGCCGCGGCTCACCGGGTCGTTGCGGTATGACTGCTCGAGGATGGAGAATGCCGCCTTGCCCGCGGGATCGCGGAGCACGACGGAATCGGCCTGGACACGGGCGGTGGCGCGATCGAACGACACGGTGTTGAGGCCCGACTTGAGGTCGAGTGGCAGGGTTTCACGGACCACGGCGAGGTCGCGGTTGTAAATGGTCAGAGCGGTGTCGGCACCCAAGGCGGAGGTGAGCGCGGCGGTGAGGAGCAGTGTGGTTTTCATGGGTTGGTTTGGTGATGGCGGATATGGGGTGAGGGCTGCGGAGTGACCGCGACACGGGAAAATGACACGGCAGGCTGGGTTTTCTTGGGAAAAAAATCCGGATCAGGCAAATTCGCGTCATCGGGCCGCGAGAGCATCCATCATCGCATGGAGCGCCGGGTAATCGATTTTCGCATTGTGTCTGCGGTCGAGCGGCAGCGATGCAACGAAACGCAGTTCCGCTATGCCAAGAGCCTCGGCGGCGTTTCGGAGAGCCTCCGATTCCTGATCAGCACAGCGCTTGCCGACCACGAGCGTGCGCCGTCCCCGCCAGTTGATGGCGGCGGTGCGGATGTCCGGGAATTTTAGCCGGAGCGCGGATTCGATGGCCAAGGGGTAGCGCAGCGCCTCCGCTGGAATTCCGGCTGGTGCGGGGTGCGCGGGCAACTTCGCGGCGCAGCGGCCCAAGAGCCAGAGGCGGCCGGTGGCATCGAGCCAGCCCGCATCGCCGGTGCGGTGCCAGACCTGGTGGTCCACGTGGATTTTCGTTTCATGATCGCCGGTGCCATCCAGGTAGCCGCCGAGCACATGCTCTCCCGAGACCACGATTTCCCCGGCCTGGCCCTGCGGCGCTTCCAATTGGTCCAACTCGGCCATTTTCATCGGTCCGAGTGTTTTTCCCCAGTTGTCGGCGATGATCTTCAGCCGGATCGAGGGCTCCGGCACCCCTGCGCAAAGGCCTGCGCCATGCCGCGTGCAGGCATCGGTTCCGGCACCCTCATCGCAGGCAATGTGGGCGATCGGTTCGGCCTCGGTCGAGCCATAGACCGCGTGGATCGTTGCGTCCGGCAGTTCGGCGCGCAGCCGGCGCAGGAGGTCGGGAAACACAGGCGCGCCGCCGGTGAAGACCTTGCGGAACGCGGGCATGCCGTCCGGCGAATCCAGCAAGCCCGCGAAAAACGCCGGCGACGCGGTGCAGCGCGTGACGCTCCAGCGTTCGCATTGTTTGCGGATGGCCGCCGCGTCCGGCCTGCCGGGGTGGGCGAGATCGGTGGCGGCGATCACGCTGGTCAGTCCCGAGGCCAGATTCGCGAGCACGAAAACCGGCAGGGTGACCAGATCCGTCTCGCCATCTTGGAAAACCAGCGATCGCGAAAGCGCCCGGTGCTGGGCCAACAGGAAACCATGTGTCCTGACAGCGGCCTTTGGCTTTCCGGTGCCGCCGCTGGTGAAGGTGATCAAGGCGGGCTCGTCGTCCGGCACATCCGCCATCGGCATGCCCCCTCGGTCCGTTATCCATTTTCGGGATCCGGGAAACCATGGGCCGGTGACAATGGCCATGCCGATCCGCCGCAGCGCGGGAACCGCCAGCCGCAGGCACTGTGCTTTCCATGACCCGAAAAACGCGTCCGGCGCGAGACGTCCGCAACAGTGCGTGAGAAACGCGCGACCCGCCGAGGGATCGGCGAGCATCACGCGGATGCCGGAATGGAACGCCGCCAACAAAAATTCATACAACTCGATCGATACCGGTTGGAACACGAGCACCACCTGCCCGCGCCGCAGGCCCATGTCATGGAGCGCGCGGGCACCGGCGGCGACGCGCCGTGCGAGCTGCGCGAAGGTGACCGCGCGGTCGTGCCCGTGCCGCGCATCCGCCAAGGCGATCCGTTCCGGATGTTGGCGCGCCACTTCCTGCAGGAGTGTTGCGAGATTCATAGGGGTTTGGAAAACAAGACATAGTTCCTGAAAATCCTTCCACCATAACGACCGGTGATTTTGCGCGAGGTATTGGTTTCATGCTCGAGTGCGTGGATCGATTCCACATAACCCTTTGCATAAGCTGCGGCGTGCAGCTCGTCCACCAGCAGGCTGCCGAGTCCGGCACTGCGCGACTGCGGGTCCACGGCCAGCGTCTTGACGATCACCGCCGGTTTTTCGCCGCGCGCCTCGGCCTGGAGATCGCGGATGGCGAAAACAAAACCACAGGGGATGCCATTGCGTTCGGCGATCTTCACGAAGTCGGGATCCACATGGTCGCGCACCTTGCCATATGCTTGCAGAAACTCCGCCTCGTCGAGCGGCGTGTAGAGGAAGTTTGAACTGAAGCTTTTCAGGCTTAGCGCGTGGATCAGCTTCAGCTCCTGCTCATAGTGGTTTGGATCGAGCTTGCGGATCACGATGCCGGACTGCTCCAGCCGCCGCCTCATCGCGGGGGAAACCACGCGCCTTCCATCGAGGCGGATCAACGATGAGCTGTAATGTGACAGCTCGGTGAAAGCCGCACTCCGCCACCATGCGGGATATGCGGCGGGATTGCGCGGCTCCATCAGGAACGGTCCGTGCGCGTCGCCGGAGACCACGTAGCGGTGCCGCCGCCAAGTGTTGCCGTTCATGGGGCCCACGGCAATCCGTCGGCCCATCTCGCGCAAATGATCCGTTGCATGATCCAGCAGTTTCACGGCTCCTTCTTCATCCAGCGCCGCAAAGCCGCCGATCGTTCCGATCGACTCACCTTTCCACAGTGGCGGTTCATTCCACCAAAGCCTGGTGTGCGCGACGATGCGCCGGTGTCTGTCGACCAAGCAAACTCTCGCGTCCGGCTGCCCGCTGATGTCGGCCATGGCATCCAGAGAGGGAAGGCCTTCCGCGAGTGGAAAATCGACAGCCAAATATTCCGGTTGGATAAGGGTTTGCGGGACGTTCATGATACGAAGAGCAGGACTGGTAATGAGGTGATGAGTGCCATGGCGCCCTCGATCAACCACAGGAATGTGGGGTTCTTTCTGCAAAGCGGGCGCAAGCGGTGCAGCCACATCACCCACAGCGGCGTGATGGCAAACGAGATTGCGAGCGCAGGCAGCAGCGCATCGATCCGGGAAACGAGCCATGCCAGGCCCGGCAGCCCGGCCACCAGCCAGCCCTTGAGCGAGGAGCGCAGCGGCTTCGGCTCGAAGTGGCCGAGCCACGCAAGCGTGGAGGAATCGAGCAAGGCGAGTTGTGTCGCCATCGCAATCGAGATGCCCGCCAGCCCGGCGGAGTCGGGGACCGCGCCGCTGCCGGTTGCGATCACCCATGGCAGGCAACCGATGCTGTGCGCGAGCACCGCATCGAGCCGGTGATCGAAGACACGGGTCAGATGGTGCCGGCGCGTGGTGACGACATGGCAGACGAAAACCGCCGCCGGCGGCAGGGCGAAACGCCAGTCCGCGATGACCGCGCACCCGTATCCCAGCAATGCAGCACCCAGCAGCGCCGCGCCGCTGAGCGATGACCAGCGCGATCCCCACAACACCAGTGCCAACAACAAGACAAGCACCACAAAGCGCCCGAGCAATGCTGGCGACTCGCATTCCAGCAGGCGCGCCAACACGAACCAACATCCCACCGGCACCACCAGATTGTCGAATCCGCGGTCCGCGGTGCCCTCTGCCATCATCGCGAGAAGTGCCAGGATCAACGCAATCCACAACGCGCGCACGGCATCGATTTCCCCGAGGAAATACAGCGGCAGGAACACGCAAAGGAAGGCCGTGGCGAGAAACATCAGCGAGCCCTCCACGGTCTTGAAACCCTCTCCGCAGCCATATCTCCGCACTCCCCAGCGGGTGCCGGCCAGTGCGCCCGCCGCATCGGAAATGCTCAGCACGGCGATCGGAATCACATGCAGCAACGGCCTGTCCTGCGACCACTGGAACACCGCCGCCACCGCCGGGGCGAAGAGGACTTCGCCGTAGGAAAGCCGCTTGATGCCATGTAGCGCCGATCCCACGCCGCTTTTCAACGACGGGACGATGCGCAGGATGCCCAGCAGGACCGTGACGATCCCGGTCAGCACCCACACCGGCAGCGGACGTTCGAAGATCCAGGGAAACGCCACACATCCCAGGCCCATCGCCAGATGCACCGACTTGCGCGCGGTCTCGGCCGAGGCTCCGGTGCGCAGCACCAGCCAGCGGATGAACGGCAGGCCGAACACCAAGCCGCCCAGCACCGCCGCCACCGCCAGCCATTCCCGCAAGGTCACGGCAGCACCTCCTCGATCACGAAACGGCTGTAGAAGAATGCCCGGTCATCGGCAAAACACCGCTCCGCTTCTTCTTCATGACATCGCAACACGTCCGCCATCGATTCCGGCCGCGAACGCGGCGCGAGCATGTTCCAATAGGCGAGCCGCGCGCCGGGATTCGATGCAGCCACGATTTTCAACAACAACCGCGCGGTGCTTTCCTCGCTCATGTATTCGAAGATGTCGCTCAGGTTGTACGCGTCGAAGCGGCTCTCCGGCGGTTCATGCAGCAGTTTTTCAATGGGGCCGTGAAATACCTTGAAACGCCCGGCCACGAGCGCCTCGCGGATGAGGGCGAAGTTTTCCCCGGTCAGTGCCTCGGGCAGGACCGCGCCGTGCGTGCCTGTTAGAATCCAGTGGAGGTAGGGATTCGCCGAGGGATCGAGCACGGTCAGGGCATGGCGGGTCCGTTCGAGGATCCGGTCCGCCACCGATCCCTCGACATAGCGGAAAAACTCCGGATCGCGGCCCAGCGCACCCATCACCGCGCGCGAAAAAAAGGCATGGAAAATCCAGCGCCAGCGGCGGTTGTCCCAGACTTCATGATAGAAGCTTTCCCTTTCCGCGGGTTCGCGTGGATTCAATAGCAAGCGCACGCGTTTCCGCGTATGGGCGAACGGCAGCACGAATTTCCGGAACAAGGCGAAATAGCCCTCGAACTTCCCCGCGGCCCCGATGCCGCGGCCGATTTCGTCCGGGCGGGCGTCCCAGAAGTTTCTCGCGTCTTTCGCCATCGCGCCGCGGCATTTCTGATAGATATTGTTGCGGCGCGAAGACGGCCGCGAACCCAGCAATTCGAGAAACTCCGTGTGGCCGAGTGTGAGATAGGCCGCGCGGCGCAGTTCGATGCAGGCGACCTGCGCCGCGTTCATTTCCACCGCCGTCACCGATGCGGCTCCGTTCGCCAGCAGCGCGAAGCTGTTGTCGCCCGCCGAGCCGATGCTCAGGCAATGCCTGCCCGCCGGTTTCAACGCTGCCGAAAGCAGCCGCGAATCCTCCCAACACTGGGCGTAGCGGATGGTCGTGAACCCGGCGCGATGCTGGATTTCGGATGTTGTCATGATTCGAGGATTCTGACGGTTCCGCTCGTTCCATCCATTTCCACGAGGTCGCCGGTTTTCAACAAGCCTGTGATGCCGGGCAGGGAAACGATGCATGGCAGCCGCAGCTCGCGCGAGACGATGGCCGAGTGGGAAAGCAGGCTGCCGCGCTCGACCAGCAGCCCGGAAGCGGCGGGAAACAACACCACCCAGCCGGGGTCGGTCTGGCGGGCGACCAGGATTTCGCCGTGGTCGATGCGCGCGCCGCGGGGATCCAGCACGACGCGCACGCGGCCGGTGACGCGTCCCGGGCAAGCGCCGGTGCCGGAGAGAGAAGCTCCCTGGTCCATCGGCGGCCGGGCGTTCTCAAAGCGGCTGTATCGCGTGACCGGACCATGGGTGAGGAAGCGGTCGGGCGGGGCAGCCGTGGCTTCGTATTGCGCGAACTCCGCGCGCCGTTGCCGGGCCAGCTCACCAAGGCCTGAAGTGGTGCCGGTGGCATCCCACACGGCGAGGATTTCACCGAGTTCGAGATAAAACACATCTTCGGCGGATTCCAACAGGCCGTCCGCATGCAGCCGCCTGCCGAGTTCGCGGACGATCGCGCGGACGCGCCCGAACAAGCGGGTGC
>JBMTCD010000184.1:0-7314 GCA_049430545.1 Luteolibacter sp.
GGCACCCCCGCCGCGGCCGACGGTGCCGCCGCGACCGTGGAAAAACACCGGCCGTGCGCCGTGTTTCGCGCAGATTTCCGAGAGGCGGATCTGCGCGCGGTGCAGCGCCCATTGGCTGGAGAGGATGCCGCAGTCCTTGTTGGAATCCGAGTAGCCGAGCATCATCTGGAAATCCCTGTCGCTGCGGGCACCCAGGCCGCGGCGGGTCACCGGGTGGGCCAGGAACTCGTCCACGATGCCGGGCGCGCGGTCCAGGTCGTCCATGGTTTCGAAGAGCGGCACCACCGGCAGCGGGCAGCGCAGGCCGTCGTCGGTCATTTCCATCAGGCCGGCCTCGCGGGCGAGCAGATAGACGGTGAGAAGGTCCGCGGTGTCGCGGGTCATCGAGACGATCAGTGCGCCGAGTCCGGCATTGCCGTGCTGCCTGCGATGGGCGGCAAGCACGCGGTGGCAATCGAGCACCGCATCCGCCTCCGGCCCGGCGGGGATGCCGGGGGCGAGGAATGGACGGGGCGAGCGCAATTCCTTTTCCAACAGCGCCATTTTCTGCTCCTGGCTCCAATCGCCAAACGCTTCCGCGCCAGAAATCCCGGCCTTGACCAGCAACTGGGTGAGCGCCTTCTGGTGGAAGGCCGAGTTCTGCCGCACGTCGAGCGCGGCGGAGTGGAAACCGAAGACCGCGAGCTGGCGGCGGATCGGTTTGATGAAATCGTCCACCATTTTTCCGGCACCGGCATGGACCAGCGTCTGGTCGAGCACGTCGAGGTCGGCTGTCAGATCGGCCGGTTTCCGATAGACCGGTCCGGAATCCGGCTGGTCGCGCGAGAGCAGCAGCTTGAGCCGCATCAGCAGCGCGGCGGCGCGCCAGGGTTCCTCGCGATGGTATTGGTGCAAGGCGGCGAGGTCCGCGGCGGCGCGGCCGTCGATCTCGCCCGTGAGGCGCTCGATCATCACTTCCAGTTCCGGCGGCACCGGTTGGAAATGTTTGCTGAGCGGCAAGTTGTGGGCGAGCCGTTCAAGTTGGCGGGCGAAAAGGCGGAGCGCGTTGTGGCGCAGCGCGGCGAGCGCGTCGCGCGTGACCTCCGCGGTGACGCCCGGATGGCCGTCGCGGTCGCCGCCGATCCAGGTGCCGAAGCGGATCATCGGCGGCAGCGCATCGAGCGCCGCCGGATCGAGACCCGCGCCGCTCCACGCCTCGCGCAGGTGGGTGTGCGCGCGCGACACCGCCTCGGGAAACACCTCGCGCAGATAGAACAGTGCGTTGTCGAGTTCCTGCGTGATGCTCGGGCGGGTGACGTGGATTTCGCCGGTGCGCCACAGCGCCTCGAGCTGGGCTTCGAGAAATCGACGGCCGCGGTCGCGCTCGCGGTCGGTGTATGACGGGTTTTCCCGCTCCTGCATCAGGTCGTAAATCTCGCGATGGCGCTCGCGCACCGTCTGGCGTTTCGCCTCGGTCGGGTGCGCGGTGAGCACCGGCTCGACGCGCACGCGCGAGAGAATTCCGGCCAGTGTTTTTTCATCGAGGCCCATGCGGCGCATTTCGGCCAGTTTGTCCGGCCAGAGTCCTTTTTCGGCAGTCGGGCCGTGGGCTTTTTCGCGCCAGCGGCGGGCCACCGCGGCCACCCGTTCCTCGACGATGTTGAGGAGCTGGAACGCGATCGAATAGGCCTGCACCAGCGGCCGGTCGGGGCCATCGACGGCGGCGAGCGCCCGTCCGTGCCACGGCAGCCGGGTGGCCAGTTCCTTGTGGCCGAGGCGGGCGAGCACATCGGCGAAGGCATCCATCGCAAAGCCGAGTTCGGCGTCGAGCAGTTGGAATCCGTCGTTCAGCAGTGGTTTGTTTCCGGCCATCGTCGCCCCCAGTGAGCACATCCATAAAGCAGGATCAATGCCGAATCCCGGAAGCTTGGAGGACAGGAAAGCATCATGGGAGTTTCTTCAACTCATCCAGATCGATCAAATCCTTCGCCCGTCCCGACGCCGCCTTGTTGACCAGCAGATCGTTTTTGCCAATGAACTTCATCAACAGCCCGTCATCCCGGATCTCCACCCTTCGGTTGAAGCACTCCGCGAACGAAACCCCATCGATTCCGGTGAGAACCTGGATTTTCCGTGGTTCCCGTCCGATCTCCACCACGAAATCGGGAGAGAGGAAATCGCCCGCCTCCAAGCCGATTTCCCCGAAGCCGAAACGCTCGAAAACATCCAACAACTTCTTCGCGTTCGACGGGTGGACCGCCACGAAGAAATCGATGTCACCCGTATATCTGGGGAAGCCATGCAGCCCGACCGCATAGCCGCCGACAATCAGATACTCGACCGCTTCACTTTCGAGCAATCCGATAAAATCGCGGAAATCCTGATTGATCCTGTCCATTTTGCTCGGTGGTTCCGCAAATCACGGCCATTGCGTGGAGGCGTTCCAGGTGGCTGCGGTTTTTCCATGGGTTTTCCCGGTTTCGGAAATCCCCCAGACTGCGTTTCACGGCCACCTTTTCCATGCGGACAGCATGCGCGCGATGTTCCTCCGGGACAACGATTTTATGTGTGGTGAAAACAAGGCGCCGGCAATACCCGGGATGTGCCGGAATGGGGCGTGAATGGCATGCTTTTGGCGAGCGTCCCGGTCCCCGAAGACCATGTCCCGTCGGATGCAAGCGGGCGACCGATCGGGTGAATTGTTGCTTTTGGGACTGCTTGTTCGGGTTTTGTTTGCGGAAGCAGCGCCAGTGGCCAAGCTTCCGCGCGACCATGGCCGACGCGCGGTTTTTCCTTGATCTCGGGACCATCATCATCGCCGCGGCGGTGCTGGTGATGCTGGGGCGTGCGGTGCGCATGCCGGCCATCGTGGTCTATCTGCTCGCCGGCGTGCTGATCGGACCGGTGTTCGGCTGGGTGGAAATGAGCCCGGAGCTCGATCTGATCTCGGAAAAGGGCGTGGCCTTGCTGTTGTTTCTGGTCGGGCTGGAGCTGAGTTTCGCGAAAATCCGCGATGTCGGGAAAGTGGCCTTGTTCGCCGGCATCGGGCAGGTGCTGTTCACCGCGGCGGGTGGCTTCGTGCTGTGCCATTTCCTCGGTTTCACGATCATGGAGTCGCTGTTTCTCGCCACCGCGCTGACCTTCAGCAGCACGGTGGTGGTGGTGAAGCTTCTCGATGAAAAAGGCGAGCTGGACAGCCTCTACGGCCGTATTGCCGTGGGGATCTTTCTGGTGCAGGACCTGGTGGTGATTTTGATCCTGACTTTTCTCGCCGGCCTCGGCGAAGGCGGCGGGGGGATGAACGCAAGGAACCTGCTCGCGGGCCTCGGCAAGGCCTTCGGCGGGATGGGATTGATGCTGGCATTGTCCTTGCTCGCCGCGAAGTGGCTGCTCCCGCGGCCGTTCCGCTGGGCGGCGCGCTCGCCCGAGATGATGCTGGTGTGGGCGCTGACATGGTGTTTCCTGCTGGTGGGCTTGGCACATGCCTTCGGTCTCTCGCTGGAAGTCGGGGCCTTTCTCGCCGGCCTGAGCCTTGCGCAACTTCCCTACAACGACGACCTGCGCCGCCGGGTGCATCCGCTCATGAACCTGTTCATCGCGGTGTTCTTCGTCTCGCTCGGCGTGCGCATGGACGCGGCGGGCGCCGCGGACAACTGGCTGCCCACGCTGGTGCTCGCGCTGTTCGTGCTGATCGGCAATCCGCTGGTCTTCATACTCATCATCAACCGCATGGGCTACAGCCTGCGGACCTCGTTCCTCACCAGCGTGACGGTGGCGCAAATCAGCGAGTTCTCGTTCATCTTCGCCGGCATGGGCGTGGCCCGTGGCTTGATCGGCGCGGAGATCCTGTCGATCACCGCGCTGGTCGGAGTGGCCACCATCGCGATTTCCGCCTACATGATATTGTACAACCACAAGTTGTATGATGTCTGCGGGCGGATGGGTTTGTCGAAATGGCGGTTTCTGGAAGCCGCGGGCGACGCGGATGCCGGAGCGGCCGAAAAACCCCGGATTTCCGGCCATGTCATCGTCGTCGGCATGAACACCTTGGGGCGCGAGATCGTCAGGAGGCTTCACGCCAAGGGCGAGACCGTGCTCGCCGTGGATGTGGACCCGGCGAAACTGGAGGGGCTGCCCGGGCACAAGTTGCTGGGCAGCGTGGAATACCTGTCCGTGCTGCAGGAAGCGGGGCTGGAGCGGGCGCGGCTGCTGGTTTCCGCGCTGCGCATCGAGAGCACCAACGAACTGCTCGCCTACCGCTGCCAGGTCGCCGGCATCCCTTCGGCATTGCATGTGGTGGACATGTCGGTGACCGACAGCCTGCTCGATCTCGGCGTGGACTACCTGATGATTCCCAAGGTGGACGGGGTGAAGGCTCAATTGGAAAAGCTTCGTGAAATGGAGGTGCTCAAGCCATGAACCTGCTCGCCGGTCTGCTGCTCGCCGCCGCGGCCGCCTATGCGCTGGCGCGCTGGCTGCGCCTGCCGCCGCTGCCGATGCTGATTGGTTCCGGCATGGCGCTCAATGTCTCGGGCTTGCTGCCGGCGGGGTTCGATTTGTCCGCCGGTGGCGGCACGGATGCCACGGTGGGATTGATCCAACTGGGATTGCTGTATCTTGTCTTCGCCTCGGGCGTGGAACTCAACCCGCGTCGATTCGCCCGCCAAGGCGCGACGGTGGCATGGATCGGCGTGCTGCAATTCGCGGTCTTCGCGCTGGTGGGATTTCTCAGCTCGCGGTGGATGGGATTCGGGCAACTGGAGGCGGTCTATCTCGGCTTCGGTCTCGCGGCGAGTTCCACGCTGGTGGTCCTGCGGCAAATCAAGAGCCGTCAGGCGATGTTCGAGCCCTTCGGGCGGGTGGTGACCGGCGTGCTCCTGCTGCAGGACGTGGTGATCATCGGGGTGATCGTGGTGCTTTCGCGGCTGGCCGGCGGCGCGGCGGGCATTGGCGGCGGACTCGCTGCAGCCGTGGTGCTGGGGCTCGCGGCATGGGTGGCGCAGCGCTTCGTCATTCCCGGTTTGCTCAAACGGGTGAAGCCGGACGAGGAAGGGCTCTTGCTATGGCTGATGGCGGTGCTGTGCGGATTCGTGGGTATCGCCCACGCGCTCGACCTGCCGCTCATCGCCGGGGCCTTTGCGGGCGGCTTCGTGTTTTCCGCATTCCCGCTCAACGGGCTGGTGCGCGGCCAGCTTTCCACCCTGACGGATTTCTTCCAGGCGGTGTTCTTCGTCGCGCTCGGTGCCTTGGTCGGCGTGCCAGATGCGGCGCATTGGCTCAGCGCGCTGCAATTCGCGCTGGTGATCGTGCTGCTCACGCCGCCGCTGGTCACCGCGCTGGCCGAGTGCCGCGGGCTTAGCACGCGGGCGTCGATCGAGAGCGGCCTGTTGCTGGCGCAAACCAGCGAGTTTTCGCTGCTGCTGGGCCTCACCGGGCTGGCCGCCGGGCATGTCTCGGTGGCGGCGTTCCAGGTGCTCGCGCTCACCACGCTGGTCACCATGACGCTCACTCCGTTCATCGGCCGCGAGAGCGTGGCGCGCGCGCTGCTCCCGCTGCATCCCTTCCGCAAAAAGGCGGCGCAGGACAAGGCTCCCTCCGGCCACATCCTGCTGCTCGGTTTCGGCGCTGCCGGCATGTGGACGGTCAAGCCGCTGCGCGCCCAAGGCGAGGAGGTGCTGGTGGTGGACGACGACGCGGTCGTCTGCGGCGAGCTGGCGAGCCGCGGTGTGTCTGTGATGCGTGGCGACGGCTCCGATCCCGACGTGCTCGACAAGGCGGGTGCCGCCAAGGCGAAGCTCATCATCGCCTCGATGCGCCGCGCCGGCGACACGATCAAGGTCCTGGAGCACGTTCATGGAGTGCCGGTGGTCGCGCGGGCCTTCGAACAGGAGGAAGCCGAAACCATCCGCAAGGCCGGCGGCATCCCGATCCTCAACTCGATGGCCGCCGCGGATGTTTTCAGCGAGTGGTTCGATGCGAATGACAGGCTGCATCCGCCACCTTCATCCCGTCCAGCGCCGCGCTGACAATGCCGCCGGCGACCTTGCTCAACCCTTCCGGTCACCGACTGACATCGTGCAAATGGATTGAAATTTCATATCATTTATTTGACTTTTCAATGAAAAAGCGCTTTGTTTTGACTGTGATTGATCGCATCGACGAACGGGAAAAGCTGGCGCGTCTGATGGAGACGTTCCCGGTGGTGGCGATCGTCGGGCCGAGGCAGTGTGGAAAATCGACCTTGGCTCGCACCTTTGACGCCGCGCATTTCTTCGATCTGGAGAATCCGCGCGACCTGGCCATGTTGGATCAGCCGCAACTGGCGCTGGAGGGCTTGTCCGGCCTGATCGTCATCGATGAAATCCAGCGGTCACCGGATCTTTTCCCCTTGTTGCGATACCTCGTCGATCATCGTCCCGAGCAACGCTACCTGATCCTCGGCAGCGCGTCGCGCGATCTGTTGCGCCAATCGTCCGAGACCTTGGCGGGAAGAATCGCCTACCACGAACTGGGCGGGCTCTGGCTGCGGGATCTCGGCACGGAGCGCTGGCGCGTGTTGTGGTTCCGCGGTGGAATGCCGCGCTCCGTGTTGGCATCCTCGGACGAGAGCAGCGCCTTGTGGCGTCAGCAATACATCGCCACTTTCCTCGAGCGGGACATCCCCCAGCTCGGCATCCAGATCCCGGCCGCCACCTTGCGCCGCTTCTGGACGATGATTTGCCAATATCACGGCCAGATACTCAACCACTCCGAACTCGCCCGCTCCTTCGGCATTTCCGATATGACGGTGCGCCGTTATCTGGAGATTCTCGAAGGCACCTTCATGATCCGTTTGCTGCAACCTTGGCATACCAACCTCGGCAAACGTCTAGTCAAACGCCCGAAGCTCTACCTGCGCGACAGCGGACTGTTCCACTCGCTGCTCGCCATCGATTCGTTCCCGCAACTCGCCACCCACCACAAGCTCGGTGCCTCATGGGAAGGCTTCGCATTGGAAGCCGCCACCCGCGCAATCGGCAAACGCTCCGAGGAACTCTCGTTCTGGGCCACCCACTCCGGGGCCGAAGTCGATTTGTTCTGGCAACAAGCCGGAAAAAACCTCGCCATCGAGGTGAAATACGCCGATGCGCCACGACTCACGCCCTCGATGCAAAGCGCTCTGGTCGATCTGCAGCTGGACCACCTGTGGATCCTCTACCCCGGCGACCGCTCCTATCCATTGTCCGAAAAGGTCACCGTCCTGCCCTTGGCACAACTTGTCCAGCGACAATTAAAAATTCCGCGTTCGTAGGCCCGACGCAGCGGCTTCTGCGGCGTGATCTGAAGGCCCGCCAG
>JBMTCD010000185.1:0-7135 GCA_049430545.1 Luteolibacter sp.
TTGCCGGGGGCGCCGCGTCGTAGAAATTGTTCCCAACCCCGGCACCCGCTCGGGAGCGGACGGAGCCGCCGTGTTGCGGACCGCGCCAGATGCCGGAGTGGGTTGGGTGAACCACATTGCAGTTGTCAGTGGTGGTGGGTGTGGTGGGTGAATGATCAGAAAATTCCCAGGTCGTCGTCTTCGTCCCGGCCGGTCTCGATTTCGAAGGCCTTGTCGAAATTCGCCTTGCTCCAGATCTCGAAGTGGATACCGCGGCCGGCGAGAACCACGTCCGAGTCCGCCGCAATCTGCGCGTTCTCGCTCAGATCCTTGGGCACCAACAGCTTGCCCTGATCATTGAGCGTCGCCTCACGGCACAGCATCGCCAGCTTGCCCAGCAGCTTGCTTTTTTCCGCCGGCGTCTTGTCGCTGCCGATGATCAGCGCCACTTTCTCGTCGTAGGCCTCCTGGCTGAGCACCTTGACCAAAGGCATGTCGTAGGCCTTGGAAAATAGCATGAACAACGCCGCACCTGCCTCCGGACGCCAAGCCGGGGGCACGGACACCCGATACTTCGGGTCCATCTTGAAGGGCTTGAAGCCTTTATAACGTTGGTGGTTGCCACTCATCAAAACTCACCGACGGGCGCGTCAGTGATCATCAAATACACTAAAGTACACCAAAACGACAAGCACAATTTGAAGAAATTGATTCGGCGCTTCAACCTGTTCTTTACCAGTGAATTAAGTGGACAACTCAATCATTTCGAACCAATTTCTCCAAATTGCGAAATGCCAAAACCCGCGATTTTTTAAAGAATCAGTCATCTACAAAGCCGAAAGAAGGGCAATTTTTGTGATCAGTGTACCTGAAACACCAAAAATTGCACTCCGGTGCTTCGCCGGCATGGCGGGTGCATCCCAAGCGGGCCTCAATCCTGTCCGGGCCACTCAAGAGCGGCGGATGGGACGGCGCGGCTCATTCCTCGACCGGTTGCGCACGAAGGGGCGGTGGCCCGACCGGCTGCGCGCGCGGCGGCGAAAGCGTCTGCTCCAGCGGCAATGCGCGTTGCGGTTTGACCAAGACGGCACGCGGAGGATCCACCACGGCGGGCTTTTCGACATTCGGCTTCACCAGCACGGCGCGCGGCGGCGCGGGCGGATCGACCACAGGCGCCAGCGGCGCGGGCGGCTCTTCGACCAGCGGTGCCGGTTGCGGCGCGACCTTGATCTGGTCGCCACTCGGCGGGGTTTGGCGCATGCGGATTTCCACCCGGCGGTTGATCGCCTGCCCGTCGCGGTCGCCAGCGGTGACAATCGGCTGGTAACGGCCGAAGCCGCGCGTGAAGATGCGCGAGGCATCCATGCGCATTGACTCGACGAGATAATGCTTTACCGCCCCGGCGCGGCGGATCGAGAGGTCGAGGTTGAACTCGTCGCCGCCGATCAGGTCCGTGTGGCCCTCGATCCAGCAGAGCAGGCCCGGGTTCCGATCCATCAGCAAGGCCAGCTTCATGAGGCCGACCTTGGCACTCTCGTGCAGCTCGGACTTGTTGAAGTCGAAGAGCAGGTCGCTGGGCAACAGCGTCTTGCTGCTGAGAATGAGATTCGGCGGCAGGTCGAGCATTTCATCGAGCGAGGCAATGCCATCGAGGGCGCCTTTTTCGACGTTCCCGCCGACTCCTCGCTTGAGAATTTCCGCGGTGAATTGGCCCAGGTTGTCGTCGTCCATTTCCCTCGTGCCGGGATCGATGGTGAGCTGCCCGATGGCGGCGGCGGGTTTCAGATCCTCGGGTTCGCGGCCGAATTCCGGCAGGTCGGTGTCGATTTCGAGCTGGTTGGTGATTTCCGCGGCGATGGTTTGCGGATCCCCTTCCTGCAAGGGTTGCCGGATTTGCAGCGCGTATTCGGCCTGATCGATGTCCGGGCTGATGTCGATTTCCGGATCGTTGGGCAGGACGCTGAGCAAATCGATTTCTTCGAGCAGCGTGGACGCGTCCTCGGGCGGGCTGACGACCTCCTCGGGCGTCGCGCGTTCGTGTTCCGGCATGCGCACCTCGACCTGCTGGACGTGGATGGCGCGGGTGTTGATTTCGCGGGCCTGCTCGAACCGCAACGCGATTTTCATGTGGTTGAGCACCACAAAAACGGCGATGTGCAGCAAAATGGAAAACAACATGGCCACCGCCGCCCACCAGCCAAGGTGTTCGGGGCCGGGCAGACGGTAGGTGCCGCCGCCGCGCATGTCGCTCCATGAATAGCCCTCGGGCATGCCGCACTATACTCCGCGGATATGGACTGGCAATCACCACGGCTCGGGATTATGGATTGCTTGGCATCTCGCTTGCTTGATCCACCCCACCAACCCCTCTTGCCATGCCCGCGAAAAAGACCATCAAAAAATCTCCCGAAGCCAGCCTCCCCAAAGCTCCGGCCGCCAGGAAAACCGCAAAAAAAGCAGCCACGAAATCCGCCAAAAAGACGGTGAAAAAATCCGCCGTCGGCGAAACGCCTGCGGAATCGGCCGAAAACGCCAGCTTGCCCGTGACCGCGAAAGCCACGCCCGACATGGTCGCGCGTGCGGCTTACTTGAATTACCGGCGGCGCGTTGAGCAAGGCCTTCCCGGCGATCGCGAAAGCGATTGGCTGGAAGCCGAGAGGCAGCTCAACGGATAGAGTGCGCGGCGATGCGGCTTGCGCGCGGACCATTCCCATGCGAAGCGTGGACGCCAGCCAGCGATGCGCAAGAAAGCCACAGCCCCGGACCCGCAAGGCACGCCGGTCCCCATCTCCGGCCGCTACTCGGGCCTGCTGCCGCAGAGCGGCTGGCCGGCACGCAACTACCGGTTCCTGCGCCACCGGGTGGTGCCGGGTATCTTCCGCCGCCGCGCGGGCAATGTGCTCGAACCGGTGCTCGCCCCGCCCACCGATGGCAAGGTGCGCGTCACCTGGATCGGCCATGCCTCGTTTTTCCTGCAATTCGCCGGCCACTCGGTGATCGTCGATCCCAATTGGGCGAACTGGCACGGGCCGGTGAAACGCAGCCGCCAACCGGGCCTCAGCCTGCACGGCCTGCCCGAAGTGGACCTCGTGCTCGTCACCCACGCGCACTTCGACCACCTGCACAAGCCGAGCCTGAAAATCCTCAAGGCGCGCGAGGGGATTGTCGTCCCGCGCGGCAGCGGATCGCTGGTCAGAAAACTCGGGTTTCCAGCCACCTACGAGGTCGGCGTATGGGATGAACTGCGCTTCGACCTGCTCGAAATCATCCACACGCCATCCCATCACTGGGGCGCGCGTTTCCTGCACGACACCCATCGCGACTTTGGCGGCTACATCGTGCGCGCCGGGGAGAAATCCATTTTCCACTGCGGCGACAGCGCGTATTTCCCCGGTTTCGGCGAGATCGGCAGAAAACAGAACATCGACATCGCGCTCATGCCCATCGGTGCCTACGACGCGCCCAGCGGCCGCGACGTCCACATGAACCCCGAGGAAGCCGTGCGCGCCTTCGCCGACCTCGGCGCGAAGCTGATGATCCCGATGCACTACGGAACCTTCCCGCTCGGCAACGAACCGCACGAAGAACCGGTCGAACGTTTGCTGACGGAGGCGGACCGCCTCGGCCTCAGCGACCATGTGCTCATCCCCGAGGAAGGAGTCGGCATCGAGTGGTGATGCTCCCCCACCCCGTGGCGATCAGGCTTGTGCCTGTCGCTCGGCTCCACGACGGGACGCAGCCGCACGACGGACGCCATCAAGCGCCGGGGAACGCTGCGGACGGTTTTTCGGCAGGAACGGAGTGACCAGCGATTCGACCAGATCGAAGCTGCCGGAGAAATCCTCGCGCTGGTCGGAGTCCTGTTTGCCGAACACCTGCTCCTCGATCAGGTGGAAAACCATGTCGCCCACGTCCTGGCATTGGCGCAGCCCCCACTCGTGCATCAGCGTGGAGGCCATCGGCCCGAATTGTTCCAGTGCCAGGTCGCGGAATCCTTCGAGCAATTCCTGCCCGGTCACGTGCCGCGCGCGGCCGGCGTTTTTTTCCGCAATCCGCTTGAGCGTGAAATCCAGCGCTTCCTTGAGAAAAAAATACGCCTGTGGATCGAAGCGCTTCTCGCGCTGGAGGATATGGAAGACCGATTGCTCGAACTGCATTGCGTGCATGCCCGGAGCATGCGCCACGCCAATGCGCGTGTCAAAGCGCTTCATGGACGCGCCACAACGCCGGGGTTTCCCTGTGGTTGACCCCCCCGGGGCCGGTTGCTAGCTTCCGCGCCCCGTCATGAGCGACCCCGCCGCCAACCACAAAGACACCCTGACCTTGCCGCAAACGACCTTCCCGATGCGCGGCGACCTCGTGGACAACGAACCGAAACGCCTCGCCCGCTGGGAGGCCGATGGGCTCTATCGGAAAATCATCGCCCGCCGCCGCGCGCAGAACGCCCCGGAATTCATCCTTCACGACGGCCCTCCCTTCGCCAACGGCGACGTCCACATGGGCACCGCGCTCAACAAGCTGCTCAAGGATCTGGTGGTGAAATCGAAAACGATGTCCGGTTTCACCGCGCCTTTCATCCCCGGTTGGGACTGCCATGGCCTGCCGATCGAGTTCAAGGTGGTCAAGGAAACCGCCGGCCTCGAACCCGCGGAAATCCGCCGCCGCTGCGCCGACTTCGCCCACAGGTTCATCGATATCCAGCGCAACTCGTTCCGCCGCCTCGGCGTGTTCGGCGATTGGCAGAACCCCTATCTCACGATGAACCCCGCCTACGAGGCGGACATCCTCCGCGTCTTCGCCAAGCTGGTGGAAAACGGCTGTGTCTATCAGAGCAAGAAACCGGTCCAGTGGTCCTACGGCGCGCAAACCGCGCTCGCCGAGGCCGAAGTCGAATACAAGGACAAGGAAAGCCCGGCCGTCTTCGTGAAATTCCCCTTGGGGAGCGCCACCGTCCCGGCGGCATCCTCCGGCGTCTCGCCGGAGGTCTTGCAAAACGCCTCCATCCCCATCTGGACCACCACCCCGTGGACCCTGCCCGCCAACCTCGGCCTCGCCGTGCACCCGGAGTTCACCTATGTGGTCGGCCGGTTCCACAACGAAATCGCCGACCGCACCGAAACCCTGGTTCTCGTCCGCGAACTCATCGAGGACTTCCACCGCAAAACCGGCTTCGCCCTCGCGGAAGCCTTGGCCGAAATCAAGGGCCGCGACCTCGAAGGCCTCGAAGCCCGGCACCCGTTCCTCCCGCGCACCTCGAAGGTTATCCTCGCCAACTTCGTCACCACCGAGACCGGCACCGGCATCGTCCATATCGCCCCCGGCCATGGCGCGGACGACTACGTGGCCGGCCAGCAGAACGGCCTCGGCGTGCTCTCGCCCGTCGATGACGAGGGAAAATTCACCGACGAATGCGGCGTGCCGGAACTCATCGGCAAGCACGTCTTCCAATCCAACGACCGCATTATCGAGATGCTCGCCGAAAGCGGTCATCTGTTAGGACGTGAGACCCACAAGCATTCCTACCCGCATTGCTGGCGCTCGAAAACGCCGATCATCTTCCGCGCCGTCGAGCAGTTCTTCATCTCGCTCGAAACCCTGCGCGGCAAGGCGCTCGAACAAATCGACCAGGTCGAATGGCTGCCCGCTTGGGGCCGCAACCGCATCCATGGCACGGTCGAGGCCCGGCCGGACTGGTGCATCTCGCGCCAGCGCACCTGGGGCGTGCCGCTGCCGGTGTTTTTCGATGAACACAACCAGGCCATCCTCGATCCCGCACTCGCCCGCAAGGTGGCCGACCTCGTCGAAACCGAAGGCACCAACTTCTGGTTCGAACACTCCGACGAGGAAATCGCAGCCCGCCTCGGCCTGCCCGCGGGCGTGAAGAAATGCCGCGACACCCTCGATGTCTGGATCGACTCCGGCTGCTCGCACGTCGCCGTGCTCGACAAGCATCCTGAACTACACGCGCCCTGCGATCTTTATCTCGAAGCCACCGACCAACACCGCGGCTGGTTCCAAAGCTCGCTCATGCTCAGCGTCGCCTATCGCGGCAAGGCCCCCTACAAGACCGTGATGACCCACGGCTTCGTGGTGGACAAGGACAAGAAGAAGCTCTCGAAATCCGAGGCCGAGAAGGCCGGCAAGCCGATCGATGCCGCGCATTATTACAACAAGTATGGCGCAGACATCGTCCGCCTGTGGGTGTCCTCGGTCGATTGGCAGAACGAAGTCCCCTTCGGCGAAGACCTCTTCAAGCAAGTCACTGAACCCTACCGCCGCATCCGCAACACCCTGCGCATCCTGTTAGGCAACCTCGACGGCTTCGATCCATCGTGCCGGCGCCCTCCGGTCGCCGATCTTCCCCTCCTCGACCGCTGGATCCTCGAACGCCTCCACGCCGTCGTCGCCGAGTGCCGCGCGGCCTACGAGGCCTACGAATTCCGCAAGGTATTCAACGCGCTCAACAACTTCTGCACCCACGACCTCAGCGCCACCTACATCGATGCGCTCAAGGACCGCATGTATTGCGATGCCGCCGACTCGCCGCGCCGCATCGGCTCGCAGTGCGCCATGCACTGGATCTTCCTCGCGCTTTCCAAACTGCTCGCGCCGATCCTCGTTTACACTGCGGACGAAGCCTGGGAACACGCGCCCTTCACCACCGGCAGCGTGCACGAACAGGACTTCCCCGAGCCCGACCCCGCCTTAGCGCCGGGCGAAGCGACCAAGATCGCGGATCGCTTGTTCGAAATCAAATACGCCATCCAGACCGCCATCGAGTCCTGTGTGCAGGCCAAGGAATTCAACCGCAACAACGAAGCGGATGTTTGCCTGACTGTCCCTGCATCCGACGCCGCCCTGCTTCCGCTGCTCAACGACCGCGACTTCGCCACCGAGTTCTTCATCATCGCGGGACTTCAAGCGGAGGCAGGCTCCGTGCTCAACGCCACCGCCCGCAGGACCAACCACCCGCTCTGCCCCCGCTGCCGCCGGCACGAGCCGTTGGTGGCAAGCGGGCTGTGTGCGCGCTGTGAGGATGTCATTCAGAGATCCGTCTGATCCGACGGATCCGACCAATCCGACTGATCTCATGGAAAAGCTCCGCAGGAAACTCCGGCCCAGCGGCGGCTACCGCAAGACCGCCAGTTTCCAAACG
>JBMTCD010000186.1:0-7133 GCA_049430545.1 Luteolibacter sp.
CCCGCGACGAACGGAATCGCCGCGATGAGGGCCAGCGAGAGAATGATGGTGCGCGGCTTCATCAGATGACGTTTTTGGATTTGAGGGTGGAGAGCAGTGTGGCGACCGCGTCCATGAGATGGTCGATGTCCGCTGTGTTGGCATCGAAGGTCTTGAGTTCATTGCGTAGCGTGACTTGGTATCCTTCGTCGGACTTCATCACGAACGCGCTGGGTGGCGGATAAGGCGGGTTTGCATCGGTGGGCATCCCTTCGTCGCCCCGGTTCACGTCGTTCTCGACGACCACGATGAAGGTGCGTGTGCTGGTCGGTTCACCCGCATCTTCGCACCATGTGATCTCTCCCATGAGCGTGACTTCGGGAAGTTCCTCGGCCGTAGGCGATCCGACGTTGAGCGCCGCGTTGAGTTGAAGAGTATTGAAGCTGAGAGAGCATCCGTATGCGGGCGTGTCGTCGCCCTCCGATGGCATCGACCAGTCCCCACTGTGAACGAGATAGGACCGGTCGTACTGATTGCGCGGTTTGATACCGATCTGGATTTCCAGAGTGCCCGCATCGCCAATCGTGACGGGCGTGATGCCGTTTTCAAGAAACACGACCTGGAGCTTGGCTAAGTCGCCACGCTTGAAGCGCAATGAGGAAACCGCGCTCCGCTGGCCGGGTCCCTGGATAAGTTGGAGCGTCTCAAGATCGACGTGGAGCTTCACGCCCATGCGTGCCTGTCTCACCAACTTCGAGCCGGGCTTTCTGCTCAAGGCGGGCGACAATTTCATCTACAACTTCATCCCAACCGGTGAAACGGTGGGTGAGCGCAAGGTCTATCGCGCACTCGGTACCACGCAGGAAGCAAAGTGGAGCGTGGCCAGCAACCGCTGGGAAATCCAATACTCCGACACTGCACTATTGGTGAGCAGCAACCCGGCGCTCGCGCCGTGGGACATCCCGAGTGGGGAAATCACCACGATTCTGCTACCCGGTGCTGATTCGACACCCCTGCCACCTCCTGCGGGATACTTCGCGTTCCAGAAGGAATACTTCGTCTATCGGTTCTGCACCACCGGTATTCCGGCTGATGCCCAGTGGGGGAAAGGTTCTGGCGATCCAGACGCCTGGGTGTTCATCGCAAATCAATCGGCCACGCCCGGTGACAACACCGAGTTCAAGCGCGTGAAGTGGGATCAGAACTCCTCGCTCACCTCCCAACTCCAACCCGGCGGCACACCCGGATACACAGTCCTTTTCCAACCGAGTCGCGGAAACCTCGGAGCCATCGAGTGGATGCAACAGAACAACGACAAACTCGTCTGGATCTATCAGGTCGAGTCGCCCGCTGGAAAACCGAAACACCCGAACGGATCGGACGTGTGGAACACGATGCACCCGACCGAGTGGCGCAAGAACCGGATCACCCTCACCCCATAACCAACCACCACCATGAAAATGAAACCACTGACTGCTATCGCAATCACCCTCATCGGCGCGCTTCACGCTGTCGCCGGTCCGCCAACCCTCCTCGACCTCGCGAAAGCACGAGATGCCAATCTCGCTGCGGCACAGACCGCATTGGCCGAAGCTCAAGCTGCTGCCGCCGCGACGAATCCTCCGGGCAGCGTCGATCCGAAGCTCTTCGCCGCCGTCACCAAGGCCCAGACGAATGCCGTCGATCTCGTCGCCAAGCTGATCGGCCCCGACTGGCGAGCGGCATGGGAGGCAAGCACACTGCCCGATCCCGACGACCTGCTCGCTGATCGCTACATGCAGACTCCTTTCGATCTGCGACCCGTCTGGAAGTTCGACGCGCTCACGCTCATGCAGTCCATCAGCCTAGGGAAGCGTGCTGAGTTGCTCGACCACATCGCGGCCAAACCCACACTCACCGCGCAAGACATCGAGGTGATTCGTTATGCCGGAATCCATCGCCCCGGTATCGCCGCGCGGATGAACGAAATCGCCGCCTTGCTACCCACCGGCACGATCCGCGGCGAAGCCTACTACCAGTTCCGAAACGTGCATGTGCTGTGCCGCACGCAATCACCCCAGAATTGGCGGAGCACCATGAAGGTCTCCGAATGGATCGATCTTGCCACGCAACCCGCGCACATCTCGGCAGACACCTTCACCGCAGGTCGGAACAAGATCATGCTCAAGCTTGCTCAGCTTCTCATCGAAAAGCGGCAGGCCCAAGGACAACCGACCGAGGGTCAGGAATTTGATGCGGCTTTCGCTCCAATCGTTACCGCATTGAAGGCCCCGAAGTTCACCGGACTCCGTGAAATCGTGGCCGGCCTTGAACTGCCTATCGAGCTTCCGAACGAACTCGACTGGTCCGCTCAGGAAGCGGTCGCCGCTGTTGTCCTCGAAGCCTCTGAGCGCAATGGCAACTTCATCACCTCATGGGGCGAGTCGGTTTCGTATGAGCAGGGACTCGGCAGCGTGATGTTCGTCAAGGGCGAGGCCGCCTACGAACAGTGGAGAAAGGCTACCATCGCCAACGACTGACCGCTCAAATCATGAAAGCCCGTTTATTCATCCTCGCTGCGTCCTTTGTTCCTCTGGCGAACGCCCAGCCATTCCCGGCCACACCGGGTCTGGATGGGCTGGTCGCAACCGCGATCCGAGAGCGCAAAGCCAAGGCACCGCATTTCGCAGAAGGCCAATCGCTTGCGGTCGTCCCAAACAACATAGACCGGATTCCGGCAGTCCCGAGTATTGGGCCGACTGATGTGCCTGCTGTAAAACCGTTGCCCGCACATCCGGTTTCGCTGCCACCCAAGCCTGCGAAGCCACGAACACTTGCCCGCATCGAGCTTGACGTTCCCGATGACCTGGGGGCGCTTCCTCCACCGAAGCTGCTCCTTGGCATCAAGCCGATGAGCATTGATCCGTTCACCCTGAAGCTGGAGTTCATCTGGGAGAAGCCCCACGGCCAGTGGATGAGCCAACTGCTCAAGGACATCGAAGCGGCCAGGAAGGCGGGCGACACCGAAACCTACAGCGCCCTCACCGCTCGATACACGGCATGGGCCGAAAAATACCTCCGCCGTAGGGAGCCTCCAGACCTCGACAATCTGCGTTGACACCCAACCTTCACCAATGCGTCAACCCATCGACATCGACTACACGCTCAAAGCCATCGTCGGAATCGCTTCACCAGTGCTCGGAGTGATCACTTCTCTCCAGGAACAAATCGAGTGGACGCTTCGTGTGGCATCCTTGCTCGTGGGTCTTGTCGTAGGGGTCATGTCTTTGGTGAGCATGGCACGAAAGATCCGCAAAAAGTGATGCGTTTCCTGGGGTGACATCCGGCCATAGTCCGGTAATCTCCCCATCATGCGCAAAATCGTGGTCATCTCTTCGGAAGGAATTCGGAACTCCGTGACGGGCAGTATTTATACCCCCGTTATCGAAGCGCTTCGCGCTATAAAAGCGCAGGGTAGTGAGATTCTGCTGGTTTCGAACAGGGAAAGACCCAACTGGCTCGACGACACCTTCGATTTTCTCCATTTCATCGAATGCCCGAACAGACAAAGCGGCAATGTCATCCCCGAGTTGATCAAGCAAAACCCTCACCTTAATCTTTTGCATAAGGAGTTCATAATACTCGGGTCCTCCGACCATGACCTACGCATGGCGACGAACTCTAAGTCTCTTCTCATACGATGCGAATGGGCAGAGCTCGGGGAAACAATGGCTAAGTATGGTGTCCCATGGAGTGATCCTTCTAGCTTGCCTGCTTTGATCAGTTATCTGGACGACGCCTACCCATGGCACTTTGTGAGTCACGGGGAATTTCTCGATGTCTATGCTCTCACCAATGCAGGAACTCACTCGGAAACAGATGAAAGAATTGCGGGTCTGATCAATAGACTCAGAAAATACCTAAAAGACAGGGTGCCTGGATTCAAGTCGGGAATCACCTTACATCTGCTCTCCAGTATTTACGCGACACCTATATTTGAAGAGGTTGAATTATGGTCTTACTACCCATCTTCGGCCTCGGATAATTCGGGGGAGGAAGTCATGGGAGAGCTTTGCCGCCGCGCCCGTGAGATTTACAAAAAACGACTGAGCGACCCTGTTTTCTTGCGGCACACTGCATCCCCTAAACGTCACATTGTGGGAGGGGATCGGAACGATCCGACATCACAGTTGGTTTCTGTGCATCTAAATCCTGTTTATCGCGATAAAATCAGAGGTAAAGTAGTCGCCGTTCTCGATGATTACTTGACCAGAGGTGTTTCATTCGGAGTCTCTTCATCATTACTTATGGCCGCGGGAGCAAAGAAGGTAGTTGCAGTGGCTGTCGGAAAATTTGGGGATTGTTCAAATCGTTATGAAATTGATTTGAGTGGAAGAGATGTATTTAGTCCTTTGTTGCCCCCGTTTGGGTATAAAGTGAATTCCATGTCAGGCACGGTAGAGCATGGCGCGCGCCTAGCTTTCAAAAAGAAATTTGCGAGCTAAATTATGGAATCAGGATTTATAACTAGGAGCGAATTTCCTCCTCGGCTTCTTGAGTGGCATGGTGGGCCTGAATGCTTGTGGTTTCAGGGAAATCGGTCTCTATTAGATGGCGCGCTCTTGATTTCAGTTATTGGCAGCCGAAGTCCAAGCAACGAAGGGATTCATCGAACGAGGAAGCTTGTCCAAACGCTTGTTAGAATGGGAGTCACCGTAGTGAGCGGAATGGCAAAAGGTGTGGATTATGTTGCTCATAGCACGACGCTTGAACTAAGGGGATCCACAATCGCAGTGATGGGGACACCTATTGAAGGATGCTATCCTAAAGAGCATCGCGAGCTTAAGGGCTTAATCGCGGCTTCTGGCTTGGTGGTTTCCCAATTCGAGCCCGGCAGTACATCCCAGCGTTACAACTTCCCAAGACGGAATGAAACAATGGCAGCTATGTCGGTAATGACCATTGTAACCGAGGCGTCCGCCACCAGTGGAACCAGACACCAAGTCGCTGCATCGATCAAATTGGGCCGACGTGTAGGTTTTTTGGCGTCCCTTGTAGCTCAGCAAATTCCTTGGATTGAAGATGCGCTGCGGTCGGAGTTTTGTTTCATTGTAGAGTCTCCTTCGCAAGTTGCGCATATGATCGAAGGATACCTAGTTAAGCCTCCAGCAGAAGTTGCAGACTCGTCAGATTCAACGCATGCTCCAGAAATTGGGTCACATCCGATTTTCGTTGAACAACCACTCTTGTTTGATCAACCGGCGGATGAACCGCCCGTAGTCGTAGAGAATGCCAGAGATCCAAGCCCCACAGCCAATCCCGAGGTGAAGATTGAAGAAAGCAATCCGTCGGCAGGCATCATATCATGGATAAAGGGAATGTTCGATTGGGTGCTTGGTAACACCGGCCGCAATCGTCGAAGGAATAAGCGGCGATAAGGGATTCCTCGAAGCGCTTCAATTCGCCCTCCATTATTTCCTGGGAGGGTGTTAGTTCACGGCATCCACTTGGTAGAGCTTCCGCAGGGCGGCCAAAACCGCCTCGAAGTCGTAGAGGTAGAACCGGGGGCTGATCTGAAGGTGGGGGATTTTCCGCCTCCGCACCCATTCGTCGATGGTGCGGGGGCTGACGGAGAGCCGCTTGGCGAGTTCCTTCTTCTTGATGAGGGTCGGGGCGTTCATGGTTACGCACCGACGGCAGTGTCAACGCACCGGTTGTCATGTCGACATGACAAGTGCTTCAGCCGCTCCCGAATCGACCAACTCAGACCGACTGGTTCCCAGCCCTCGGGCGGCATGATCGCCCACCATGCCTCCGTCGCTTCCGCGTCCACGACCTCCCGGTAGCTGCGGAATACCTGCTTCGGCGAGTTACCGGCCTCCAGAGAGGTTCGGGCGACGTCACCAGTCTCCGCTACCCGATAGCTGATGAACGAGTGTCTGAGGGCATTCTGACGCCATCCGCCGGGAATCTTCGCCTTCACGGCGGTGTCGTTGAGGGCACCGGCGTAGTCGGAGATCGACATAATCTTGCCCTTCTCGCCGCGCCATGGTTCCAGCCAGGCTTTCAAGTTGTCAGTGAGCGGCACCAAACGGCGGGCGGCGGTTTTCGCCTTGCTGCCGGCGATCTCAATGTGGCCGCGACCCCACTTGATGTCCTCCCAATCGAGGCGGAGGATCTCGGCCGACCGGATACCGGCGAATCCACCGATGGCAATCAGCGGAAGGATCCGTGCGTTGGCCGCCAGGAGAATCCTCCGCATCTCATCCGGCGTAAAGATCTCGATCTTCGTGTCCGGCACCTTGAACGACTCGCTCAACTCGGCGGCAGTCTTCCGGTCGGGATGGAGGTATCCCTGCTTTTTGGCGAAGCTGAACATCGTGATCAGGTTGCGCCGAATGGTATTCCGGCTAACCGGTCCGAGTCCTTCAAGGCCCCCGAGGAAGCGATTGATGTCGGAGGTGGAGATGTCAGTGATGTTGCCCCTGACCCGGTCGGTGAACTTCTTGAGGTTGAGGCGGGCGCTGCGGATGTAGGCATCGCTCACGCCGGTGGACTGACGGGAGGCGACAAACTCGTCAGCGACCTGGGCGATGCTCCGGATGGCCACGAGGTCGGCGCGGTTGGCCGCGTAGAACCGGACAGCATCGGAGAGCGCGACTTCCCCGGCGGTTTTGCGGGCGCTGGCCCATTCCTCGATGGCGGCGGCGAGCGTCACGCCGAACTCGCTCGCCGTGCGCTCGCAATGCCGGAGCATGTCGATGTCACGGCGAGTGGCCTCGCAGGATTCGGTGCCGCCGTTGATGAGCCGGACGGTGATCTGCTGGCCGACCATCTTGGCCTCGTCCATGCAGGAGAAGCAGCGGGTTTTCCGCCGACCTTCCTCATTCCATGCAAGGGTGAACTGGTCGTATCCGTCCTTGCGGTTGATGGTGTAGATCCGGACCTTGGCGGGGCCGTTCCCGATCTCCACGACTGCGTTGCGGCGTTTTCTTTTGCGGGGCATAGGCCCCGGTTTCCGAGTCAACTTGTGTGAAATTCTGTGTGGAATTTCTGTCGCGGTCCTCTCTGGGTCGCTGTATTGACTTGATTCTGAGTCACTTGGGACTTTGTTCCCAAACAATGGTCGGGGCGGCGGGATTCGAACCCACGGCCTCTTCGTCCCGAACGAAGCG
>JBMTCD010000187.1:0-7070 GCA_049430545.1 Luteolibacter sp.
CCGCGGCGCGCGCATCGTGAACTGCGCCCGCGGCGGGCTCGTCGATGAAGCCGCCGCCAAGGCGCTGCTCGACGAGGGCCATCTCGCCGGCATCGCGCTCGATGTCTTCGAAACCGAGCCGCCACCCGCGGATTTCCCGCTTTTCTCGGCGAAAAAAGCCGTCTTCACCCCGCACCTTGGCGCGTCCACCGCGGAGGCCCAGGAAAACGTCGGCATCGAGGTGGCGCAGCAGGTGCGCGATTTCCTCGTCACCGGCGAGATCCGCAACGCGGTCAACATGCCGAACCTCGACAGCCGCACGCTCGAAAGCGTGGGCCCCTACCTCGACCTCGCCAACTCGCTCGGCAAGCTGCTTTCGCGCATCGCCCCGGCACAGTGCGACGCCATTCGCGTGTCCTACCTCGGCCCGGTGTCCGAACTCGACACCGAACTCATCACCCGCCGCGTCCTGACAGGTTACCTCGCCGCCGCCCACGACGAGGCGCAGGTCAATCTGGTCAACGCCCCCGCCGTCGCCAAGAGCCTCGGCCTGCAAGTGAGCGAGTCCACCGTCGCGCTCGCCACCAACTGCACCGAACTGATCGAGGTTTCCGCGATCAAGGGCGGGGAAACCTGCACGGTGGCCGGCACGTTCTACGGCAAATCGCCGCGCATCGTCCACATCGCCGGCCACTACGTCGAAACCGCGCCGAAAGGCCGTTTCCTGTTCGTGGAAAACGACGACCGCCCGGGCGTCGTCGGCCTGATCGGCACCAGCCTCGGCGAATCCGCGGTGCACATCGCCAACATGGCGCTCAGCCGGAACACCGAGCACACCCGCGCGGTCACCGTGATCGAAGTCGATACCGAGCCGCCGGCCGCCATGCTGGAAAAACTCCGCACCCAACCCGGCATCATCCGCGTGTTGAGCTTCGAGCTGTAAAACTTATTGCTTGCGCAGCTTGGTGACGCGGCCGGAGGCGTTCCAGTCCTGGACGTAGAGGTCGCCATTCGGGGCGAATGCCAGGCCATGGGGGGCGGTGAAGATGCCAAGGTGTTGGTCGGCCGGGGCCACTTGGAAATTCGCCCACTGCTTGCGGTCCGGGTTGTCGCCGAGGAAGGCGACGGGCGCGCCGTCCTTGTCGAGGATGGTGACGCGGGCTTCAAGCTCGGCCACGGCGAGGTGCTCGCCGTGCCATGACATGGAGCACGGGCGGCGCAGGTGGGTGGCGTGGACGCCGATCCATCCGCCCTCGAGGTCGAGGTGGCAGAGGCGGCGGTTTTCGCGGTCGGCCACCAGCAGGCGCGGTTCGCCGAAGCGGGTGTCGATGGCGAGGCCGTGGCAGGTCTGGAATTGCCCGTCGCCCTTGCCCTTTTCGCCGAAGCTCTTGAGCAGGCGGCCCTCGGCGTTGAACTTGTGGATTTTCTGCGAGCCATAGCCCATGGCGGCGAAAACCGCACCATCGGGCGCGACGGTCACCGCGGTGAGGCCGTTCCAGCCGCCGGGCACTTCGCCGGTGTTCGCGTTGGGGATTTCTAGCAGGAGGTTGCCCTCGGTATCGATCTTGCAAACGCGGAACGGGGTGGGGGACTGACCGTTTTGCTTGCGGGTCTTGTTGCCGTAGCCGTTGTTCTGCGCGCCATAGATCACGGTCTTGCCGTTTTCCTCGCGGATCTCCATGGCGTGGAAGCCCTGGCAGTCCGGCGCGATGGTTTTCACGAAGCTGCCGTCCTCTTCCCAGACGATGATGGACATCTCGTGATCGGTGCTCAGGTAAACCCGCTTGTCGGGGCCCACCAGCACGCTGCCGTGGGTGGGGCCGATGTGCCTGCCATCGGGCAAGGCGCCCCAGCCGGGGACGGCCTGATAGGTCCAGGCACCATTGCCTGTGATGACGGGGGTGGTGATGTCATGTCCGGGTTGCGAACCATGATCGGGGTGGGCGGCGGCGATGGAGGACATGGCGAGCAGGCAGGCGGCTTGGTGTTTCATCGGCGCGGAGAAAAGGGATCCCGCCGCGGAAATGCAAGCCCGATGCCCGCGAACCAGGGCGTTTGGCTGGAGGCTACCAATCGTTGAAAAATCGTTCTCATCGCTCCATTTCTGATAGATTAGAGGAATTGATTATCAATGAGTTGGGAATTCCAGCCAAACGCCCTGGCCCGCGAACCGCCGGGCAGATTGGTGTTTCACCCTGGCGATTTACGCCTACCATGCCTGCGCTTCACCGAAACTCTTCACTTCCATGGCCGATTCAATCGTCACTCCGCACGATCTTGAGATCGTCAACCTCGGTCCGCGCGAAATCCCCTCGCCGGGCCTGCTGCGGGACTTCGCGCAGGACGGCACCTGCTGGCATTCCGATGGCGACCGCATCGCGCTCGACGACCACATGGATTCGATCCGCGAGGCCATGCGGATTGACATCGACCCGCCGTCGATCGAGCTGGCCGGGCCGCGGCACAAAATCTTTTTCAAGCCCGAGCAAACGTGCATGGCCATCGTCACCTGCGGCGGGCTCTGCCCGGGCATCAACGACGTGATCCGCGCCATCGTGATGCAGGCGCATTACAATTATGGCGTGAAACGTATCCTCGGCATCCAGTTCGGCTACGAGGGGCTCGATCCGGCGTTCGGCCACAAGCCGATCGAACTCACGCCGGACACCGTGATGAACATCGCCAACTTCGGCGGCTCGTATCTCGGCAGCTCGCGCGGCAAGCGCGATGTGAAGGTGATGGTGAACCGCCTCGAGGCGCTGGGCGTGGACATCCTGTATGTGATCGGCGGTGACGGATCGCAGCGCGGCGCGCAGGCGATCCACGAGGAGGCCCGGCGGCGCGGCACCCGCATCGCGGTGGTGGGCGTGCCGAAGACGATCGACAATGACATCATGTTCATGGACCGCAGTTTCGGCTACCACACCGCGTTCGCGATGGCCTTCCATGCGGTGAGCTCCGCGCACACCGAGGCGCAGGGCGTGCGCAACGGCGTGGGGCTGGTGAAACTGATGGGCCGCGATTCCGGGTTCATCGCCTGCTCGGCGGCGCTGGCCACCGGCGAGGCCAATGCGGTGCTCATTCCGGAGGTGCCGTTCCGACTGGAGGGCAGGAACGGGCTCTTCGAGCTGATCGGGCAACGCATCGCCAGCCGCGGCCATTGCGTGGTCATCGCCGCCGAAGGCGCGGGCCAGGACCTGATTCCGGACACCGAGCTGCGCACCGATGCCTCGGGAAACAAGCTGCACGACGACATCGGCGTGTTCCTCAAGGAGCGCATCGCCGCGCATTTCAAGGAGCAGAACACCGAGCTGCATATCAAATACATCGATCCGAGTTATCTCATCCGCAGCGTGCCGGCCTCGCCGGAGGACCGGGTGTTTTGCCTGAACCTCGGCCGCCACGCGGTGCATGCCGGGATGGCGGGCAAGACCGGCATGGTGGTGGCGCGCTGGCACCACCGCTACGTCCACCTGCCCATGCACCTGGTCACCCGCGGCCGCCGCAAGGTCGATCCCACCGGCGACCTCTGGCGCGCGGTGATCGAGGCCACCGGCCAGCCGGTCCGGATGGGAGTGTGAAACCGCGGCATGCGCCCGGGTTTCAAGTCTTGAAGTCGCGGGTTTGGAACGAGAGCCAGCCGAGGGTGAAGAGGGAGACGTTGAGGCCGAGCAGGAAGCTGTAGGATTCCACCAGCTTCGGCCACGAGAGGTGCTGCTCCATCAGGAACACCCACGCGCTCATCCGCCAGGTGACGAACCAGCTTTCGTAGGGTTTGAAGAACGGAAAACCCTGCAAAATCATGTCCACGAACAGGATCGTGAGCGTGATGATGGTGGCCGCCGCCGGCTTGATGCGGAAACACGAAAACATGAAGGCGATCGAGGAAAGCGTGATCATGCTCAGCCCGATGCCCGCCGCCGAGAGCGCCAGCCGGCCCGCGCCCTCCCACCAGTCGGGATAGGCGGCGAACACCTTCGTTTTCGGCTCCATCACGAACAAACCACCTTCCCAGCCGACCGCCGCCACCGCCATCAGGTAGCCGGAAATGCCGACGAAGAACACGAAGCTCAAAGTGTAGAGTGCCACGGCGGTGTATTTCACCAGCAGCAGGCGCAGCCGGCTCACCGGACGGGCGAAGACCAGCCGCAGGTTTCCATCCTCGTTTTCCTTCGCCACGATGTCTCCCGCCACCAGCGCGAAGTAGATCGAACCGAGCAGGAACATGCTCAAGAGCATGATGGTGAAGGTGATCGTCAGCGAGCTGTAGTAGGTGCCGAACTCGAGGCCGTTGCGCTCGATCAACCCGCGCATGTGGCTCTGGCTGCGCTCGAGTTTGTAAACGAACAGGATCAGCGCCTCCATCAAGAGGAAGGCGCCGTAGCCCATCCACGTGCGCGGCCGGGCGAAGAGCTTGCGGAGTTCGCCGCGGAGTTGTTCGAGAAACAGCATGTGCTTGGCCCGCAAATCATGCACCGGATTCGCGGTTGTCAAAGCGTCCGGGCCGCAAAATGGCGGACGATGGTCCCGCCCCGGAATCGTTCGATAAGTCAGCGGCCCGCCTCGCGCATGATGTCGCTGTCCCGGATTTCCGCCAGGCGGCGGTTCAGCCGCTGGTCCATGTCGCGCAAGGTGTCGGCGAATTCCGGCTTCTCGGCGAGGTTGGTGTATTGGCCCGGATCCTTGAGCATGTCGTAGAGTTGGCGGCCTTGGTCGCCGTCGGATCCGTGCCGGATGTAGGCCCATTGTTCATCGCGCAGCAGCATCGAGCCGCCGTTCACGCAGAAGGCGGCGTCGCGCACCGCATGCGCGGGATCCGCAAGGGTCTTTGCGAGACTTTTGCCCTGGATCCGCCCGGGCACCGGCAATCCGCAGAGTTCGGCTACGGTCGGATAGAGATCGACCAACTCGACGAACGAATGGCAGACACCCGGTTTCCCGCCAGGCACGCGGATGACCAGCGGAACGCGCGCGGATTCCTCCATCAGGCTGACCTTCATCCAGAAGTCATGCTCGCCCAGGTGGAAACCGTGGTCGCTGGTGAAAATCACGATCGTATTTTTGTCGAGTCCCTCGTCTTGCAGGGTTTTCAGCACCTTGCCGACCTGCGCATCTATGAACTCGACCGATGCGTAATAGGCGGCGACGGCCTTTTTTTCCTGCTCCTCGTCCAGGTTGAGGTTGACGCTGGTCTTGTAGTTGATGCCAGCCTTGGGGATGTCGTCCCAGTCACCGGCATGCTTCCGTGGCAGCGTGACCTTCTGCCATGGATAGGGATCGAAATGCTTCCGAGGTGCGACGAAAGGCACGTGCGGCCGCACAAAGCCCAACGCCAGAAAGAACGGCCGGTCAGGGCTTGCCTTGAACTTCCGCAGAAGTTCACACGCTTTTTCCGCCGTCTTGCCGTCGGAGTGTATGAGGTCGTCGCCGTCGGCCTTGACATATTCCAAGGTGTTGCCGCCCTTGACCTTCAAGGTGCCGTCGGGGTTGTTCTCAAGCAGTTCGCTGTCTCCAGCCGCCTTCCACTCGGGCCCCTGGCTGTTGTGGCGCTCGTCCCACGAGGCGGGATCGTCGGCACCCTCCGTGCCGCGCTCGATGTCGCCGGGCACCCCCATGTGGAAGATCTTGCTGACCCGGGCGGTGTGATAGCCGTGCCGGGCGAAATGCTGGCTCCAGGTCAACCGGTCCGGGCCGATCTGTTTCCGGCCACTGACGTATCCCATGGTGCCGGAGCCGTGCGGATAATAGCCGGACATCAGGGACGCCCGCGAGGGTCCGCAGACGGGAAACTGGCAGTAGGCACGCGTGTAGCGAGTTCCCTGTCCTGCCAGGCGGTCGATGGCAGGGGTGCTGGCAGCGTCCGGGTTGTAACACGACGGGGCGGTGGCCGTCAGGTCGTCGGAGATGATGAACAGCACATTCGGCTTTGTGGCCGCGTGCATGACCGTCAAGGACAGCAGGAACAGAATGGGAAGCAGGAGAATCGGTTTCATCGATGGGTAATTGGCTCTATTGAAATTCGGATGATGGCAATCGATTTGGGATGGCATGAGGCAATTGCAAGTCGATGTTTAGAAGCAAGGCCCCGGCATTCGGGATGGCTTGGATCTACCGCTCGATCCGGAAGCCACTGACCCCCTCCAGCGGCGGGATGGTTTCGATGTGGTGGTTCCTGATGTGGTGGGCGACGGGGGATTCCTCGGCGATCTCGCGGATGAAATCCAAAACCTCGTCGGGCTCTCCCTTGACCTGGAGTTCGACGGTGCCGTCGGGGAGGTTTTTCACCCAGCCGGTGACCTCGAAGCCCCGCGCGAGGTCCTTGACGGTGTAGCGGAAGCCGACGCCCTGGACGCGGCCTTCGAAGATCACACGTTTGGAAATCATGGAATTATTGATAACTTTCCGCCAGCTCGCGGGTGGCGCTGTGGATGAAGCGCAGCCGGGTGGGGGAGAGGCGGCGCAGGGCGAGCTGGCGCTGCGCGGGACTGGCGATGATTTCGCCCACGGGCGGGGCTTCGTCGAGCCCGGCCATGGCGGCGAGGCGGGTGTTGGCGGCGGCGAGCAGGCGGTCGGCGGCCTCCTTGGTTTCGAGCTCGATGTCCCATACGACGGCGGTGGAGGCCTCGCCATCGGGCAGCAGGAGATAGCGGTCGTTTTTCCAGAACGAGGCGATGTCGGACGCCTCGCCGACGTCGCCGAGCGCTTCGAGCCACAAGCGCAGGCCGAGTTGGCCGGCGCTTTCCGTGAGAAACGGCTCCTCGGGTGCCGCAGGCAGCTGGAGTGGTGCCGGCACGGCGGTTTCCGCAGGCAGGAAAATGGCGCGGGTGGTTTGCGGCGGGTTGCGCAAGGCGGCGTGGAGAGCCTCGTTGCCCTGCACGTGCAAGGTGTCCGCAAGGCCCTTGCCTTCGATCACCGGGAAGGTGGTGAGCCCTTGGATGAAGGGTGGCAGGCTGTTGAAAATCTGCTCCACATCCGCGTTTTCGCGCATCGGCATGAAACCCAGTGCGCGGGCGCTCGCGGCATAGAAACGCGCCTCGGCTCCCGACGCCGCGCCTTGGTGGATCGCCTCCCGCGCACGCGCGGCGTCGTCG
>JBMTCD010000188.1:0-6987 GCA_049430545.1 Luteolibacter sp.
GGGGCTTATCACTGCCCGGTGCCCTCGGCGTTGGTGACCCGGGCAGGCAACACGGTGGGTGTGGTTGCGCATCCTGGGGAGTTTCCCTTCATGCCGCTGCCGCTGTTTGAGAACTCCCGCTTCGGGGTGGCGGTGCGCAATGCAGCTGGCGAGGCACAGCCGATCCTTGCCGCCCCGATCCTTGGTGGAACCGGCTCCCGCCTCAAAAGCGGCCAGTCCTTCACCTTCCGGATGTGTCCGTTCGTCGCGGAGGGCGGCACCACGAAGGCATTCGAGCGGATCGCCCGCGAGATTTACGATTTCCGCGACCTCCGCCACAACCAGATCGGCTCGCTCAACGTGGCCTTTGACAATCTGGTGTCTTACGGAATGTCGGCCTACAGCCACTTTTTGGAGGAAGAGAAGGGCTGCAGCTACGCGACCGACGCGCCAGGAACGGTGAAAAACGTGTCGTCACTCAGCCCCTTGGACATCGCGCTGGTCACCGATGATCGGGACATCTGGAAACGAAGAGCGTATCCGTATATCGAATACATGTTGTCGCGGAAGAAGTTTCTCTTCACCACCGATGAGTCGCAGGGGATCCAAAACCCGTCCTACACGCTCGAGGGTCCGGTGGCGCCGATCTCCGAACTGGTGGCGCTCCACCGCATCAGCAATGGCGCAGCCGCCGAAATGATCGAGCTCGCCAAGAAGGAATACTTGGGCAGCCGCATACGCAATCTGAGCGTCAACGAGCCGGGGGCGACCTGGCAGAACGCGCTGCACCTTTACCGTGCCACAGGCGACGCGGCTTATCTCAAGGCTGCCATCGAAGGAGCGGACGCCTACATCGCCCGCCGCATCAGAAAGCAGCCGGAGGATTTCAGCGACCCGGACGCCTCGCTGTTTTTCTGGTCCGGCTTCGCGCCACGTTTCATTGACCTGCTTCTGCTTCACGAGGTGACGGGCGAGCCGCGCTTTCTCGACGCGTCATGGAAGGCGGCGCGCTTCTTTGCGATGCACTGCTGGTGCGCACCGCGAATCCCCGAAACCGAGGTCACGGTGAACCCGGGCCGGAAGGCTCCCGTTTACTGGTATCTTGCCAAGCGGACCAAGGGGCCGATCCGGGTGCCAGAGGAATCGGTGCCGGCTTGGCGGCTGTCCGCCCACGGGCTGACCTGCGAGTCTTCCGGAACCAGCACCGGCCACCGCGCGATTTTCATGGCCAACTATGCGCCGTGGTTCCTGCGCCTTGCCTGGCTCAAGGATGACGATTTCCTGCGCGACATCGCACGCAGCGCCATCGTCGGCCGCTGGATGAATTTCCCCGGCTACCACATGAACACCGGCCGGACCACGGTGTATGAAAAGCCGGACTACCCGCTTCGGCCCTTCGACGAGCTGAGCTACAATTCGATTCACTTCAACCACATCTGGCCGCTGATGTCGGTCGCGCTCGATTACCTAGTCACCGATGCGGAGACTCGCTCTCAAGGGGCGATTCGTTTCGAGAGGGAGTTCATCGAGGGCTACGCCTATCTGCAAAGCAGCTTTTATGGGATGCGGCCCGGACGGTTTTACGACGAGGAAGAGGTGCGGTTGTGGATGCCGCGCGGCTTGGCGAAGATGTCGACGCGGGAGCTGAACTACATCGCGGCACGCGGCGCCGAAACGCTTTGCCTCGCCTTCACCAACCAGAACTTTGCGGAGGAAACTGCAACGGTGAAACTCGACACCAAGCGGCTGCCACAGCTTGCCAATCGCACTCTCAAGGCACGGCTGTGGATCGACACACGGCCTGGCCCGGAGCTGGAGGTGGTCGACGGGGTCTTCAGGCTGAAGGTTCCGGCCAAAGGGATTGCGGCGGTGGTCATTGACGGAGTCGAGGTAAGTCCGGTCTTCCAAGAGGGTTTCGCCGACCTGTCGCAGAATGATGCGTGGGAGAGAGGACACCTCGAATGGGAGGATCCGGCGGCGCGGGCGCTGCTACTGAACTTTGGCTCCAGCTATCGGACCTTTTTTTTCCACCTCAAGGATGGCAAGAGTGATTTCCGCTCGCTGCGGCTTCGCTACGAAATCGACGGCCGCCATGGAGAGGTCGAAGACAAGACCTTCCCTTGGGAGTTCACCGTGCCGCTCGGCGCGGAGGATCGCTCGATCCTCTTCAAACTCGACGCCACCCGGCCCGACGGTTCGGTGGAAAGTTTCGGCCCCGGAACCCTGTCCAGCAAAGCGGAACGAGCCAAGAGCGGAGGGGCTCGTTGATAGGACCCGGCTCCCTACGAAATCGGCTGCTAAAGACACTCCTCCAGGCCTGCGGACACCCGCCGCAGTTTAAAAATCTGAACTGTTTCAGTAAAATCAAATCTGGCCCGGGTCCGATCTGTGGATATTTCTTCATCGAAGCCTCCTCACTTGTCTCCTGCCATGAGGCATTGCACTCACTAAAACGCGACTGTGTATTGATTCAATGAAGCCTGTCTCGCAGCTTTATCCAATCGTAAACTCCATTTTTCGGAACTGCTATCCTGCATAAAGACGATTCCGACATCTTCCGACCAAGAACATGCACCCAACCACAAAACCCGAAAACCAATGCATCCCAGAAAAACCATAGCCAAATTCGCCTTTGTTTCGCTTCTGTCGGCCGGCACGGCCTCAGCTGTCACACTCGTTGCGGATTTCAATGACTTTCCCGACAACGAGCGACTGCTCAACACCAACTACGGCACGGGCTGGCCGGTGGCTGGTTTCGACTCCGCCAGCCAAGTCAAGTGGGGCGAGAACGTTGCGGACGGCACCGCTGCCGGAACCAGTGCGATCCTGACGACCACTGGCGATCTTGTGGCCCCGGGATTCACCGGCTACAACATCAGCCAAACTGGAACGGGGCGCTCGGTGACGGGAAACAGTGACCTGACACGCCGCCAGAATCGTGCTACTGGAGGCATGACAGGCGATATCTGGATGTCATGGCTGATGGCACCCAGCGCGGATGGACGGATTGGTCTCAACCTCAACGGAAGCGTCAAGGGTTTCAATGGGGCGGACAACGTCCGGATCATTGCCTTGGGCAGTAGTTTCAATGTTTATGGTCCCGGAACCAACGCCCAAACGAGCGTGTTTTTGGCCGACGAAACCGTTCTCTTGCTCGGCCTGCTCCAAATGGACGCTACGGGTATCGACGACCGCCTGAGGTTGTGGGTCAATCCCACGGTCAGCCTCGGTGAGACGAACGTGCTGACCAATCAGACGCCCATCCATGACCTGGTGCTGGACAATGCGATCATGGGCAGCAGCCTCGACACGGTTGGCATTGTCGCCTACTCGGCCAGCAAGAATCCAGGCAGGATCGACAGCCTCCGGCTAAGCAATGATCCCAATGGCTTCACCGCCGTGACGGGCGTAGCGAGCGTTATTCCGGAGCCCGGCACGCTGAGCCTTGCCTTGATTGGCATGGCAGGTCTTGCCGCCCGGCGTCGTCGCTCTTCCTGATACGCAGGTCATCTCTGTGCTTCCGGCGCTCGGCCCCGGAAGCTCCTTGATTGTGGGGTGCAGTCACGATCTGGCTGTCATTCAGGCTAAAAGTGTCCTACCCTATCCTAACCCAAAAAAACAAAATGATGCAAACACACCCATCGATTGCCAGATTCGCACTCGTTTCGCTGCTGGGAACAGGGATTCCCATGGCGGCACCCATTGTTTCCGATTTCAACGACTTTCCCGGCAATCAGCGACTGCTGAACAGCAACTACGGCACCGGTTGGCCGGAAGGCTTCACGGCTGGTGAGCAAATCAAGTGGGGTGAAGATGCCGCCGATGGAACCACGGATGGAACCAGTGTGATCCTGACGACCACTGGCGATCTTGTGGCCCCCGGCTCCACCGGCTACAACATCACCCAAACGGGAACGGGGCGCTCGGTGACGGGAAACAGCAGCTCCGTTCGCCGCCAGAACCGTGCTACTGGAGGCATGACCGGCGACATCTGGATGTCATGGCTGATGGCACCCAGCGCAGATGGACGGCTCGGACTCAACCTCAATGGAAGCGTCAAGGGCTTTAACGGTCAGGACAATGTCCGGATCATCGCGGTCGGTAGCAGTTTCAATGTCTACGGCCCCGGAACCAATGCCAAAACCGGTGTATTCACCGCAAACGAAACAGTGCTGATGCTCGGCCTGCTGCAAATGGACAACACGGGAACCGAAGACCGCCTGCGGCTGTGGGTCAACCCCGACCTCAGCCTCGGCGAGTCCGATGTGCTCGAAAACCAGACACCCATTCACGATCTGGTGCTCGATAACGCGATCATGGGCAGCAGTCTCAACACGATCGGCATCATCGCATACTCGGCCACCTCAAATCCCGGCACACTCGACAGTCTGCGACTCAGCAATGGTGCCTATGGCTTCAGCGATGTAACGGGCGTCGTTCTGGACAATGGAGTCCCTCCGACGATCGTGCCGCCCACAGTTCCAGCTGATGATGCCACGGGCGTGCTGGTCGCCACCGCCATCCGCGCCGTTTTCAACGAGCAAATCGCGTTGGAAAATGGCGGAACCATCACCATTGATGATCTAAGCGGTGGCCCCGATACCGTGATCACTCTGCCTGACCTGCGAGTCACAGTTTCTGGTGCCGACCTCGTGATCGAACCCGATGCACCGCTAGGCTCAGGCAAAAGCTATTCGATCAAGATCAGCAACGACGCAGTCAAGGATCTGGCTGAAGTTCCAAACTTCTTCGCCGGCATCGCGGATGACACCACATGGAACTTCCAGACCGTTGCCGATGGAACACCGCCGAACATGCTCTTTCCGACTTCTCCGGCGGACAACGCCACCGAGGTTGATCTCGGTGCAAACCTCGTGGTCAACTTCAACGAGACAATCGCGGCAGGCACCGGCAACATCACAATCCGGAACCTGACCAGCGACAGTGACATCGTAATCCCAATCAATGACCCCCGGATTTCAATATCCGGCAGCACATTGACGATCGAGCTCACCACCAGCCTGGCAAACAGCAACGACTACGCGATCCTGATCGATGCCGGAGCGGTCACGGACGTCACAGGAAACCTCTTCGCGGGAATCCTTGACGAGACAATATGGAATTTCACGACCGTGGCCGATGCTGTGAATCCCACGATCGTTTCGCTTTCACCCGAGCACGAGAGCGTCGCCCCTGCGACCAGCGCTCTGGTTGCC
The DNA here is from genome assembly GCA_049430545.1 of Luteolibacter sp. Classification (GTDB taxonomy): domain Bacteria; phylum Verrucomicrobiota; class Verrucomicrobiia; order Verrucomicrobiales; family Akkermansiaceae; genus Luteolibacter. The sequence goes on from JBMTCD010000188.1 coordinate 5,196, forward strand.
ACATTCTCCGAGACAATCAGCACGCCCGTCCTACTGCGGGAAGACTTCGAGGATGGAAACGGAAGCTTCACGGTAATGACGACCGAGGGTTCCGACTGGGAATACGGAACGCCTGATTCATTCAGCTACGGCGGAACGGTCGACAGGGGAAACGGAGCCTCCAGCGGCGAGGGCGCTTGCTGGGGCACCAACCTGGGAAGCTACGCAGGCGGAGCAGGCGATGAAGGCTACTACGATTCGGTTTCAACTGGCGGAACCACGAGTCGCCTGCGCTCGGCACCCATTGACCTGCGTTCGGCCAGCGGTGCATCGCTTTCCTTTGCCCAAGCCTTCGATCTTTCTCCCGACGACATCGCGGTGGTCAATTTGATTGATGACACCACGGATACAGTCGTTGCGGAGGCCATCTATGCGGTAACTCCGGGCAACTCGGGCTGGGCTGCGGTTCCCGCCATTGATCTGGCCGACGGGCTGGGTCAAATCGTGCGGGTCGAATGGTGTCTGATCGGAACCGGAGGTGGCACGGACGACTATCTGGGCTGGTATATTGATGATTTAGAAGTAAGCCAGAGCGGAGCGGGTCAAGTCGTCCTCCGCAACCTGAGCCAAGGCACCGAGACGGTCTATCCGATTGACGATCCTGCCGTGACGGTTTCGGGCAACACCCTCACGCTTGTTCCGGGCGCACCGATGGAGATTGGCGACTTATATGCCGTGCAGATTTCGGCGGGCGCCGTCACCGACTCCGTCGGCAACCCATTCACGGGCATCGTCGATGATGAGAGCTGGAGTTTCACCGCGGCAGCCTCGCTGATTCCCGCGTTCGACAGCATTGCCCGACCGTCAACGGTGGCAAACATCGACCCCTCTCACACCGGAAACCTCGGCGTCGGTCCCTTGCTCGCAGATGATTATTTCCGAAGCTATCTCACCTTCGACCTCTCGGAAGAAACAGCTGCGACAGGCGAGGTCATTCTTCGCTTTGCTGGCTCGGGCTTTGGAATCGGCGAAAACGAGAACAACACCTCATCGCTGCCGCAGACCTTCACGCTGTTTGCCGTTTCCTCGGATTGGGCCGGGGCGGGCCAGCCGTTTCCCACGGGAACTCCCCTGGCCACGATTGCGTTCACCCCGCAGACCGGCAATGACAACCAGACGCTCAGCTTCAGCAGCGCAGCCCTGACCAGCGCATTCAACAGCGCGATCGGCGGCGACCTCTATCTGGGATTGGCGTCGGATGCCGAAGGACCAGCCAACCGGTGCTTCAAATGGCTCGGCAGCATGGAGGACGTCGGCTTCGAGCCGCTGCTGATTTACCTGCCGGACAATGAAGGTGGCGGCGGCTCTTTTGCCGACTGGATTGCCTCATACGGCGGACTCGGCGTACAAACCGGCGTCAATGATGACCCGGACAGGGACGGAAAAGACAATGGGGTGGAAAACTTCTTCGGCACCCACCCCGGCGAGTTCTCCGCAGGGATCACGGTTGAAGGGGTGGGCACCGGCACCTTCACCTTCAGCCACCCGCAGGGAACCCTCGCCAATGACCTGACGGCCGCCTACACATGGTCCAAGGATCTCGTCACATTCTTCCCGGAAGGGGCAGGTGCCGGCACCACGGTGAGTTTTTCAGCCCAACCCGACACGCCGGCGGCCGGATTCACCACTGTCACGGCCACAGTGACCGGAACTTCCGTCCAGAAATTGTTCGTTCGGGTCGAGGTGACGCAAAACTGATCCAGGCGCGGGGGGGCGCCGGTCAGAAGCTCCGAGCCCACAAGGCACCGGTCCC
>JBMTCD010000189.1:0-6950 GCA_049430545.1 Luteolibacter sp.
AGAATGTAGAGGTTTTTCAACGGCGCGGCATAAGCGAGCAACACGGCACCGGTGGCGTCCCAATCGTGATAACTGTCGAAGTCCGGCTCCGGCGGCCCGAGATGGGCAAAGCTGCCGTCCCAACGCCGCGCGAGGTCGAAATACCACGCGCCGAACTCGTGCATCCATGCGCCGGCAGCGTGCGGACCGGAAAGCGACACGCCGGGCATGGCCCAGAGCACGTTGAAAAAATTCCCGGTGTGTCCGCAGTCGCGCTCGCCGCCGTGGGCGGAGAGGCTCATGCGCGCGAAAAACTCCGCGCCCTCGTCTTCGTTGGTGAGATTGAAGAGCACCGCGGCCATGCCGCATTTGCCGTTGTCCTCATGGCCTTCCATCCATGGCCCGTGATCGCCGTAGGGAATGGCACCCTTGCCGATGTAGAAGCGCAGCAAGCGCAGGCTGCGCTCGATGGCGGCGGTGATCGCCGGATCGTCCACGCCGGCGGCGCGCGCCAGAACCAGAGATGTGGTGAGCGGAAGCCCGGGCGCGTTCATCATGCCGTAGCCCTTGAGCCGTCCATCGGGCCTCGCGAAGTCATGCCCCCACGAGCCGACGGCGCTCTGTCCCTTGGCGGTTTCCAGCGCAAGCCGCCGCAGGCCGGGCATCACGGAATCGTCGCCCGTCGCAAGCCGGTATTCGGCGGCGAGCATCATCACATAGCCGAAATACCAGGTTCGAAATCCCCTGCCCTCGTAGTCGGCGGCGCGTTGCGCCTCGCGCTTCACCAGCGGGAGATGCTCCTTTTTTCCTCCGGCCAGCAGCGCGAGGGCGTTGAGCGAGCGGACGATCGGATCGGGGTTGTAGGACGGCTCCGCCATGCGCTGGGCCAAGTTGGCGCAGCCCCGCTCGAGGATGAGCTTGGATTTCGCGCAGTCGAACGGAGCCGTCGCGCTGTAGTCGCCGAGCACCGGAAGCGTGATGGTGACTTCCTCCTGCTTTCCAGCACGCCAGCGGGTCAGCACGAACTTGCCCGCGCCCTTCCCGGACTCCGCGAGTGTGAGCGCCTTGCCGAATTCCGTGCGCGGATCGTAGGAGAACGGCTTCCCGCCGACGCCGAGGATCACGTCGCCGACTTGCACGACACCATGCGCTGGAGAGCCTTCCGCGACGGCGGTGACTTTGATCTGCCGCGCGGCCACGGTGGCGAAATCCTGGGTGAACATCCACCCGCGCAAGCCGGTCGCGCCGAGGTTCCAATCGTGCCGCGCCTTTTCGGGAATGCCGTCGCCCTTGGTGAAATCGGGCGGCGCGGCTCGTTGCCCGGCGGCAAACGGACATGCGGCCAGAACGGCAACCGCGGCGGCCAGCCACCCGCGGGAAACGCAATGCATCGATCTGGAATGATGTGACGTGCTCATGGATTGACGTTCACCTAACGGCGCAGTGGCCAACTGCCAACGAAAATCCCGGCGGCCAGACATTTCTGCAACAGGGCCGCCTCGCCGCGCGTTATCACCAGCGCCTCCGTCCATCCACCGATGTTTCCGCCTATGAGAAGTCTCGTTCCCAGCCTGAAGATCCTCGTCCTCTACCTGTTCTGTCATGCTTGCATAGGCGCGGAAATCTCCGGCGCGCTGTCTCAGGTCGATCCGGCCACGCGCGGTTTCGAACTGCTCAAGGAAACGACGCTCGTGGCGGACCGCACCGGCGCCACTCCCCTGCCCGACGCGCGTCCGAGCGACGATCCCAAGCTGCCGCGCGTTCTCGTCATTGGCGACTCGATCAGCATGAACTACCACGACGCCGCCATGGCCGCTTTGAAAGGCGTGGCCAACTATCACCGCAACGAGGGCAACGCAGGGCCATCGGAGCGCGGCGTGCTCAACACCGAACTCTGGCTCGGCGATTTCCGGCAGAAGGGGCTTCACTGGGACGTTGTCCAGTTCAATCACGGCCTGCATGATCTGAAACAAGCCTACGACGCCAAGACCGACACCTGGGGCGCCTATTCCGTGCCCATCGCCACCTATCAGGCCAACCTGGAAAAACAGATCGCCATCCTGCGCAAGACCGGTGCCCGGCTGATCTTCTGCACAACCACCCCGGTGCCCAATCACAACAAGGGCCGCTATGCCCGCCGCAAGGGTGCCTCAGCGGAATTCAACGCCGCAGCCCTCGAAGTCATGCGCCGGCATCCCGACATCCTCGTCACCGACCTCCACGCCGTGATCGGTGCCTCGCCGGTGTTCGACAACTGGCGAAAACAAAGCGACGTGCATTTCTATCAGAAAGCCGAACAGGAAGCACTCGGCCAGGCCATCGCCGCCGGCATCCGCAAGGCGCTGGAAAAGCCAATGAAGAAACTCCCGCTGCCCGGTGAAACCTTCACTATCGAGGGCCGCACCGCCTTCCTCATCCAGCCGGAAAACCACGACACCACAAGACCCACGCCATGGGTCTGGTATGCGCCCACATTGCCAAGACTGCCGGGCGGCGAGGAAAAGTGGATGTTTGAAAAATTCACCGCGGCCGGCATCGCCGTGGCTGGAATCGACGTCGGCGAATCGATGGGCAACCTGCAGGGTCGCGCGTGGTTCACCGCGTTTTACCGGGAACTCGTTTCCAACCGTGGCCTGTCCCCCAGGCCCTGTCTGCTCGCCCGCAGCCGCGGCGGGCTGATGCTCTACAACTGGGCCGCGGAACATCCCGACAAGCTCGCGGCCATCGCCGGCATCTATCCGGTCTGCAATCCCGCAAGCTGGCCCGGACTCGCCCGGACAAGCGCTGCCTACGGCATCTCGGAGCAGGCATTCGCCGCGCAACTCGCCGATCACAGCCCCATCGAGCGCCTCGGCCCGCTCGCCAAAGCCGGCATCCCGATCTTCCATCTCCACGGCGACAACGACACGGTCGTTCCGTTGAATGAAAACTCCGGTCTGCTCAAACAACGCTATGACTCACTCGGCGGAAAAATGACACTCGATATCATCCCCGGCGGCGGTCACGACATGAACCGGCACTGGTTCCAAAGCGACAAGCTGGTGGAATTCGTGATCCGGCACGCGGCTGCCAAATGATGCGCTTCCGGCCTTCGCGGTTACAAATCATCTGAGATATGTCATCCCGCGTTCCAGAGGAGAATCCCGACGCTCCGCGCTGGCCGATGATTCTCATGCTGGTGGCCACCATGGCCTTGTGGGGCGGCACCTGGCCGGTCGGCCGGGTGGTTTCCGTCTCGGTGGATCCATGGGCCGCCGCGCTGCTGCGCTTCGCCATGGCGGCTGCCGTGTTGGTGCTCATTTGCCTGCGGCTTCACGGTGCTGCCGCCCTCAGGGTGCCCGCCCGCTTGCTGCCTCATCTGCTGCTGCTCGCTGCCACCGGGATCTTCGGCTACAGTTTCCTGTTCTTCACCGGTTTGAAGACCACCGAGGCGGGACGCGCCGGGCTGATCGTCGGCTTCATCCCGGCCTGCATCGCGCTCTGCTCGGCGGCCCTCGAGCGCAAGCGACCCTCGCGAAACGCCATCGCTGGCATCCTGATCTCGCTCGCTGGCGTGTGGATCGTCATCTCGCGCGGCGATCCGTCCGCGTTGATCCGGTGCGGCGTCAAATCCGGCGACCTGATGATTCTCGGATGCGTGTTTTGCTGGACGGCCTACACCCTGCTCGCCCGGCCGGTGATGAATGAACTGCCGCCATTGGTGGCGGTGACATGGTCCTGCCTGCTCGGCACGGCGTTGATCCTGCCGTTCGCGCTGGCCGGCGGGCTGTTGGACACAATCCGCGCCATCGATGCCGCCGCATGGATCGGCATCACCTATCTCGGGGTGCCGGCAACCAGCCTGGCCTACTTCGCCTATTATCATGCGATCCGGCGGATCGGCGGAGTGGCGTCCGGCGTTTTCATCAACCTGGTGCCGCTCTTCGCACTGCTGTCCGGCTGGATCTTTCTCGATGAAACCCTGCACCCGGGCGAGTGGCTTGGCGGAGCGCTGGTGATCTCCGGCGTGACGATCGCCATGCGGGCAAGACGGATCGAAGGCAGAACGGCTCAAGCGATTTGCAAATGAACCGCAGGTGGTCCGCATACCGAAGAGCACAAGAAGAAAGGCCGCCGACTCCAATTTGTTGCGTATCCGAATTGGCATACCAAGCCAACCCGGCCCTGCGGGCCGCGCTGCCTGAGCGGCTGGCGGCACCACAAGACACCTCGACGCAAAACCGTAATTCTGGTGCGCTTCAGCGCATTGACCGCCGGGCGGAAACTCTCCAGCCTGCGCGCGCTGTGGCTCAGCGCACAACGCCAGAACTGCTTTCATTCGACGGGTTTGAACGACTATTCCATCAACTTTGGCTGGATCGACTGGGACATCCTCATCGCAGTGGTCCTTGGCACGACTCTTTTGGGGCACCTGCTCAAGGGCAGGGCGAGTGGAATGGACGGCTTTTTCCTCGGCGGACGAAACCTGCCGTGGTGGGCGGTTTCGGGCTCGATCATGGCCTCGCAGCTCAGCGCGGTGACGGTCATTGCGGTGCCGGGGGCGGTGTTCCAGCAGGGCGGCAACCTGCTTTTCCTGCAGGGCACGCTGCTGGGCTTCGTGGTGGCCAAGCTCCTGATGGCCTGCTTGTTCGTGAAGCCGTATTTCGAGCAGAAAATCTACAGTCCCTATGATTTCATCGAGCATCGGCTGGGGGCAGGCGCATCCCAGCTCTCGCGCGGCTTGTTCCTGGCAAGCACCATCCTCGGCCAGGGCGTGCGCCTGTTTACAATCGCCTTGGTGCTCAGCGTGGTGGTGGAGATCCCGGTGGGCCAGTCGGTCCTGGTCATCGGAATCTTCGCGGTGCTGTGGACCTTGATGGGAGGGATCACCACGGTCATCTGGACCGATTGCATCTTGTTTGCGGTGATGCTGGCCGGGGCGGTTGTGTCGCTGCTGGCGGTCATGAACGGGCTGCCGTTCGGAATCGGAGAAGCCGTCCTCCAGCTCGACGGGGCCGCCAAGCTGAAACTCATCGACATCGCGGCCGACCCGGCGAAAACCTGGACCATCTGGACCGGGCTGTTCTGCTTCGCCATCTTCGAGCTGGCGCAGAACTCGGTCGACCAGGTCATCACGCAGCGCATGATGTGCTGCCGGGACTACAAAGAGGCGCGCAAGGCGGTGCTCGGGTCGCTCGGAGTCGTGGTCTTCAGCCTGCTGATGGCTGCGGTGGGGCTCGGGCTGTGGCTCTACTACCAGCACCACGCACTCGATGCGAAGGCAGCCGCCTTACTGGCCGGGCAACCGGGCCGCGCCTACCCCTACTTCATCGTGCACGAACTGCCGGCGGGCGTGAGCGGTTTGCTCATCGCAGGCATCTTCGCAGCCGGGATCTCGACCCTCGACTCGGCGTTGGCCGCGCTCTCGGAAACCACCGTCAACGGCATCTACCGAAAGTGGATCAACCCCGCTGCGGACGAACGGAAATGCCTGCGCATGTCGCGGATTTCGGTGGTCGGATGGGGGATGGTCCTCAGTCTTCTGGCCTACCTCGCCGGCCGGCTGGTGCAGGACGAGGGCCTGCTCAACCTCGCCTACAAGGTGCCGGTCCTGACCTACGGCCCGATGCTGATGATCGCGCTTTTTGCGTTGGCAAGACGGGGATCATTCAAGGGAATCCTCTCTGCGGCCCTCGTCTCGGTGGCGGTGGCATTGACCTTGGTGGTCCTGAAAAGCCGGGAAGTCATCAGCCTCGACGAATTCTATATCTATCCGATCACATGCCTTGTGTTCGCCACCGTTGCGTTTGCCATCAAGCGCTGTTTCCAACCCACCACTCCCGAATGACCCATCCCGCGCTGTCGCCAGCGCGGCCTCATCCCGTCCAACCCGCGCATGAAGACCATTGAACATCACCACGACTTCACCGTCATCGGCGGTGGCCTGGCCGGAATCTGCGCCGCGGTCACGGCGGCGCGACAGGGAATCCGCACCGCGCTCGTCCAGGACCGGCCGGTGCTCGGTGGCAACGCCAGCACCGAGATCCGCGTGCCACCGGTGGGCGCCACCCAGTGCAACTTCGCCTATTCCCGGGAAACCGGACTGATCGAGGAGCTGTTCCTCAACAATCTGCGCCGCAATCCGACCTGGTGCCCCGAAGGCTGGAACCTGGAGCTGGAAAACCTTGTTAGAAACGAACCGCAGCTCGATCTTTTCCTCAACACCGCCGTCTGCGACATCGCGATGACCGGCACGCGTATCACCAGCGTGAAAGCCTACTGTGCGATGGACGAGACCTGGCATGTGTTCGAGGCGGCGCATTTCGCCGATTGCTCCGGCGACGGCATCGTGGGCTCGCTCTCAGGCGCGCCGTTCCGCATGGGGGTGGAGGCGCGCGGCGAGTTTGACGAACCGATGTGTCCCGACGAGCCCACCGGCGACACGATGGGCATGAGCCTGCACATGCATGCGCGGGATGCCGGGCGGCAGATGCCGTTCGAGCGGCCGGCCTGGGTGGGCATGGAGATCAACGAGGACGATTTCGGCCCCTATCGCCCGGTCTGCGAGCACTTTTTCCCGGACACCGGCGGCTTCTGGTGGCTGGAATGGGGCGGTGCGCTCGACACCGTGCATGACACCAGCCGGATCAAGGCGGAAGTGCAGCGCATCACGCTCGCGGTGTGGGATTACCTCAAGAACCGCTCGCCGCTGGCCGAGCGCCTTGCGACCTACGAACTCGACTGGATGGGCGCGGTGCCCGGCAAGCGCGAGTCGCGGCGCTTCGTGGGGGACCACATCCTGAGCATGAACGAGATCGACTTGCAGGCCCATTTCGAGGATGCCGTGGCCTACGGGGGATGGGGGTTCGACCACCATCCGCCGGGCGGTTTTCACGACAAGGAGAACCCGAGCACCCACCGGTATCTGCGCGGCCCGCACAACGTGCCGCTGCGGTCGCTTTACTCGCGCGATGTGGCGAACTTGTTCCTCG
>JBMTCD010000190.1:0-6905 GCA_049430545.1 Luteolibacter sp.
TTCCCCTAAAGAAACAGCTTGAATGACTACATGCCGGCGTCTTGGCGGTGAAAAATTCCGGATTTCAAGATGCGCCAGCCCCACAAGCACCTTGACACCACTGCACCACTGCACCATCTTTTGCCGCATGAGACTCACCATCAATCTGGATGATGATCTTTACGCGATGGCCCGCAGCCATGCCATTGCCGAGCGGACATCGATCAGCAAAGCTGTGGGGGATCTGCTGCGGCAGCGGATTTCCCCAGCCGCCGCTGAATCTCCGCAAAGTCGGGAACGGGAAAATGGCTTTTCCATCGATCCGGACACCCTGCTTCCCGTGGTGCGGGGTGACGGACGCGCGCTGTCCAGTGAGGAAATTCAGCGCGCCATCGATGACGATGACACACGGGTCATGGAAGCAGCCGGATGGAATCCAACCCGGACTCCGCACCCATGACCTACTTGTTGGATGGCAACGTGTTGGTGGCGCTCGCCTTGAGGGATCATCCACACCGCGGGCGTTGCCTGAGGTGGTTTGGGGGAATCCGCTCGTTCGCCACGTGTCCGGTGACGGAAGGGACCTTGTTGCGGGTCCACATGCAACTTGCCGAAGACAAAAGCCCGGCGGCCGCATGGCGGACCCTGGATGCCTATCGCCAGCATCCGAAGCATGTCTTCTGGCCGGAAAATTTTTCCTACACGGAAATCGATCCCACGCGCCTGACGGGGCACCGCCAAGTGACCGATGCCTGGCTGGCGGATCTCGCCCGTCGCAGTGGCGGCAAACTCGCTACTCTGGACGAGGCGCTGTCCGCGCTCTGGCCCGATTCCACCTTGTTGATCCCGGTGTGATTTTCCGCGAAAGGAATTGTCACACGTCCCACTTCTCGCGGCGCGGATGGTCGAGCATGCCGTTGGCTTCGTCGTCGCCGATGAATTTCTCGGTGGCGGGATCGAAACGGAGCTTGCGGCCGAGTTTCCATGCGATGGCCGCGGCGTGGCAGGCGACGTGGCCGTAACGGGTGACGGTGGAGTGGGTCGCGGGTTTGGCGCGGGATTTCACGCAATCGACGAATTCGCGCACATGTCGGGTTGCATCGGTGCCGCCCATTTCCGGGGGCATGCGGCCCTCCAACAGCGAGGCATTGGCGGTGGCGATCTTGCCCATGTCGCCGGCCTCCACCCAGCCGTCCTCGCCTTCGAAGCGGACCGGGCAGGTGCCGAAGCCGAGCCACTGGCCCTCGCTCTTGAAGCCGGCCTCGCGCATGACGAGTTTCACGCCGTTGGCGTAGGTGGCATGGATCGTCCGGCCCTCGGGCTCGTATTCGACAGGCGTGGTGCCATCGGCATCGGCCGCCCATTGGCAGAGGTCCACGGTGTGCGATCCCCATTCGGTGATGCTGTAGGAAGCCATGAGCCCCTGGTGGCCGCGCCAGCGGCCGCGCAGGTATTGCTGGTTGAACGGCCGCTCGTAAGCGGCACCGAGCCATTGGTCCCAATCGACCTCCGCAGGATCGGGCAGCGGCTCGGCGGGCAGGTCCGGAGCGTATTCCGCGGGCGGAATGATCCCGGCGTGCAGCGATTTCAGGGCCCCGAGCTTTCCTTCGCGCGCCAGCGCCACGGCGAGCTGGAAATTGGGCACATTGCGGCGTTGGGTGCCCGCCTGGAAGATCCGGTTGTGCTTGAGGATTTCCTCGTCGAGCTGGCGGCTTTCCACGATGCTCATCGTGCAAGGTTTTTCCGAATAGACATCCTTGCCGGCGCGGGCGGCGAGGATCGAGGCCGGGGCGTGCCAGCGGTCGCCGGTGGCGATGAGCACGGCGTCCACGTCATCTCGGCCGAGCACCTCGCGCATATCGGAATGGGCGGTGCAGGAGGTGTCTGCATAATGGCGGTCCACCATCTTGCGGATGATTTCCCGGCGCTCCTTCTGGACATCGGCGATCGCGACGAAGCGGACGTCCGCCTGCTTGAGGAAGCACCCGAGCACTTGGCGCCCGCGGGGGCCGAGACCGATGCCGCCGAGCACGACGCGGTTGCTCGGGGCGACCTTGCCGTCGCGGCCGAGCACGGATGCGGGGACGATCGCCGGCATGCCGGCAAGCAGGGCGGTTTGTTTGATGAAATGGCGTCGGGTGGCTGTGGTGTTCATGACTGGAAAAATGGCGGATAATTCGCCCAAATCCACTACCGTGCGAAACGGCGCTTCATTTCATTGGAATTGCGGCAGGAGATCGTGAGCGGGATTGCACAGCGGGTGCGGGGCGGACAGACTCCGGGCATGCGGATCCGGATTTTTTTCAGCGGCGCGGCGATCCTCGGGCTGGGCGTGGCGGCGCACCGGTTGCTGGACAAGGATGCGGCGGGCGGTTTCCTGCATGGCGCGCTCACACTCGGCGGCGGCTTGCTGATCTGCGGGTTTTTCAGCCTGAAGATGCGCTGGCACGGGGTGATCGGGGCGGGCGTGCTGGCCTTGCTGGGCGCTGCGCGGGGCCTCGGCAACCTGCCGGACTTGGCGGGCTTCCTGGCTGGCGAGCACGAGCGCGGTGCGGCTCCCGTGCTGGAATTGGGCGTCACCGCGGTGTGCCTGACGCTTCTTCTGAGCGTGCTGGCGGCGCTGTATCGGGAGCGGCTGCGCCGGATGCTGGCGGAGGAGTGACGGCGGTGTCCACGGGAGGCTCCGGTTCAGGCACCGGCTCCGGTGTTGGCAGCAGGCACTTCCATGCGTGCAGTTCATAACCCTCTCCGAGTCCGCCGATCCCCTGCAGCAACTCCGCGCAGCGCTGCTGCCACAATTCGTAATCCGGCGGTCCGCGCCGCTCCGCTCGGCTGCCGGGGAAAACCAGATAGGTCACCTTGAGGTCGGAAACCGGTCGGCTGTAGGGTGAGGCGCGCTGGTTGATTTCCCTGGCCATGCGCAGCGAGGCCTCGCCCACCTTGAAGGTGGGACCGCCATCGCCGACGATGCCCGGATAGATTTTCCCCTGGTGGATGACCACGGCGTAATCGCCCACGTTCGGCGCGAAGGTTTCGCGCGAGGTGAGCAGGTTCACCGGGATGACGATGAATGGATCGTATTCCGCGATGAGGAAACTGCGCGCCTTGAGGTCGGTGATGCCGCGCTTGAGGTATTCGATGCGCTCGCGCAGCCATGCCTTGCGCTGGGCGGTGGTGGCGGGATCGGCGAGTTCGCGGCGGCCGTTTTCCAGCCGCCGCTCCCAGCCGGCGACCATCGGATTGGGAGTATGGGTGAGTTTTTTCCAGCCATAACTCGTGAACGGCTGATAGTGCGTGGAATTGACGATCGCGTCCGGCATCTCGGGCAGGCGGTCGCCGTCGGAGCCGTCGGAGACCACGTCCATTTCCGCCTGCATCAGAAATACCGGGCTGCCGTCGGGTGCGCGCAGATGCAGGATGGTCTCGCAGTCATAGAGGTTGTGCTTGGTGAGGACTTCATTGAGCGCGTGCGCGTCGTGGCGGATGCGTGTGATTTTGTTGTCATAGAGTTGGTGGAACCACTTGGAAACCTCGGCTTCGGCCAGGATGTCCGGCAGGCCGGGAAGGATCTTGCCGAGATCCGGGCTGGTTTTTTCAAGTTCCTCCATGGTTTTCGCGGGCGCGGGCCGGCGCAGCGAGAGCCGATAAAAAGCGGCGTAGCTCTCGTCATCCGCGCGCTCGATGGAGGCGATGCCGCCCTGTGTGATGTCGATATCGGTGGTGAAAGGAATGCCTGTACGGAGCTTGCGGACATCGGTCACGGAGCCGAGGAGCGGTTGGTCGCCGGCCCCGCGCTGCTCGGCCTCGGCCAGCTCGCGGGCTTCCTCTTCCGCGGCGGCCTGTTTCATCGCGGCGATTTCGCGCTCGAGTTCCTCCTCCATTTCCGTGCGCAGGCGTGCCTCGATCTGGCGGCGGATGTCCTCCTCTTCAATCGCAGCAGGCGCTGGCACGGTGAGCGGCGCAAAGACCTCCTTGAGCCCGCGCTTCATCTTGCCGGCATAGCCGGAGGCGATCCATGCGACCACCAGCACGGTGATGTAGAAAACGTCGCGTTTTCCGAACCATGAGAGCAGGGAAATGCGGCTTTTTCTCCGTTGACCGGCCATGCACCCACCTTAGCCGCAAGCCCTGACGCCATCAATCACGGATCCGCGCTGCTTCAGATCAGCTCCGCCGCGATGGGATCGACGAGCGCCCTCCCCCGCCCTGCGAGCACCACGTGGTTTTGCTCGATTCGGGCGAGGCCTTGGCGGCTCAATTCTTCCGCACGCAGGCGGGCACCTTCGTCCAGCAGATCCATGGCGACACCCGCGGTGGTGCGCAACCCCAGCGCGATGCGCTCGATGCGTACGGCCTCCGCATCGAGAGGCTCGATATCATCGATGGCATGGCCGAGCGACACGACGCGTTGTATGTAGGCGGCGGTGTCGGCGACGTTTTTGATGCGCCGGCCGTCGATGGTCGAGACAGCGGAGGGGCCGAGGCCGAGGTATTCCTCGCCGCGCCAGTAGCCTTCGTTGTGAGACGAGCGCATGCCGGGCATGGCATAGTTCGAGGTTTCGTAGTGATCGAATCCGGCGGCAGTCAACAAGTCATGGGCCAGGTGGAACATTTTGGCGTCCCCGTCCTCGTCGGCGCGCATTTCACCACGGCGCAGCGATTCGAAAAACTCGGTGTCCTCCTCGTAGGTGAGATTGTAGGCGGAGATGTGATCGGGGGCCAGCGAGACGGCGCGGCGCAGGGTTTCCTCCCAGTTTTCCGCCGACTGGCCGGGGATGGAGAACATGAGGTCGATGTTGACCTGCGGCAGGCCGGCCTCGTGGAGCAGGAGCACGGATTCCGCCGCCTGCTCCGCGGTGTGTTCACGGCCCAGCGTTTGCAGCACATGCGGCGCGAACGATTGGATGCCCAGCGAGACACGGGTGACGCCGAGATCGCGGAACAGCCGCGCCTTGCGCGGATCGAAAGTGGCCGGATTCGCCTCGAGCGTGACTTCATCGAGCCGGGAAAAATCGACCGCCTGGTGCAATGCTCCGAACAATTTCTCCAAATGCCGCGGCGAGAGCATGCTGGGCGTTCCGCCACCGAGATAGATGGTTCGCGGCGGCCGCACGATCCTGCGGGCGGCCTCGGCGGCGAGCGCATCGATGAATCCCCCCACCGGCGTATCGCCTGGCGTATGCTTGTAGAACGAGCAATACGGGCAAATGCGGTGGCAGAACGGAATGTGAAGATAGAGCAGCAAGCGCTTGGATTTGTTGCGAAGTTCAAAAAAGAATGTGGCTTCATCCAGGAGGTGTCTGAGTGAAGCCTGCAGGCGCTTTTCTCCATGGGGGCTCCACCCCGGAAGAGCACGCTGAAGCGTGAACTCAGACACGTCCATGGTTGCGTCAGGTGGTCTCCATGGATTCGTAAATTACGGAATCGCAAATTGATACGGAAAATCCCGGACAGCGGATGCGCCGGCCGGGATTTCCATTGGTTGGCTGGGAGAGGGAAGGGCGTCAGGCGGTGGCGCTGTCTTCCTGCTCCATGGCTTCCTCGGGTTCGGCCGTCTGGACGATCGGCTCGGGCTCCTCCACGGTGAACTCGAACTCGGCCTCGCGGTGGACCGGGAATCCGGTGCCGGCCGGGATGAGGTGGCCCATGATGACGTTTTCCTTGAAGCCGCTGAGGTAGTCGATCTTGCCGAGGGTGGCGGCCTCGGTGAGGACGCGGGTGGTGTCCTGGAACGAGGCGGCGGAAATGAACGACTCGGTCTCGAGCGAGGCCTTGGTGATGCCCAAGAGGACGGGCTCCGCCTCGGCCGGCTTGCCACCGCTGGCAGCGATCTCGGCGTTGACACGCTTGAAGACCGAACGGTCGACTTGGTCGCCCCAGAGATACTGGTCGGCATCGCCGGGGTCGGTGATCTTCACCTTGCGCAGCATCTGGCGGATGATCACCTCGATGTGCTTGTCGTTGATTTCCACGCCCTGGACGCGATAGACCGACTGCACTTCGTTGACGAGGTGTTCCTGGAGTTCCTGCGCGCCGCAGGCTTCGAGCAAGTCTTCGGGAGACACGGGGCCCTCGGTGATCTGGTCACCACGCTTCACCTTGTCGCCGTCGGTGACGATGATGTGCTTGCCCATCGGGACAAGGTGATCCACCTGCTCGCCGGTCTCCGGGTGGGTGACGACGACGCGTTTCTTGCCACGGACATTGGTTCCGAAGGAAACCTCGCCTTCGATCTTGGCAATGACGCAGGCTTCCTTGGGCTTGCGGGCCTCGAACAGCTCGGCCACGCGCGGCAGACCGCCGGTGATGTCCTTGGTGCGCGCCACCTTGCGCGGAGTCTTGGCGAGCTGGGTGCCGCCCGTGACGACCTGGCCTTCCTTGACGGACAGGTGGGCGCCCACTGGGATCGAATAACTTGCCTTCACCTCCTTGGTCTTTTCATCAAGGATGACGACCTGCGGGTGGAGGTCTTCCTTGTGCTCGGTGACGACCATGCCCTTCTTGCCGGTTTCCTTGTCGGTCTCGGTGGCCACGGTGATGCCGGGGATCATGTCGCGGAACTCGATCTTGCCGCCCTTGTCACTCAGGATGGGCACGTTGTAAGGATCCCAGGTGGCGACGGTGTCGCCCTTCTTCACATCCTCGCCGTCCTTGGTCTCGATGACCGCGCCGATAACAATGTTGTGGCTTTCCAGCTCAAGGCCGGCCTTGTCGCGGATGGAGACCGAGCCGTTCTTGTTGAGCACGACCCATTTGCCATCTGCGGACTGGACCGTGCGGAGGTCCTTGTAAACGAGGCGTCCGCTGTTCTTGGCCTTGATCACCGGCTGCTTGAAGGTGGCGGCGGCCACACCACCGACGTGGAAAGTCCGCATCGTGAGCTGGGTGCCGGGCTCGCCGATCGACTGGGCGGCGATGATGCCGAC
>JBMTCD010000191.1:0-6869 GCA_049430545.1 Luteolibacter sp.
GCGCCGCATCACCCAGGCGCTCGAATACCGCCGCCGCTCCGGCATCGATGAAACGCTCTGCCGCATCGTGTGGAGCGAGTCGGACGGGATCCCCGGGCTCATCGTGGACCGCTACGGCGACCACCTCTGCGTGCAGACGCTCACGCTCGCGATGGACCTGCGCCGCGAGATCATCCGGGACGCGCTCGTTTCCGTTCTCTCGCCCGCCTCGATCGTCCTGCGCAACGACTCGCCTGTTAGAAAGGCCGAGGCCATGGAGCCGGAAATCGGCATGCTGCACGGCGAAAACCCCGGCGCGTTCACGGTGCGCGCCAACGGACTGGACTTCGAAGTCGATCTGATGGACGGACAAAAGACCGGCCTCTACCTCGACCAACTCCAGGCGCACGCCGAAGTGGCGCGACTCGCCAAAGGCAGACGCGTGCTCGATTGTTTCACCAACCAGGGCGGTTTCGCCCTAGCCTGCGCCGCCGCCGACGCGGCCAAGGTCACCGCGGTGGACATCTCCTCCGCCGCCTGCGAGGCCGCGCGCCGCAATGCGAAACTCAACGGACTGGATATCGAAGTGATCGAGCACAACGTCTTCGATTTCCTCAAACACGCCGCGCCGGAATACGATCTGATCGTGCTCGATCCGCCGAGTTTCACCCGCAACAAGAAGACGCTCATGGACGCGATGCGCGGCTACAAGGAGATCCACCTGCGCTCGCTCAAGCTGCTCGAAAAAGGCGGCATCCTCTCCACCTTCTGCTGCTCATACCACGCCAGCCGCGAGCTGTTTCTCGACAACCTCGCCGACGCCTCGGTGGACGCGAAGAAGACCCTGCGCCTCACCGCCGAACACCGCCAGCGCGCCGACCACCCGATCCTCGTCACCATTCCGGAAACCGGCTACCTGAAGGGCTTCACCGTCGAGGTGATTGCGAGCCGGTGATTCCATGGAGGTTCACTTTTTCCGAGGCGGCCAGGGTTTGGTGGGGTCCATGCGCTCGTAATCCGTAGCAGTCGGCCCTCCTCCGAATTGTTCCCAATAACGGACCGCGAAGGGATTCAGTTTGGGGCCCACCACCTTTTCGTTGACCAACATGGGCCGGCAGACCTCCCACCATTGATCGAAGGACGCAGCCAGTTCGCGCACGATCTGCGGATGACGTGACGCCACATCGGTCTTTTGACCGTAGTCATTGGCGAGGTCGAACAACTGCCAGGCGGGTTCCTTGCCGCCCTTCTCACTGACCAACGACCAACGCTTGCTGCGCACCGCGGCCATTCGGTATTTCGAGTCATCGGGGTCCTCCAATTTCGGCCACCGGCCCTGATGAGTGAACAAGTGGCGCTCTTCCCACGCCGCATCGGGATGTGCGAGCAGCCGCACGAGGCTGCGGCCCTCGATCTGGCGCGTCGCCTCCGCGGACAGCTTCACCCCGGCGATTTCGGCGATAGTGGGGAAGAAATCGATGTGGGCGGTGAGAGCCTTGGATGCGCCGGGTTTCAGCGTGCCCGGCCAGTGCCAGAAGGAAGGCACTCGGGTGCCGCCAAGCCAGACACTGCCCTTTGCCCCGCGCATGCCAGCGTTGAAAACGGAAGCCCCCCTCGCTGTGCCGTTGTCGGTCATGAAGATGACGAGTGTCTCGCGCTCGATGCCCCACTCGGCAAGCCGGGCGAGCAGTTTGCCGAGGTTCTCATCGATGTTGTGGATCATGCCGTAGAAATGCGCGAGCTGCGGCGCGTCCACCTTGTCCATGTAAAGCGCGGCGTCCTCCGGCCTGGCGATGTAAGGCGCGTGCGGGGCATTGGTCGCCAGCCAGGTGAAGAACGGCTTGCCGGTCTGCCGGCGGGCATCCATCCACTTCAGCGCCTGCTGGAAAAACACATCGGTGCAATAGCCCTCGGTCTTCACGAACGACCCGTTGTGCAGAATGGCGGGGTTGAAATACTTGTTGCCTGGTGCATCCCCGCAGGAACCCGGATACGACTGCCCGATGCCGCCCGCACCGTGGATGAACATCTCGTCAAAACCACGGGCAGCGGGCAAATAACCATCCTCATCGCCCAAGTGCCACTTGCCGAAAATGCCGGTCGCATAGCCGGAATCGCGCAGCACCTGTGCCAGCGTCACCGCCTCGAGCGCAAGCCTCTCACGCTCGAGGATCGTGTGGGTGACCCCGTTCTTGAACGCGTGACGCCCGGTGAACAGTGCGCTGCGCGTTGGGGAACAGGTCGGGCTCACTTGGAAATCGAGAAAGCGGACACTCTTCGCGCCGAGACGGTCGAGCACGGGCGTCTTGAGGATGGGATTGCCGTGCAGCGAAACGTCGCCATAGCCCTGGTCATCGGTCAGAACGAAGATGATGTTGGGACGCTTGGCTGCGATTTCGTCCGCAGGACATGGTGAAGCCAGCAACGGAGGCAGCGCGAGGAGCCAGGCGAAGTATCGTTTGGTGGTTTTCATATCTTCAGAGCTATGCATCTGTGGCGGGGCGCGGCGATTCCTGACGGCAAAGCGGCAGAGAGCACACTCTCGTTGGTTCATGCCGCAGGATTTCGGTGCCGGTGACGGACTGTTCATAACTGCTCGCCCCGCCACCTCTGCGAGCTTGAAGTCGTCGATCCAAAAGTCAACGTATCAGCCCACACTCACCTCCGTTCAATAGGCGCGGCCATTGGCGACGAGCGCCGCGGTGGCAAGCGCATCGGCTTCGGCGCAGGTGGCGGCCGTGGCGGCGGCCGGCGCGCCCACGGCAAGCGGCCGGCCGCTGCGGGGGTCGATGACATGCGAACGTCCGCCGCGAAACTGGTGATCCGAGCCGCTGGTGGCGATGGCCGCATTGTGCAGGAGCATCGGCTTCCCGAGTGCGCGGCCGGCCACCGTCCAGCCATGCTTGCCCGGCGCGTGACCCGATGCGAGCACATCGCCGCCGAACTCGATGACATGGTTTTCACATCCGGCATCGCGCAAAAGCCCACTCATGCGGTCCACGGCATAACCTTTGGCGATCGCGGAAAAATCCAGCATCAGCCCGCCGTGCAGTTTGGTGACCGAGTTTCCGTGGATAGGGAGGTGGTGAAACCCGCAAGCCGCACGTGCCGCTTCGATTTCCGCAGCTGTCGGCTCGCCCCGCCATTCGCCGCGCCACGCGCCGAATCCCCACAGGCGGATCAATGCGCCGATCGTGGGATCGAATCGCCCGTTAGTTTGCTCATGATATTTCCGGGACAACACCATCAATTCCGCCACCGATTGCGGCATTTCCATCACAGTGCCGGCAGGCGCGCGGTTGAATGCGGACACCCAACTGTCGTCACGCCAGGTGGAGAGATCTTGATCGAGGCCTTGCAGCATGCGGTGGATCGCGTCCTCCACCTCGCCCACCCTGCCGCTGGCCTTGATGCGATAAGTGGTGCCCATCGCCTCGCCGGTGAGTATCGTGACGCGGTCGCCGCGATCGCAGGCCGTCAGGGACAGGGCAGCCAGCACGGGCAACAGGATCGCTTTCATGGCCTGACCGGTGCGGTTTTCACCAGCAGCAGGTCGATCAGCTCCTTCGCGGAGCCAATGCCCTCCAGATCGTATTCCGGCGCGCCGTTGTCGAAGGCTCCGCCGCCGTGCGCGGTGAGTTCCAGCAAGGCGTAGGGGTTCCCCTGGCCGGGCTGGATGAAGGCGGTGTAGAGCAGCGAAGGTTGACCGAGTTCTTTGTCCGGATGGGTCTCGTTCGGATCGCCGGCGGCATTGATTTCCACACAGAGCACAAAGCCCTCGTCGCCGCCGCTCTTGAGGTTGTGATCGAGGGTGAACGAATGCTCGGGCGTGGCACCGGTGAAGGCATCCACCTTGCCGTGCGGATCGACACCGGAAACCACCGTGTGCTTGTGCCGCCAGATCGGCAGCAGTTGATGACGGCTCGTCCTGATACCCTGCCATTCGACAGCCTCGCCATAGGCCAATGCCTCATCGAGGTAGAGTGTCTCGATGATGGTGCCGCTGTTGGTTTCCGCCCACACCGCCATGGCGGGGGCGCTTTCCAGCCCTTCGCGAAAACGGACCATCAGCGAGAGCGCGGTGTCCGCATCCTTGCCGGGCCGCCGGGCCACGAAGCGGTGCGCGGGGTCGATATCGAGCATCCCGGCCAGCGGCGAGGCACGCACGATCTCCACCTTGCGGCGCGCCTCGTAGCTCGCCTCCATCACCTGCCGCGCCGGCCAGATGTCATAGATCGAAACCACCGCCACCAGTGCGCAGGCCACGAACACCGCCGCCACCATGCCGCGCGAGGCACCGCGGCCGGAGAGCTTGCCGGAAAAATACCGGGTGCGCGAGGCAAGGTGCAGCAATACCAACAACACCGTCAGCGCGCCAAACACAATGTGAACCCTCGCCGTGACGAGCGAAAACGGCAGCGCGTAGGCCATCGCGCCGGTGACCACCAGCGCGAGAAAGCTGAACAACAGGCCGAAGTTGACCCAATGGCGCATCACGCTTGGTAACCGATGAGTTCCCTCAATTCGGAGATATGTTTTTCACCGACTTCGCGCGGCAGGACACCGTGTCTTTTGCAGACCACGGCGGCATGGCCGGTGGCGATGCCCATCTGCGCGCAGGTGTTCATGACCCGCGGGCCGGACAGCCCCACGTGCGAGCAACTGAAGCAGCGGCCCGCCATCATCAGGTTGGCGATGTTTTTGGAGTAGAAACAACGGAACGGAATCTCGTAGGTGGCACCGCCCAGCTTCATGAACATCGCCTTCGAAAGGAAATCATAAGGCGAGCCGGTCTCCTTGATCTGGAAATGGCCGTCCAGTTCGCGCTTTTCCTCGACCACCGTGTCCGGGAAACGACGCAGCTCGGTGGCGTCCTTCATCGTGTAGATGTAATCGCCCATCAGGCGGCGCGACTGGCGCTTGCCACCGACGTATGCCACCCACTTGAGTTCGACGGTGGCGTTTTTGGGATGGCGCTTGGCATTGGCGAACGAGCCGAAGATCGCGCGCAGCAGGTGGTCGCGGATCTGTTCGGCGTCGTGCACCTGGTTGAGGTCGTTGTTGGAGTATTCCCAAAACCATTCGCCTTGGGTGGCCTCGTGATTCTTGGCCACCGGCATGGCCCATGCCACTGGCGGGAAAGTCGTGCGCTTGGTGCCTTTTTGCGAATTCCACAGCACACTGGTGCCCATCGTGCGCATGTCGGGTTTCTCAGGGCTCCACAGCTCGCCGTAGCGGTCCCAGCCCTCGCCGAACTCATTGCGTGATTCGCGGCCTTCCCGGAATTCCGCGCCGGCCCAAAAACCGAGCCAGCCGTCGCCCGTGGCATCGATGAAGACCGGGGCCATGAAGCGCCGGATTTTCCCCGAGCGCGCTTCGCGGGCCTCGACGCTGGTGATGCGGTCACCCTGCTTGCCGAGGCCGATGGCGGTGTGGCCGGGGAAAAGGTCCGTGCCGGCATCCGCCAAGGCCTTTTCCCGCCGCAGCTGGTCCACCTTGGCCTTCTCGTCGCCGTTCGGGTAGTGGTAGGTGTCGATTTTTTTGATCAGTTCCTCGCTCTTGCCGTAAATGCCGAGCGTGTGAACACGGATTTCCTCGCTGGCATTCCCGCCGAAGAGCGGGCGGTCCTGCACCAGCGCCACCTTGAGCCCATGCTTGCGTGCCGCCAGCGCCGCGCCACACCCGCTCATGCCGCCGCCGACGATCACCAGATCGTAGCTGCCTTCCTCGATTTCCAGATCCGCGCGCCCGGTCACCCGGTCCTTCCAAGCGCTCAGTTCGGCGAGATTGTCGTTTGGCAACTGGGGGTTTTCCTCCCTGGTGAAAAACACCGCGTCGCAGCGACCGTCGAAGCCGGTCAAATCCTCAAGCTCCAGCACATGCTCGCCGGCCGTTAGTTCGAGTGTGCCGCCCATTTGCCACGCCCAGCCGGGCTCGGTTCCGAACACCGGCTCGAGTGCCTTGCCGTCCACGATCACCTTGAAGCGGCCGGGGGCTTCCCAGTCGCCGGGGCACCAATCGCGCGTGCGCACCCAAGCATGCCATTTTCCGCCTTCCGGCACGCGGAACTTTGTTCTGGCGTTGGCCACCGGCTTGCCCATTCCATGGGCGAGCAGGAAATTCCCGCCCATCTGTTGGTAAAACTGCGTGTCGAGCGACCAGCCCCCGAACTCATCAAAGCCCGCTGTCTCAAGCAACACGCCGCTGGCACCTTGTCCACCGGCCGCAAAGCCATAACGCGGGGCGACTGCCGCCGTGAAGGCGACACCTCCAATAACCCTGATGAATGATCTCCGATTCATGCCGACTGCGTGATTCAAGCATGCCATACCGGCTGCACAACCCGGTTCTTTCCTGCCGATCGCATCTCGCGCGAAGATGCGAAGATGTGGCAATTAAGATTTCCCGGCGCCCTTTCCTGCTCCACCATCCCCTCACCCCATCATGAGCCCCATCAACGAATTCCTTCTCGCCAACGACCTGCGCATCGCCACCAACCCCTGCGTCAGCCCGGATTTCTGCCTCGACTGGGCGTCGCTGGCCGCCGCCCTGAGGAGCGGAACCCAGCTGACCATCCATCCGAAGAGCCGCGTGGCAACCAACGCCGGCTGGTTCCACCTGGTGGAAAACGCCCATGGCGACCACGCTTGGGTGTTCGAGGGCGATGGACGGCCGCTCGCCGGTGAGGCCCTCGAACTCGGCGATGGCCGCACGGCATTTCCCGCCAGCTGGGAAAATCTGTTGACCCTGAAAAACCTGATCCAGGAACACGACCCGGAATCCACCGTGTTCCCCACCGCCAGCCAGCGGCTCGGCGAGTCCACCATCGGGGTCGGCGCCCGATTCACCACCCTGCACTGGCCGGGCGTGGACTGGGCCATCGCCCAGTC
>JBMTCD010000192.1:0-6853 GCA_049430545.1 Luteolibacter sp.
TGGCGTCGGACTGCCCCTTGTCCTTCTCGCTTACCCAGCCGGCAAGCCATGGTTCGTATTTGCGGATGATTTCCACGGTCTCATCCGTGCTGCCACCATCCATGATGAAATATTCCAGATCAGGGTATCCCTGGAGCAAGATCGAGCGGATGGTTTCCTCGATGTATCGGCCTTGGTTGTAGCTGGGTGTGACGATGCTGATTTTAGGCCACGGCCTGCCGTCGTTTTGAAGGTCCGGAACAGGACCGGATTGCAGATCCCATGGCCAGCCGTGACAACCGTGCGGCGGGACAGGCAATTCTACTAGCGTTGGGCATCTCATGGTTTCTTCAATGTCAGCCTTCTACAGTAAGAATCGTGATGCCGGCGAGGTTCTCGATCCAGAACGCTTTGTCGTATCTTGCCCACGCGTGGCATCCGAAAGGCATTTTTCCGGCATTGCGTTCAAGACAAAGTCTTGGAGCGACTTCAAAGGCGAAACGCAGGCCATCCTGCAGAGGCGCCACCTTGAATTCCGGCAGATAGTTTATCGCCCGATCTGCCCAGAAGCTGTCGTTGCCCAACTCGTTCGCCTCGATATGGTCCATGCGCCTGAGGGCGTTGCGAAGCGGTTCGGTGCATTCCCCCCGGAGCCATTGCGGACTTGCGGCGCGAAACGGTTTGAGGATTATCCGCTGCCAATGTATCCACTTCCAGAAGTGATCCTCGAAATACTTTGTTGGCCGCAACCGATAGCGGTTCCACAGGACCATGAGTACGGAAGGCACACGGTAGAGGGCGAACCCCCCGTTGCCGACCCGCTCCTTCTTGACCCATGGAGAATCCGGGCAGCTCAGGAACGGCGCGCCGATGAAATCATAGCCCTTGTCGCACCAATCCGCGAGCTGGTCGGAGAACACCAAGGCGTCGAGATGATACATCAGCACATATTCGTAATCGGAAAAAAGCTCCCAGAACTCCGGAAGATACAGCATCCGGTTGTGATTGGCGGCGCTGCCGAAGTGCCTGCGATCCAACTCGATGACGCGGAATCCGCCTAGTTCGGTTTTCATTCCGCGGGGCACCAGCAGGAACTTGTCGTAGAGGTCGAGGTGCTCGCGCAACTGGCGCATGGAGACCTTCTCGTCGGCCGCCAGCACTGGCGTGGGCAATGGCACCATCACGGCCACCCGCATGGATGGCGGCTTGATGTTAGCAGCGCGTTTCGCGGCCCATCGCTGGACGAATTTGAGGATCATGCGGGTGCGGGATTGAACGATGACGGCTCGAAGCCAGGCCATGCACGGTCCTTTTCCGAGACGATGGTATCTTCCGGTTCTGGCCAGTCGATGGCGGAAAACGCGTCGTTCCACCGGATTCCACCGTCGGCCTCCGGACGATAGCGGACGGAAACCATGTAAAGCATTTCAGTATGGTCCTCGAGGGTCTTCACTCCATGGGCGCAGCCGGCCAGGACGAAGATGGCCTGATGGGAATCCGCCCGCAATTCGAAGCCGGCCCACTACAGGAATTTGGGCGATTCCGCTCGGGGATCGATGATGACGTCGTAGAGCGCGCCGCTCGTGCAGCGGACAAGCTTCGCCCCGGCCTGCGGCGCTTTCTGACAGTGCATGACACGGATGGTTCCCCTGCGAATGCTCAATGAAACATTCATGACCGTGTAATGCGTGGGCAAACCCATCTCTGAGAACTCCTGGGCCGACCATTCGCGTGCGAAAAATCCACTGTCGTCCTCGATGCGCCTGAGCTACACGAGCCATGGTCCGGGATTCGATGTTTCGGTGACAAGCATGTGGATTGATTGTTTTTCACTCCTTTTCTTCGTTCACCAGTAGTCTCCGCTGGCAATCTGTGACGATCGAGGTGGACATTCCGCGGGCAGCGGGTGTTCCCAATGTTCGTTGATCAACTTCTGGTAACAAGGCCTTCGTGCCCATCTTTTTCCCGTGATTCCAAATAAAAGCTGGACGGCCCCTCCGATATGAACGGCTTTCTTGCCGGACTGTTTGACAAGCGACGCGAGCGGCAATCCGTAAGCGCCCGCGCCAATGATGGCTACATCGTAATTCGTCTTGGCGATCTGTTCGGAGGTATAGTCCAGCGCATCGAACCAGTCCCTGAAACGATGGTTTTCATGTTCGCCAAGCGATTGCACGGCTTTCACTGTTTTGAGTTCAAAATCAGGAAGGATCATGCCATCGCTGAACAGCAAATGGCGTTTACTATATTGCTTGCGAATACTTTCAGCAAATGGATGAACCACCAAAACAGCACGTCCCGCAAGGGCATTCGTCCACGGATTCTGATGCCAGAATGGCTCCAAATCCTGGAGCGGAACGATTGCCGCTTCCGGAAAAAAAAAGTCCCGGATGGCGCGATCATCGACCAGCCAACTGCCAAGCACATCAATATTGGCAATATCATTGACGAATCGCTCGGCGAATTTCCGAAGCAGGGAATCCGCAGGCGGAAAAAAACCGGAATTATTCTTCATGTCGTATTTGATGAAATCGTCCCACCAGAACCAGCCGATTTTGCCCACGATGTATTTCAGGTTTTTCAACACCGCAGGGGACTTTTCGACCACGTTCAGGTAGGTCAGCAAGGCAGCCATTTCGGTATTTCCTATCCTGCTGACCATGCAGGGATCGTCACTCGTGAGCAATGCCTTGATGTGATTTCCGGCGGAGTCGCCTTGAAGGTCGTAAACAGGGGAAATTCCTTCGGGGAAAAACAAGGACTTCCCGGCTGTTGGACCTGGTGGTATTTTCGAGACCGTTCGTCTCGCTTTGTTCAGTGCTCTCACTATCAATTTGTTCATTTAATTTTATAATGCGGTTTTTAATTCAGGTCACAGCGACCAAATCGCAGCATCAAGCTGCTGGTGGATGCTAGCGCAAGCAATGGCAGGAATCATACAAATGTTGTCGCATTGTTTTCATGCTTTGGGACCGATGCCGATTCCCTCGTAGCGGCGAACCGCTGATTTTTGGATTACACGCCGCCCATCGATGAGCACCGTATTGCCGGTCGTATGTGACAACAAATCCGGCAGGCGGTTGAATTCCGGCCAGCGGGTCATGAGCAGGATCGCCCTGGCACCACGAACCGCGTCTTCCAGCGAGTTGGCGAAATGAAGGGCTTCTCTGCCGAAATGTTTCTCCGCTTCGACGCGGGCGATGGGATCGAATGCGGTGACCTTCGCGCCGTTTTCCAACAATGCTTGGATCACCGGCAAGGCGGGCGATTCGCGGATGTCGTCGGTCCCGGGTTTGAAGGCCACACCGAGCACGGTGACCGGAAGGTTCTTGAGATCCGTAAAATGCCTGTCCAGCAAGTCGAGCATGAGCCGCGGCTGGGCGAGGTTCACGCGGATCACGGAATCGAGCAGCTCCATGCCCGCACCGAGTTTTCGGCCATGGGCGATGAGCGCCTTCACGTCCTTCGGGAAGCAACTGCCGCCGAATCCGCAACCGGCTTCGAGATATGTGGTGAATGAAGGCGTGACGCGCGAGCCGTCCGGCAGCATCGGGCTGAGGCGTTTGTCGAGATGCACGCCGCGCATCACCTCGGTGACATCCACTTCCGGAATGGCTGCGCAGAGGTTGCCGATCTCGTTGGAAAACGAGATCATTGCCGCGAGCAGCGAGTTGGCGGTGTATTTGATCATCTCCGCCGTGCGCGGATTGGTGCGCAGGATGTCCACGCGGCTGAAGGGCTGATAGAGTTCCGCCATCACATCGAGTGTGCGATCATCGATCCCACCGATGACGATGCGGTCGGGAAGCAGGAAGTCCTGGACCGCCTCGCCCTCGCGCAGAAATTCAGGATTCATGCCGACGCCGAAGTCCACCCCCGACTTCTTGCCGGAGGCCTCTTCGAGAATCGGCAAGACCACATCGGTGGTCGTTCCGGGGACGACCGTGCTTTTGACCACGACGACGTGATAGGATGTCTTGTCCCTGAGGATTTCACCTATCTGCCGAGCTGCGGCGCGGATGTATTGGAGGTCGATTTCGTTGCCGTCGAATGGCGTGCCGACGGCGATCATGGACAGTCCGGAACCCATCACTGCGGCGCGCAGGTCGGTGGTGGCGCGGAAATTTCCGCCGCGGACCTTGGCGAGCAGGTCCGCCAGCCCATTTTCGTGGATGGGAGGAATCGCCGCGTTGATACGTTCCACCTTGGATGCGTCCACATCCACGCAGGTGACATCGTGGCCTGCCTCGGCGAGGCAGACTCCGGAGACGAGTCCCACATAGCCGGTTCCGACAATCGAGATTTTCATCAGGCTTCTTCGGCGGTTTGGTTGGCTTGATACCATACGAGCGTGCGGCGCAGTCCCTCCTCGATCGGCACCACGGGTTCGAAACCGAGCTCGGCACGCGCCTTTGCGATGACCGGACAGCGGCGCTGGGGATTGTCGGTGAGGTAATCGCTGTCGCTGCTTTCCTTGTGCACGACCTTGCCCTGGTAGCCGAAAAGCCCGCATGCCGCAGCCGTGAGCATTTCCGCCAGCGTGAGCATCGAGATTTCCGGTTTCTCGTTGCCGATGTTGTAGGCCTCGCCGGCGCGGCCGTTGACGAGGATTTTGTAATATCCGACCACTGCATCGGCGACATAGCAGAACGTACGGGTGGGCGAACCGTCCGAGAGCAGCACCAGGTCCTTGCCGGCGAAGAGGTCGCGCGCGAAATCCGGGATCACGCGGCGGTCGGTGATCTTGAGTCCGGGGCCGTAGTTGTTGAACGGCCGGGCGCAGGCGACCGGCATGTCATGCTGCCGTGCGAAGTTGACGCACAAGGTTTCGCCATAGCGTTTCGATTCGTCATAGCACGCGCGCGGGCCGGTGCAGGAGACGTTGCCGCGGTAGGTTTCCGGCGTGGGAATGTGGTCCGGCGTGGGGTCGCCGTAGATCTCGCTGGTGGAGAAAAACAGGAATCCCGAGATGGGATGGCCGTTTTCCTTCTGCCGGAGGCAACGGTCCAACAACAGCCGCAGGCCGTTGACATTGGCGTCCATCGTTTCGATTGGATGCATGCGATAGTAAATCGGCGAGGCGATCGACGCGGCATGAATGATGAAGTCGAGGTCCCCGACATCGCCGGGCAGCGGCTCGGTGACATCGTGCCGCAGTCGCACGAGCGCCGGGTCGCCAGCGAGCGCAGTGAGCCAACCGGGCACGCCGCGGATGAAATTGTCGCCGGCGATCAGGCGGACAGGTGGTTTTTCCGGATGCGCGCGGTTCCAGTGCAGGACGGACTGCACGAGGTAATAGCCGAGGAAGCCGGCGGCACCGCTGATGAAGAGCGTCTTGCCGCTCATGGCGGCGAATTCGGAATGTAGCCGGCGTGCCATGTCGTCGAGATCGTGCCGGACGACATCGTCTCCTGTGAGTGTTGCCTGGGTTTTCATGCGCTTGCTGTAATGGGGGTGCTGCCGAAGAAATGAAGGTCCTGGGCTGCGGGGAGCCGATCGATGAGGCGGCCGGCGGGGATTTCCACATCGTCATGGGTCATGACCTGGTCCTTGGCGATGTCCCGCTTGAGCTTGCTGCCCTCGGCCAATCCGATCGGCAGCAGTCTGTCGGCGTGAATGGCACCGAGCCGAAGACATGCTCGACGATACCGCCACCGGCCATGAGTTCATCCACGTTGAATCGGTCCACCAGCTCGTCCAATTGGCTCTTGTGCTAGTGGCCGATCATGCCGCGCCGGGCGATGCACATGCCGGTGGCGTTGGCGACGATGGCCTGCTCGAAGGAAATCTCGGTGCCGTCCGCAAAACTGGTGACCATGTGGGGTGTCTGGCCCCATTGTTTGGCGAAGCCTGCCTGGGTGTCCGGGTTGCGGCAGCGGTCTTGCAGGCCCTTGATGTTGCCGCAGACCAGCGGGATCAGGCCGATGCTTATGACGAAGCGCAGCAGGTTGA
Source organism: Luteolibacter sp. (assembly GCA_049430545.1). Taxonomy (GTDB): domain Bacteria; phylum Verrucomicrobiota; class Verrucomicrobiia; order Verrucomicrobiales; family Akkermansiaceae; genus Luteolibacter. Next base: position 5,932 of record JBMTCD010000192.1, read on the forward strand.
TCTGCACGCCGGGTTGGTCGCCGTCGCATCCGGTCAGGATGACGCCCGCCTCCTTTGCGCGTTGATGGAGAACCGGGGCCACGGTGCCGTCGAGTTCGCGTTCATCAGAACGAGATCCTTGAGGTTGGCAATGGCCTCGCTGGCGAAACGCGCGCCGAATTCGACCGCGCCGGTCGCATCGATGAGGACGTCCACCCGCCCGGAATGGCAAAGATGCGAGGGATCGGCAGTGATGCCGCGGCCCATGAAGCCCGCGCCCGCCATGCCGAAGCGCACGGAGCTTCCGGCGGCAGCTCGGGCCTTCAATGCATTATCAACCATGATCATGAGAGTGGGTTTTTCACCGGTTTCCGTTTTCCTGCCACAATGCCCATGGTGCGTTGCCCGTGGCCCAGTGGTCTTCGAGGACCATTCTGTCGCGCAGGGTGTCCATGCTCTGCCAAAAACCGGTATGCTTGTATGCGCAGAGCTTTCCATCGGCTGCCATGCGTTTCATCGGTGCCTGTTCCCAAGTGGTCAGGTCGTTCTCGATGTAGTCGAACACGCCGGGCTCCAGCACGAAGAAACCGCCGTTGATCCATGCGCCGTCGCCGTCCGGCTTTTCATGGAATTGGGTCACCTCGGTCTCGTCCGCACCCAGCGTGAACGCACCGAAGCGGCCCGGCGGCTGCACGGCGGTCATGGTGCACAGCGCGTTGTGCTCGCGGTGGAACGCGAGGCTGGCGGGGATGTCCACGTCGCCCACGCCGTCGCCATAGGTCATGCAGAACGTTTCGTCACCCACGTATTCGCGCACGCGCTTGAGACGGCCACCGGTCATGCTCCTCTCGCCGGTGTCCACCAGGGTGACCGTCCATGGTTCGACGTGGTTGGTGAGGTATTCGACGTGGTTGTTCCTGAAATTGAAACACACATCGGAGCG
>JBMTCD010000193.1:0-6831 GCA_049430545.1 Luteolibacter sp.
GCGAAGACCATACAGACAGGATATCTTGTAGTCTATCCTAAAGACTAGTCAGTATCGTTATTCGAGGAGAGCGGGATCTAACCGACAATGTCCACCGGCGCGTCGGGCAGGGCGTTGAGGAACGACTTGCCGTAGCGTTTGGTCAGGATGCGGTTGTCGAGGATGCAGACCAGGCCTCTGTCCTTGGAGGTACGGATCAGCCGGCCGACGCCCTGGCGGAGTTTCAGGATGGCCTCGGGCACCGAGTAGTCCATGAAGGGATTGCCGCCGGCGGCCTCGATCGCCTCCAGCCGCGAGGCGGTCAGGGGGTGATCCGGCACGGCGAAGGGCAGGCGGGTGACGACCACGTTGGAGAGCGCCTCGCCCGGCACGTCCACGCCGGTCCAGAAGCTGTCGGTGCCGAAGAGCACACTGTGGATGTCCCTGCGGAATTCCTCGATCATGCGGTGGCGCGGCATGCCGTCGCCTTGGATCAACAGCCGCCAGCCTTGGCGTTTGAAAAAGGATTCGAGCCGCTCCGCCGCGTCGCGCATCGTGCGGTAGCTGGTGAAAAGCACGAAGGCGCGGCCGTCGCTCTCCGAAACCGCGGTGCGGATGCCCTCGGCGAGCGCTTCGTCGTATTTCGGCGTGCCGGGATCGGGCACCGACTTGTGGATGCGCACGCGCATTTGTTTCCGGTAATCGAACGGACTGCCGATACAGAGCGCCTGCGCGCTTTCCGCGCCGACGCGGCCGCGGAAATACCCGAGCTGCGGATCGCCCACGCCGAGGGTGGCGCTTGTTAGAACGATCGTTTTCCGGGGTGCGAAAAGCAGCGGGCGCAGGCGGTCGGCCACGTTCACCGGCGCGGCGTGCAGGCTGAACTGGGTTTCCTCGCGTCCGCCCTTCTGCACCCAATAGACGCTGTCGTCCTCGGTCTGGTCGAGAAACGCGGCCACTTCCGCGTGGGTCTCGCGCAGCCGCCGCGAGGCGTCCTGCAGTTCGGAACGGGTGGCTTCGTGTTCAACGTCCTCCGCCAGCGCGTCGATTTCGCGCCACAGTTCGCGCAGCGGTTCGGCCAGCGTGTTGGCTACGATTTCCGGCTGCCGCACGCGGTATTCCTTGGAGAAATTCCCGAATTTCGCCATCCCGCCGACCTCGTGGAAAAACTCCTCGGACGCCGTCAGCGCGCGTTCGACCGCGGTGAGCGCGGCGGCCTTGCGGAACGATTTCAACAAGCCCTTGCGCGTCCGCGGATGATAGAGTCTCTGGAGGTCGAAGCGCAGTCCGCTCTGCGAAACGCGGATGCCGAGCTGCACCGCGGCCACCTGCTCGATGGTGTGCGCCTCGTCGAGCACCGCGAAGTCGTTCGGAAACAGGAAACCGCCCGGTTGTTGCGGCACGTCCTCGGCATCGTCGCCGTATTCCTCGGTGTTGAGCAGCGCGAAGAACAGCGTGTGGTTCACCACCACCAGCTTGGCATCGGCGGCGGCCTTGCGGGCTTCTTGGAAGAAGCAGTTGCCGCGCGGGCCGCAGGTGCGCGCCGAACACAGGTGCGCCTCGCTGCACACTTGGAGCCACACCTTCATCTGCGGCTGAAAATCGAGATCGCTTAGCGTGCCGTCGCGGGTCGTTTCCGCCCACTTGCGGATCGCGTCGAGTTCCTCGCTCTCGGTGCTGGTGAAGAGGTCGCCGGATTGCTCCCACGCGCGCCGCAGCCGCTGCGGGCAGAGGTAATTGTGGCGGCCCTTGAGCAAAACCGCCGGCAGTTCGTCGCCGACCAGTTTCCTGACAATCGGGATGTCCTTCCTGACGAGTTGTTCCTGCAAGTTGATGGTGTGCGTGGAAATCACTCCCTTGCGGCCGGTTTCCAGCGCGAAACGGGCGGCAGGAAACAGATAGGCCAGCGATTTCCCCACGCCGGTGCCGGCCTCGGCGACCAGCGGCTGCGCGTTGACCAATGCATCCGCCACGGCCACTGCCAGTTCCTGCTGTTGCGGTCGGAACTCGAAATCGCGCGATTTCGCCAGCAGCCCGGCCGTCGAAAACGCCTCGCACACCGCATCGCGGAAACCGGGAACCGGCTGGCCTTCGGTGAGTGAGATCATCGCCCGCACATCGCAACCGCCCGCCGCTCCCCTGCCAAGCCGCAAGTTCAGCCCGGCGCGCGCCACGGCTGCTTTCCCCCAGCCGCAGCGGCTTACTTGAGCCGCAGCGTCAGCGAGACTTTCTTTCCGGCGGGCAGGGCCAGCATGCGCTCGGCGTCGTTGGCAGCATTCGAGACGGAGGCGCCCTCGGCCTTGATTTCCGCGATCCCGCGCGGCAGCACGAGTGCGACCTCCTGGGCGTTCTTGGAGGTCATAGCAGCCTCCACCTTGCCGCCGTCCCAATGCAGTCGGTTGATTTCGATCGCGCCGCGGCACAACACGCCTTCGATGGTGCCCTTCGGCCATGCTTGCGGCAGGGCGGGCAGCAGGCGGACTTTGCCGGGCATCGAATCGGCGAGCATCTTGATGACCACCGATGGCTGGCCGCCGCTGATGTCCATATTGAAGAGCGCGCGGCGGTTGTGCATCGAGGCGAGGTTGTTGAGCCAGAAGCCGTAAACCAAGTGCTTGAGGCAATGGTGGGCGGTGTCGCCATGGCCGAGGCTGGCGGAGACCTGGCCGAGTTGGACGATGCCGAAGGACATGAACCCGCGCTCGTTGTCCTTCCAATAACGCTCGAGTTTGTCCTCTACGCTCTTGATGAACGCGCTGCGGAGTTCGGGGCTGTTGGCAATTTCGTCGGGCAGTCCGTCGTAGAGCGGCAGCAGCTGGGATGAATGGCGGTGGGCGTCGTTGTTGCCGAGCTTGGGCGTCAGCCATTCCTTGATAATGCCGTTTTCCGCCACCGAGTATTCCGGCATTTTCGAGAGCATCTTTTCCCAGACGGGGAGCTTGCCGGCGTTCCTGCCGAGCTTGCGCGAGCCGGTGATCAGGTTTTCGAGAAGTCCCTTCACCGCGGCCACATCCATGGTGGCGTTGAAGGTGGCCTGGGAGTCGGAGCCTGCGGGCCAGTTCTCCGGCGACTGCGCGGGCGAGAGGATGTATTTGCCGTCCGGTCCCTCGTAAACGAAGTCCTCGAAGAACAGCGCGACCTTTTCCATGAACGGCAGCGCGCGCTCGGCGAGGAATTTCTCATCCTGGGTGTGGAGATAGTAGTCGTAGAAGAAATGGGCGGCCCACGGTGCGCCGGCCGTCCACATGCCGCCGGCGAAACTCTCCGCGAGCGCGTTGTTGTAGCCGTGCGTGGAAGTGCGGGACGGCAGGACTACGCCGCGGCAGCCGTAGTAGGCCTTTGCATTGTGCTCCATTTCCGGAACCAGCGATTCGATGTAGTTGATATATGCCATCAGCAGCTCGGGCGTGTTTCCCATGCAGGTGGCGGCGATGGCGGACGGCACGTTGCCATTGTGCGTGTAGTCGCTGGCCCAACCCGGAACATAGGTGCCGCCCCAGATGCCCTGAAGGTTCGGCGGCAATTCGCCGGTCGAGCAGATGATATTGTAGCGGCCGGCGTCGAACTGCTTCTCGAACCACGCGATGTTCATTTTGTCGAAGGTGGATTCCTCCATCAGCAGCTCGGTCGGCTTCTTATGGTCCGCGCCGCCGCCAAGGTCGAGTTTCACGCGGTTGAAAAGATCGCCGTGGATCGCGGCATGTGACTTGAGCAGCGCGTCGTAATCGGTGGAAAGCGCGGCGAGCTGCGATTGCAAGGCATCCTGTTCGGACTTTGAGGCATCCCTGAGCAGGCGGAGATCCACGAACAACAGGGCGCCGTCCGCATCCTTGATCGAGAGCGAACCATCGGGCAGCGCCTCGGTGGCACCGACGCTGACGACCACCCGCGCGCGGCCCTGCAGGGCCTGGATGCTGCCCGGATAGGCGCGCAGGAAACGGGCGGAAAACGTCAGCCAATCTTCGCCGGAAGCGCTTTTCAGGTCGCCGAAGTGCCGCTTGAACATATCATCGGACTTGCTGGCGATGTCGTCGTCGCTGTTGAACTCGTCGCTCGGTTCACGCGGTTCGAGCCTCAGTTTCACCGAGAGCGATCCGGGCTTCGGCGCGGTCAGCTTGATCACCGCCACTCCATCCTTGCGGGAAACGAACATCCGGCGCTCGAAGGCTCCGCGGTCGTCGGACCAGCGGACCACGGCCTCGGCGGTCTGGAAATCGACCGAGCGCGCGTAGTCGCGCACCTCGCCCTGCGCCTCGCTGTCGATGGTCAAATCGAAGGCCGGCACGTAGTAATCCGGATACATGAAGCTTTTCTGGCCGCTCAGCTTGAACTGAAGCACCTCGGCTTCCTTGTATTTCCCCTCCTCGATCAGCTTGCGGAGTTCCGGCAGCCGCGCCGATTGGTCCGGCGGCACATGCGGCGCGCCCATCGGCATGAAAAGTCGCTCGTGATTGAAAATGATGCGCTCGTTGAGCGGACGGCTAAGCGCGTTGATGGCGAGCGTGCCATTGGCGGTGATCAACCCCTGCTCCCAGTTCTCCGCGGGTTTGATGCTGACGAATCCGCGCTCGGGCACGGGCAAAGACAGAGTGGTGTTTTCGGAATGGAGGTTCATCATCGTGTAAGCCAGTGAGGCGATGACAGGGAGCTGAAGGCGGCGTGGATTCATGGCTGTGGCGACGGTGGCGGTGTTGATTGGAAGAGCAAATCACGCGTCATGTGGACGGATGAAAATACGCGGAAAAGGCCCCGTCAACCCCTTCGATTGGGGCGACCACGTTCCGGGGTTTCCTGCATGGCTGGATTCGCCGATACGCCGCAGAGCGTGCAAATTGCAAAAATCCTCCTTCGTTTCCCCGGATTCGAAAACGTGTCCCGCATATCCCGTGATGTGCGGCTTGATTCGCGGGCGCGGAGTCCCCATCGTCGCCCGACCGAAGGCCGTTCGGTCTTCCGTCACTTGTTCCGGACACCACATGAAAATCGACAGCCACCACCACCTCTGGGCGATCAACGAGACCGACTACGTCTGGATGACAGAGGCGCACGCCGTCATCCGTCGCGACTTTCTCGCTCCCGAGTTGCACGCCGTGCTCGACGCCTCCGGCATCGATGGCACCGTGGCGGTGCAGGCGCGCCAGATGGTCGAGGAATCCGCGTTTCTCCTGACCTTCGCCGACGCCGACCCGCGCGTCCGCGGCGTGGTCGGCTGGGTGCCGCTTTGCCAGGATGGCGGCGAGCCGTGGTTGGAGCAATTCGCCACACACCCGAAACTGCGGGGCGTGCGCCACGTCGTGCACGACGAACCGGACGACGATTTCATCCTCCGCCCCGATTTCAACGCGGGCATCCGCAATCTGAAAAAATACGGATTGCTGTACGACATCCTGATTTTCTGGAAGCACCTGCCGCAGACGATCCGCTTTGTGGACCTGCATCCGGAGCAGCCGTTCGTGGTCGATCACATCGCCAAACCGCGCATCGCGCGTGGCACATTCGACGCGGAATGGGCCGCCGGCATCCGCGAACTGGCGAAACGCGAAAATGTTTCCTGCAAGATTTCCGGCATGATCACCGAAGTCCGTGATGCGGAGTGGGACGCCGATCTGCTGCGCCCGTATTTCGACACCGTGCTTGAAGCCTTCGGCCCGCAACGCGTGATGTTCGGCTCGGATTGGCCGGTATGCCTGCTGCGCGGCAGCTATGCAGCGTGGGTGCAAACCGTCAAAGAACTCGCCTCGTCACTCAGCCCGGACGAACAAGCCGCACTGTGGGGCGGCAACGCCGAACGGATCTATCATCTCTAACCACCAACCACATGCCAGCCGACACCGACGCAGACAAGACCAGCATGCCCTTGCGCGACCAGTTCAAGTCGCTCGATTACATTTACTGGCTGGCCAACTGGATGGAGCTGGTCGAGCGCTTCGCCTATTATGGCGTGCGGGTGATTTCGCCGCTGTTCTTCGTCGCCGCGCTCGACGAGGGCGGGCTGGAACTCACGCAGATCCAGAAGGGCCAGATCTGGGCGGTCTGGGCCATCGTCCAATCGTTCCTGCCGATCCTCTCGGGTGGGTTCGCCGACCGCTACGGCTTCAAGGTGAACATCGCCATGTCCACCGTGCTGAAAATCGTCGGTTACGGGATCATGGGCTATACGCTTGAGATCTCGCAATGGATTGCCGGAAAACCGATCGCTGAAGCCCGGGCACTGGGCACGGATCAGGTCTATGCGGTGTTCTTCGTGGGCGCGATGTTCCTCGCCGCCGGCACCGCGATCTTCAAGCCGGGCATCCAGGGCCTGCTCGCAAACCGTATTTCCAAGGATGCCGCCCCGCTCGGCTGGGGACTCTTCTATCAGATGGTGAACGTGGGGGCTTTTGTCGGCCCGCTGCTTGCCGCCTACCTGCGGGTGCTGGATTGGGAATACGTGTTCATCGCCTGTTCGGCCGCCATCGCCCTGAACTTCATCCCGTTGTTCATGTTCAAGGAACCGGCCCGCCCGGTTGCCGAAGCCGGCAAGCTTCCGGGACCGTTCCGGATGCTGTTCGAATCGGTGCGCGGCCTGCTCGAGCCGAGGATCTTCTTCTACACGATCTCCTTCTGCGGCTTCTGGCTCATGAACATGCAGTTCTTCGATATCCTGCCGAATTTCATCGACGACTGGATCGACTCGCGCGCCGCCGCCAATGTGCTCATTGGCATCTTTGGCGATGGGAACATCCCCACCGTGCACGGCGGCAATCTCACCCAGGAGTGGATGCTCAACCTGAACTCGCTGCTCATCAGCATCTTTGCCTTCCTCGCCGGCTATGCCACCGGACGCATGGGCTCACTGACGAACATCGCCCT
>JBMTCD010000194.1:0-6819 GCA_049430545.1 Luteolibacter sp.
CGCCCGGCGCCCGCGTCGATCTCAAGGCCAGGGCCGACTGGCTCATGTGCGAGGAGATCTGCATCCCCGGCGGCGCCGACGTCGCGCTGACGATTCCGGTCTCCGCCGGAGCCCCCGGCCCGGACCCCGCCTGGGGCGAAAAAATCCGCGATACCCTCGCCCGCCTGCCCCGCCTGCAGCCAGAGATCCCGGGCGTCCGCCTGGAAATGGCCGATGAAATAGACCAGGAAACTGACGATGGTGGTGAACAGCGTGCTGGTGGAAAACGTCGAGATCAACAGCGCCAGCGAGGCCATGATAGTGGCACGCAGGAACACCGCGAACACGGCACCCTGCAGCGAGGGGTTGGGGCCGTTCGCCAGCGTTTCCTCGCGCAGCGAATCGATCGCTTCCGGCGTCCAGCCCATCGCCCGCGCCATTTCCATCTGCTGTTCCACGACCATGCCGGTGCGGATGTGCAGCACTGCGGTCATCAGCAGGTCCATGACCAGAAGCGAGACGAACACCAGCATCAGCACTCCCAACAGTTTTCCCGCGAGGTAATCGAAGCGCGGCACCGGCTTGGCGAGAATGGTGTACAAGGTCCGGTCCTCCACGTCCTTGGGCAACAGCAGCGCGGTGGCCACCACCGAGAGCACCACCGAAAACAGCGTCATCGCGCCAAGCGACCAGCTCTTGATCGAGCGCAGCACGTTGGCTCCCACCGATTCCGGCCCCTCGTGCTGCGGCAGGTCGAAGAAATTGCTGGCGATGGCGATCACCGCGAAAATGCCCATGAAATAGAACACCTTCATCCGCACCAACTGCGTGAAGGTGTTGCCGGCGATCACCACGATGCGGCGGAAATGTGATCCCTTGAGCGGCTGGTGCTGGATGGCGGTCATGGCTTGTCTTCCTTGATTTCCCGCAGGAACAGCCGCTCAAGCGTGGTGCGCGGCTTGCCAGTGCGGACCACGGAGGCACCCGGCGTTTCCGCCACCAGCGCACTGATTTTCTCCAACAATTCCGGCGTGGCGTCCTTGAGCACGATGTCGGTCTGGTCCTCGATGGAAATGAGTTCGTCCAAGCGCCCCTCGCGGATCATGCGGCCACGGAAAATGATCCCGACGTGGTCGCAAACCTCCTGCACCTGCTCCAGCAAGTGCGAGCAAAGGAACACGGTGATGCCGCGATCGCGCAGCTTGAGAATCAAATCGCGGATCTCGCGCGAACCGACCGGATCGACGCCGGCGGTCGGCTCGTCGAGTATCACCAGCCGCGGTTCCTGGATCAGCGCCTGCGCCAGGCCGATTCGTTGCAGCATGCCCTTCGAGTAGCCGCCCACCCGGCGGTCGCGCGCGCCCGCCAGATCGACGAGATCGAGCAACTCAGCGACGCGCGCGGCCAGCGCCTTGCCGTGCAGCCCACAGAGTTTGCCGTAAAAGCGCAGCGTTTCCGCGCCGGTGAGGTGTTTGTAAAAATACGGGTTTTCCGGCAGGAAGCCGACCTCGTTGCGCGAATCCGTCTTGAGCGAGTCCTTGCCGAAAATCGCACAACTCCCCGAAGTCGGGGCCACCAGCCCGAGCAGCGCCTTCATGGTGGTGGATTTCCCCGAACCGTTCGGGCCGATCAGGCCGTAGACCTCGCCCGGCATGATGCGGATCGAGACGTCGTCCACCGCGCGCAAGGGCATGCGACGAAAGGAGGTCCTGAATTCCTTGCTCAGGTTGCGGATTTCTACGGCTGGCGTGCTTTCTGCCATTGGCGCGCGGATCATGGGACGCCGCGGGGCGCTGGCAAAGTGCAAATTCACAACCAGCGCAGCTTGCGAAAAATCAGCAACTGGCCCAGGGCGATCAGGAACATCACCGCCATCACCGAAACGTAGCCATAGGGATGGTGCAGCTCCGGCATATTGAGCGGCAGCGCCACGCCGTCCTCGGTGCGGGCCGCGAAATTCATGCCGTAGATCCCCACGATGAACGTCAGCGGAATGAAAATCGCGGTGATCACCGTGAGCACCCGCATGATCTCGTTGGTCCGCAGGCCAACGCTGGAATGATACAACTCGGTCAGCCCGGTGGTGAGTTCCTTGTAGCTCTCAACCAGGTCCATCAGCTGCACCACATGGTCGTAGCAATCGCGCAGGAAGACTCGCGTCGGCTCGCGCACAAAGCCGCCGCCGTCGTGCAACAACCCGCTGAGCACCTCGCGCAACGGCCATACGAAACGGCGGATGTGCGTCAGACTGCGGCGGTAGTCGTGCAGCGACACCACCATGTCACGGGAAGGCTTTTCCAACAGCGAGTCCTCGAGGTCCTCCACCGCCTCGCCAATGCCGTCGAGCACCGGGAAATAGTGGTCCACGATGCTGTCCAACAGCGCGTAGGCAAGATAATCCGCGGCCGACCCGCGGATCATCCCCCGCCCCGCGCGCAGCCGCTGGCGCACCGGCTCGAACACGTCGTATTCGCCCTCCTCCTGGATCGTGATCAGGAAATTGGCACCCAGAAACAGGCTCACCTGCTCGACCTGGAACGCGCGGTCGCCGTCCTGATAGATCATCTGGGCGACGATGAAGACGTAGCCGGGCGTGTGCTCGATTTTCGGCCGCTGGCCGGTGTTGAGCACGTCCTCGAGCGCCAGCGGGTGGAGCTTGAAGCGCTCACCGAGCCGGCTGAGCAAGTCCACATCGCCCAAGCCGTCGATGTTGATCCAGGTCACTCCCGAGGACGGGATCTCCGCCGGCAGGCCGTCGATGCCCGAACATTCGCGTTCGGAGAGGTGTTCCCCGTCGTATTCGGTCACTTGGATCGCCGGCTTGTTGGCGCGGCCCGCCACGGTGTGGGGCACGAGGGTGGCCGGCGCGGAACCGGGCGGACCATGACGCTTGCGGAACATGCCTCATCCTTGTCCTCCGCACCGGATCGATCAAGCCATGGAATCAACCCGCGAAACACCGCTTTGGCCATCCAAAAAAGGGATTTGCATTTCAAGCTCCCGGGCTATTCTTTCCCGCCACAATCGCCGCCGCGGCGTCCGCAATCCAGAACCCGCAGCGGCAGTCATTTCATACGCCATCATGTCAGAATCACCGAAATCAAACCCACCACCCAATCATCCGCAAAAGCCGTCCGGCGACGCGAATGGTTTCAACTGGCGCCTGCTCGCGTTGCTCGGCATCGCGTCGGTGATTCTCGGCCTCGCGTTCTTCGGGCCATCCACCAACAAGGGCGCCAAAACACTGACTTATTCCCAATTCCGCGAGGCATGGGACCAGGACCGCGTCGTCACCGATGACCCCAAGCGCCCGCTCAAGGTCGTCACCAGCGACACCGCCTACGACGCCGTCATTTCCGGCTGGGTCAATGCTCCGCTCGCCAAACCGGAAAACCCGGAAACCAAGACCAGCGATTTCCAAGTGCGGGTCAATCTGGATCTGCAAGCGGCACAAATCCGCGACCTGCTCGGCGACGAGATTCGCATGACACCCATTTCCGAGGCCGACCGCACGAGGCTCGAGGCCTCGTCCGAGGTGATCTCGCTGGCCGAGCTGCGGCGCGCGCTTGCGCTGAAGCAAGTGAGCATGGAAAGCGCCGACAACCCGCTCCGCATTCTCACGATCCCGGACTCCCGCGACGCGCTCGTCGTCGGCACACGCGCAGTGATCACCAATCTCGTCACCCCCACGGACGAGACCGGCAAGCCGGCGCAAGCCGCGCCGTTCCGCGTGGAGGTCTCCACCGTGATCCAGGGCGAGGAACTGCGCGAACTCGTCAAGGACCAGGCGATCTACGAGCGCCGCACGGATTATCTGAAAAACGCGCTCTTCACCTTCCTGCCCTTCCTGCTCATCATCGCCATCCTGTTTTTCCTGTTCCGGCAGCAGATGAAATCCGCCGGCCGCGGCGCGATGTCGTTCGGGAAAAGCAAGGCCCGCCTGCTCACCATGGACCGCAACAAGGTGACCTTCAAGGACGTCGCCGGCATCCAGGAGGCAAAGGAGGAACTCTACGAAATCGTCGATTTCCTCCGCGATCCGCGCAAGTTCCAGAAACTCGGCGGATCGATCCCCAAGGGCGTGCTGATGGTCGGCCCTCCGGGCACCGGCAAGACCCTGCTCGCCCGCGCCATCGCCGGCGAGGCGGACGTGCCGTTCTTCTCGATCTCCGGCTCGGACTTCGTCGAGATGTTCGTCGGCGTCGGCGCGTCGCGCGTGCGCGACATGTTTGAACAAGGCAAGAAACATGCGCCATGCCTCATTTTCATCGATGAGATCGACGCCGTCGGACGCCATCGCGGCCACGGCATGGGCGGCGGCCACGACGAACGCGAGCAGACACTCAACCAGCTCCTCGTGGAAATGGACGGCTTCGACACCCAGGAGGGCGTGATCATCATCGCCGCCACCAACCGCCCCGACGTGCTCGACCCCGCGCTGCTGCGTCCCGGCCGCTTCGACCGCCAGGTGACCATCAGCCTGCCGGACGTGAACGGCCGCGAGGAAATCCTGCGCGTCCACGTCAAGAAGATCAAACTGGCCGCCGGCGTGGACCTCTCGCGCATCGCCAAGGGCACCCCCGGCTTCTCCGGTGCCGAACTCGCCAACCTCGTCAACGAATCCGCCCTGCTCGCCGCCCGCCGCGGGCTTTCCGCCGTGACGCTGGCCGAAATGGAGGAAGCGCGCGACAAGGTCCGCTGGGGCCGCGAACGCCGCAGCCTCGCCATGTCCGACAAGGAAAAGATCGGCACCGCCTGGCACGAGGCCGGCCACGCTTATCTCAACATGGTCCTGCCGGACACCAATCCACTCCACAAGGTGACCATCATCCCGCGCGGCCCCTACCTCGGCGCCACCATGTATCTGCCGGAGGGCGACAAGTATTCCACCCAGAAAAAGGAAGCGCTCGCCAACCTGATCGTCACCATGGGCGGCCGCATCGCCGAGTCGTTCCACAGCGACGACGTCTCCAACGGCGCGTCCGGCGACATCCGCCAGGCCACCGCGCTTGCCCGCCACATGGTCTGCGAGTGGGGCATGAGCGAAAAACTCGGCATGGTCGAATACGGCGAGGGCGATTCCCCCGTTTTCCTTGCCCGGGACATTTCGAAAACCCGCAACTATTCCGAGGAAACCGCCCGTATCATCGATGCCGAGATCAAGCGCTTCATCGATGAGGCCTATCAGACTGCCGAGCGCATCCTCAGCGAAAACCGCCACAAGGTGGAACTCATCGCCAACGCCCTGCTGGAATACGAAACACTCGATGCAAGCCACCTGCACGATCTGATCGAGCACGGCGAAATGAAGGATCCGCCATCCGCGCCCAAACCGCCACCGGTGCCCGAGGAGTTCAAGAAAAAGGCCGCGTCGAAGGCATCGGAAAAAGACCAGGCCGAGCATGACGGCCCGCTGCCCGGTGCCGTGGGCGCCACCGCCTGAGCGGAGTGCCGGTTTCCTCCACCTTGCCCTCGCCTTCCTCCAAGGTTTTTCTGATTTCCTGAACGCTGTCATGGCGGTAGTTTCACGCCATGGCAGAATCCGATATCCGCTGGATGCAACGCTTTGACAACTTCAAGCGCGCTTTCGCCCGCCTTCAGGAGGCCGCTGAAATCGCGGATCGGCGCGCTCTTTCGGAACTCGAACGTCAGGGATTGATCCAGGCGTTCGAGTTCAGCCATGAACTCGCATGGAATACGCTCAAGGATTTCCTCATATCCCGTGGCACGACGGAGAAGATTTATGGTTCCAAAGACGCCACACGCATGGCATTCGCGGCGGAACTCATCGAGAATGGCGAGACATGGATGCAAATGATCGGTCACCGCAACGAATCCTCCCACACCTACAACGACGATGTGGCCGGCCGCATCATGAAGGCCGTCTGTAGCTGCTACGTTCCTGCTTTCGAGGCTTTCATGCGTCGTTTTCAAGCCCTTGAACAGGAGGCCGCCCCGTGAAACACGGATTGCCGCAAACTGCGGACGAAAGGATCCGACAACCTCAGGCCGGACATTCCGATGTCGATAAAGCCATCTTGTACGGCTCCCGCGCCAAAGGCTGCCAGCACCCGGGTTCCGACATCGATCTCACGCTGCTGGGTGAAAACTTGAACCATGGCTCCCTGACGCGCATTGCCAACGAGTTGGACGAGCTGTTGCTGCCATGGCAAATCGATCTCTCGCTCCATTCCAGCCTGACCCACCCTCCCCTGCTCGATCACATCGATCGGGTGGGTGTGGTCTTGTATGACAAATGCAGTCCGGCGGCATGATTGCCACGCAGTGACTGCAAAAAACCGGCGCTCCCGTGAGGGAACGCCGGCTTGGTTTGTGATGTTGGCTGAAGATGCGGACTGAAGTCCGCGCTCCCCTTACTCGGCGCTGAGCGGGATGGTGGTTTCCTCCACCTTGCCCTCGCCTTCCGCCTCGGCGATCTTCTGATCGCGGAGCCAGGCGCGGCGGGACATTTTCACGCGGCCGCGCTCGTCCACGCCGAGGCACTTGGCGGTGATGGTGTCGCCTTTCTTGACGACGTCCTCCACCTTCTCGGTGCGGCCTTCGGCCAGCTCGGAGACGTGGATGAGTCCGTCCTTGCCGGGCAGCACTTCCATGAACGCGCCAAAGGCGGTGATGGAGACGACCTTGCCGGTATAGACCTTGCCGATTTCGATCTCGGCGAACATGCGGTCGATCATCTCCTTGGCGCGGTCGAGACCGGCCTGCTTGGAGGCGTAGATGTGCACGGTGCCGTCGTCCTCGATGTTGATCTCGGCTCCGGACTCGGCCTGGATGGCCTTGATGTTCTTGCCGCCGGGGCCGATGAGCTCGCCGATGCGG
>JBMTCD010000195.1:0-6732 GCA_049430545.1 Luteolibacter sp.
AGCATGTCCTGCGCATCCTTCGAGCAGCGGTCGAGTTCATTCACGACTTTGACCGACCACGATCCGAACAGTGAGCCGTAGGCAAGCGAGCGTGTCCATTCGCGGGCGAGTTCGAGTCCCACTTCCTTGCCGTTCACGTCCTCGATGGCGGCGGGGTGACTGGCGAGCGTGCGGGCGATCAGGTTGACCAGGCTCGTCTTGCCGATGCCGGGAGCGCCGGACACCAGCAACTTGATCGGCTGGTCGGGGCTGGCCCGCAGGCGCTCGGCTTTCCGCAGCAGCATTTCCGCCACCTTGCCCGCCTGCCCCACGAAATCCGCAGGACAGGACGGGACGAAGCAGGTGGGGGCGATGGGTGGCTTACGCGGCATCGCTGGCCTCCTTTCCGGCGCGGGTGGAGAGGATCATGTCAGCGATGGCCTGGGCACCCTTCCGGTAGAGGACCACGGCCAAGAGCTTGCCGTCCACATACACGCCCCAGTAGCGGGTGGCATAGCCGTCGGGCTTCCGGTATTTCCTGATCTCGATCATGCCGCCCACCCCTCCCTTCTGGCACGTGCGTTCAGATCGCGGAGCTTGAGACCGTATTTCTCGGCGGTCTTGCGCGGATCCCCGTATCGGCGGAAGTGGCGTTTCACCAATTCCCAGTCCGGCTCGGGTGGAGTGTCCGGCAGAATGGCGAGCGGGTCGAAGCGGACAGGCTGCTCCGGTTGCCCGGGCGTTTGCTCCAAGGCGGCCAGTCGGCGCAGGATGGGCTTCAGGCGCTCCATCACAAGTGCCTCCACATCAGCAGGCACCGGCGTTTGAATCGGCGCTCCACCGGCGAGTTCGGCAATCCTGGCGTCCACGATCTCGCGGATCAGGTCCACCGGAATCTCGGTGATGGAATACACGATGCCGCTCAGGCTTTCGAGGCCGAGGAGCTTCTTCATTTCCCGGCGGGCATCGCGGGGGCTTTCCGCTTGGAGACGATCATCGAAGACGATCTCATTGCCGCGGCTGGCAATCAGTTTGTAAGTGCGTTTCATGATATGCATTTATTGGTTCGTGGTTTGCGTGGAGAGGGCACATGCGGGTGACCTAGAGGTCCGGGTTGCCGCAGGTGTCCGGAAGATCGAGAAAGGGCTGGTGCCAGCCATCCGCAGACTGCGCACACTTGGGCGCGAAAAAAGGGCGCTCGGTGAGGTGATGGGTGAAGCCGAGATTGCTCACTTGCATGCCGCCGAATCGTTTCCAGTCGCCGAACAACTCGGTGAAGTCGCGGTCGAAGAACACATAGCGGCCGGGCAGACGTTCAAGCGCCTCAATCCCACACAGGTCGACCAAGGACGCGGCGACGCGGGAATCCGACAACAGTGCGTCGGGAAGGCGGTGACGGGGCATGCGTCGCAGGGTCTCGCGCCACTGGCTCCACGTGCCATTGTGGAACAACACGGCGCGGGCATGGCCGGACAGGCGGGTGGTGGCCGCACGGGTGACGGGAAACGGATGGCAGAGCTTCGGTGTCACTTCCCCGACGCTCGCCCACCGGAAGTGGATCACGATCTCGCCGGGGAGCTTGGCGATCAGCGGTTCAAGCTCATCGGGTTCGAGTCCCTTGAACCAGCGCACCACTCCATCCTCCCGCCACGCCACACCGGCACCGTGGGGGTTGGCTTGGTGGCAGGCATCGAGGGTGGCGCGGTCGGGGCGCACGTGGGCAGGGCAAACAAGGATCACACACATGGTCGTCGGGAAGTTAGAGGTTGGCGAAGGGGAAGCGGGCATCGAAGCGGTGGCACATCCGTTCGGCCGTCTGGCGGTATGTTTTGAACTCGCTGTGAAGTGGACCGATCAACCCGAGGGCAACGGGGCGCTTGCCGCCGGTCCATCCGAGGTAATCCCACTGGAATTTCAGCGCGTTGGCGGCGGTGGCCGTGCGTTTTGCCTGTGCCTTGTTTTTCGAGAAGGCACCCAGGCATTCCACTTCGGCGGCGCGGCGGCACAGACCCAGCACGGTGGCAAGGTGGTGCATGAGCTTGTGGCGATTGAGCGTGCCGGCGAAGACCCGGAATTCGATCACCCCGTGGGAGAAGAGCTTCTTGAAGTTGACCATCCCGCGTCCGCAGCGGCTGGCGGCTTCGGCTTTCCGGGCAGGGTTGCTCACCCGCTCCATCCGCCGCACCAAGGATCCAACGTCCTCGCCGAGCGTGTGGCTGAAGCGGTTCAGGTGGCGTCCGGTGCCCGTCTGGCCGTAGAGGCTCATGGCGTGCCAGCGTGCGATGTGGGCGAGCTTGCGCGCGTATTCGCTGACCGCTTGAGGATCGCGGGTGCCGATGATGGATTCCACGCCCACGGTGATGTGGCAGCCGCACGAGGGATTCACACCCGCCCCGACGGCGTTGGCCCACTCGACGAATTGCAGCAGGTGCTCGACCCCGCCGCTTCCATGGAGGATGGGCGACACGAACTCGCAGGCCATGCGGCCCGGGGCGATGGTGATGGATGTATCGCGCTCGGCTTTCCAGTGCTTGCCGTTGAAGGTGGGCGCGATGCGATGCTGGTTGGTCGCGGTGTCGGCACCCACGGTCACCGTGCTGCCATTATGGTAGCCGCCGACAACGATGCCGCTGGTGGCGGGGATGGTGGTTTCGAGTTCAACTCCGAAGGTGATGGCTTCGGCTTTCATATCTTGCGGTTTCATATGGGGATCTGGATGGGATCTGAGGCCGGTGAGGGCAGGAGTGCCCGCGTTCCGACATCCTCCTCCTTGCCAGCCATCCGCGTCGTTTGTCGCGCACCATCCGCACGCCAATGCGCACCATTTTTATCGGCCATTTGTGGCCGTTGGACGCCGTTGGCATGCGGATTGAACAGACCCGCAAATCACATATCCCATGCCTCGCGGAACCCGATGAACTTCGGGAACCGGGGTGCCTCTTTCGCACCGCTCGGCTGGTGGCTGAACTTCACCACGCGGCCGATCAGGGAATCGCGTTTCATCCAGAGCGTCACCCGGTCGATGCCGCCGACCACATGGTTGTATCCCAAGCGGAACTCGACGCCGGTGGAAAGGTGCCGGACGATGAAGCCGCCGAGTTCGCCGCGTCCGACCATGCCCGTCTGGCTCATGCTGCGTTTCGTGCGGCCGAAGGCATCCAGTTCGGCGGCGTTCTGGTTGGTCATGCCCTCGTAGGGTTCGAGCACCACCGCCTCCGCATCCTCGAAGCGCTTGATCTTGAGCAACCACGCCTCCCGTTCGGTGGACCGGCCGCACTTGTAAGGGGAATGCGGCGTGCGAACCATCACGCCCTCGTATCCGGCGGCAAGGCATTCCTCCTCGAAGAGAATCAGTTCACCGAGATTGCAGATCATCTGCGGCAGCACTTTGACGATGCGGCTGGATTCCGGCAGCGTGGTGAGGCGCTCCATGCGTTGCACATATGGCGCGGCGGTGGATTCATCCACGAAGTCGAAGATATGGAAAACGAAGTCCGGCTGGCCGTCACGCCGACCGATCGCGCTGGTGGTTTCCGAAAACGTGCCGCCGCGCAGCATGAGTTCGCCGTCCACGCCGTCGGGCAGGTTGGCCTCGATCCACTCGCGGGCGAAGCGGTTGGAAATCGGCTTGAACGAGCGGGTGAGCGCCCGGCCGCCGACTTTCAAACAGCGGATGCCGTCAAGTTTCGGCGTGGCGAGCACGGGGAATGGCAGCAGGTCGGGGCGCTCGCACTTGGAAGCGAGCATTGGCTTGGTGATCGTGTTCATGGTTATGATCGCCGGAGGGTTGTGCGTTCCGACATCCTTCCTCCTGCCAGCCACCCGCGTCGTTTGTCGCGCACCATCCGCACCATTTTGCGCACCATTTTTCGTGCTCCATTTTGCGCGACCATCAACCGTTGGCATACGGTTTGAACAGGCGCCAACAGGGGCCTGGATTCCCGCAGCCGCCATGACGCCGCGTAATCAGGCGTAGGAGCACACGACCCCCGCACAAGGGATGGCAATATGACCGGCCCCCACATGCACCATCCGCATGTGTTAGACTGCCGTTAGACGGTTTTCCCGACCGTTGGCATGCGGATTGAACAGGGCCGCGTCAGTATTCCCCGGGCAGCAGGATCGTCGTCATGCTCCGGTCCCACTCGGTGATGATGTAGAGCCGGTCGCCAGCGGGGGTGCGATAACAGCTCAACAGGCGGGTGCCGTGGTGGAGCGCGTCCTCATTGGCCTGCTGGTCCTCGGCGCACAGTTCCTCGCCCCAATCGCCGCAGTGGTGCCGGCGCAGGTATCGGGCAAGGTCCACGTTAAGGGCGATGGCTCCGGGCGTGGCGTAAATCTTCCCAAGCGGGAAGCGCGGTTGCATCAGTTGGTATGACATGGGATCTCGGGGTTGGTGGTTTATCAGGAATCGATCAGATTGTCGAACAGTCCGGGGATGAAAGGATTCAGCGCTTCCTGCTCGGCCTTGAAGAACTCGGCTTTCGTCCTGCCCATCGCGCGGCCCTGCGGCGTGTGGCAGTCGTAGGCGTAGTCGGGGATGGGCACGTATTCGCCCGCCTGGTCCAGCTCGTCGGTGAGCGTCTCCGGATCGAGTCCGGCCTGCTGGTCATAGACGAAGTTCTGGAGGTGGTCGGCGTCGCGGCTCTTCTTGGCGAGGCACAGCAGGATCACCGCCTTGGATATGAAGATGCGGCCCTTCGGTGCCTTCGCCGCCGTGTTGCGGTTGATCTCGGTGTAGCTGTCGTGCAGCGCCTTCACCTCCTGGGTGAGGATGCCCCAGCAGTCCTCCGCGCTCACGGTGAGCAAGCGCCGCCAGACATATTGTCCGTAGCCGCTGGCCCACAGTTCGAGCGCCCAATATCCCGCGAGCTTCGCGTCACCGCGCCGGATCGCCTTCTGCATCGCGCTGGACACCGCCGGGAAGCTGTATCCGCGCTTGGTTGGTATGCGATGTATCATCATTTCCTAGTATCCGCAGATTGCACACAACGGGAAGCAGTATTGGACGCCATTTGTCATAACTTCACCGACTGGCGGCGTGGGGCGTCCATCGCCACGCGGTCCTGGCTCTTGTAGGTTTCGAGCCGGATGTGGGCCTTCCACTTGCGCTTGAGGTGGCGCTTCTCGGTGGCTATGCGTTCCTCGCTGCGGAACAGGCTGTTGCCGCCGAGGTTCTTGTCGCGCTCCTGGACAAAGCAGAACCGCGCCTCGTTCCAGACAAGGCGGTTGTCCATGAGTTCCTGGAGCGTGGCGTCGATGTCGCACTTGCACTTGAGCAGCTCGTCCCACTTCGGCACGCCGCCATTCTCATCCCGCACCACGCCGACCGCCCCGCCGACCCAGTGATTCACGCCGAACGGATCGTTGCGTTGCAGAAGCCGCGGATCGCTGCGCTGGTGCCAGCCGAACAACCGCGCCCCGGCACCGCGCGCGCACCACGCCGAGTTTTCCAGCATGGCCAGAGTTTCGGCGATGGACAGTTTCCGGCACCGAAGTGACACCATGCAGACGCACGCGGAAATATCATCATCGAGCATGACGATGGCGTCGTCCTTGAAATGCCGCAGCACCCAGTTCCGCACGGCGCTGATGCCGGCCACCTCGTCGGGGATGGTTTCGATGGTGAGGCCAGTGTACCGGTAATGCTCAGCCTCGCTTGCGGGAACGAGCAACGTCGCCGTCGGGAACAGCTTGTGGCTGGTGATCGAGCGGCTGCGGCTCCGCGACAGGATCACCAGACGGAGTTTCAACGGGCGGAATTCCGGCCATGCTGGCGCGGCGGCAGAGATCGAGGAGTCGTTTTCCATGGAGCACACGGCCGAGGCCGATTTTCTTGGTTCTGCGGGTGATCGAGTAGTCAACCTCGCGCACCCCGATGAGCTGGAGCGCCTGCATCCAGTCGCGCAGGTCGTGGAACATGAACACGAGGTAGTCGTGGTGCTCGAACGCCTGGCACTCCATGCGCGGGATCGTTTCGAGTTCGTCCTCGGGCGTGGCGTCGTCCTCCATCAGCTTGCGGATCTCGTCCTCCATGAAGCCGGTCAACTCGATGTCGAAGCTCGGGTCCGAGTCACCGATGGATTTGAGCACGCGGCGCAGGTCGTCCTCGTCGAGTTCGGCGAGTTCCGACAGGCGGTTGTCGGCCAGCAGGTCGGCCAGTTCCTCGGCTTCGCCCGCATAATCCTGCTCGTCCACCGGGATCGTTTCGCAGCCGATGAGCAACGCCGCCTCAAGACGACCATGACCGCGGACGATCAGCCCCGAGCGCTTCGACACGGTGACCGGGTTGCGCCAGCCCTGCTCCTGGATGATCGAGGCAAGTAGCTGGATCTGGTGGGCGCTGTGGCGGTTCGGGTTGACCGGGTTCGGCTTGAGGCTGTTCGGGTCAGCGAGGCGGGTGTGGGCGCAATGCACGGGGATGCTCATGCTCTCGCCACCGTCGTCAACCTTGACACCATGCCATGCGGCATCCGTATTCTGCGCACAGCATCATGGACCACGCCACCTTCGCCCATCTGCTCCAGAATTGGAGGGCACGCAATGGATACAGCCAGCGTGACGCCGCCGAAGTGCTCAAGGTGCCCAAGGCGAGCCTCCAGAACTGGGAACAGCAGCGGGCCATGCCGCAGGGATTCGGGCTTCAGGCGATGCTGGAAATCATCCGGCCCAAGCGCGGCAGGAAATGACACCCGGTTGACGCGTCCGCATTCTGCGGATGGATGCCGTTTCCCCTGATGTTGCCAAGAAGCT
>JBMTCD010000196.1:0-6605 GCA_049430545.1 Luteolibacter sp.
TGACAACAGCATCCATTACTAACAACTACCTGACCCAGGCGATGCAGCGAAGCATTCGCGGACTTGAGAAAAACGGTTTCACCGCCCGGCGCATCCTGCCGGTCGAACTCAAGACCGGCATCCACGCCCGCGAGTTCCGAGCTGACTTCGCCAAGCAAACCCAAACCGGACTGCTGACGTTCAGCGTCCACATCGACACCGACGGCAACGTCAGCAACCCCAAACAACTGAAACCATGAACAAACTGTATTGGATCGTCTGCGACGACAAGGACCACAACGTATTCGAAGGCCGCTACCAGGGCCGCACCCGAGGCGAGGCATTGAAGTTCCTCAAGCAAACCATCGGTCGCAAGACCCTCAACGGACTGGTCTTCACCATCACCGAAATCCCGGTGCCGCTGATCCGCGAGATCGTCGCGGAAATCCTCGCCGGTGGCAACATCGCCCAGGCCGCGAACGTCGTGCCACTCACCCGGCCCGAACCCGAGGCCAGCCCGGGACGCTACGATGCCTTCGCCGACGCGGCACAGGCAGAACCAACGCCAGCTGACACCACGCCACCCAAGGCCAAGGCAACCAAGCCCGCGAAGAAGGTCGGCAATCCCGGACACGGCGATGACCAATGGAGCAAGGTGAAAGCCTACTGGCTCGAATGCCGCAGCGTGAAGCAGACGGCCGAGCACTTCGGATTGTCGCCCAACAGCATCAAGACCCGCGCCCGCCGCGAGAACTGGAAGGAGGAGGCATGAGCGACTGGACGCCCAAGGTCGGCGACGGCGCCACCGTATGCCACTACTCCGACCGGACCGCCTGCACGGTAATCAAGATCAGCCCCAGCGGCAAAACGATCTGGATGCGGGAGGACACCGCCGTCCTCGACGACTGGAAGCCCGAGATCCTCCCGGGCGGCTTCGCCGGCCACTGCGTGAACAACGCCAGCCAGTGCTACGCCTACAAGTCGAAACCGAACGGGCGCATCCACCGAGCGTCCCTCCGCAAGGATGGCCGCTACATCACCACGAACAATGAGCGGGTCATTCCGGGCCGCCACCACTTCCACGACTACAACTTTTGATGAAGGTCGAAGTCACCAAATACCGAAAGCCCTACGGCTACCTCACGCGCTACTGGTCGGTGCTGGTGGATGGCGAACTGCTCGCCGTCACCCTCTACCGCAAGGGCGCGGTGGCCGTTGCCAGGGCCATCACCAACTCCAACACAGATCCCCATGTCTCAACTCTTCAAGATTCTGCCAAGCCCTACACCGCGCCTTGCAAGCTCTCCGCTGGCGTGGCGTCCTACCGGACCCGATGATCTATGCGGCCCCGCCGTCACCGTTGCACGCCGACTCGTCGCCAAGGCCCGCAAGCTCCACGACGACCCCGCGGTTCCGGTGAAGATCCTGCTCTACGGCCCGCCCGGTGTCGGCAAGACCAGCATTGCCGACATGGTGGCCGATGAATTGGCTGGCACCCGCTTCGCCATCGAGGAGTCCAACGGCAAGCTCGTCACCGTCGAAACCGTGAAGCAGTGGATGGCCACGCTCGGTGTCTGTTCGCTGTTCGGCGTCTATTCGGTGAAGATCATCAACGAAATGGACCGCTGCACGCGGGATGCACAGGACCTGCTCCTGAGCTATCTCGACCGCCTGCCACGAGGCCGCGCCGTGATCGGCACCAGCAACCTGCAACTCGACCTGCTCACCGAGCGGTTCCAGACGCGGTTCCAGTCGATCAAGCTCGCGGCACCGTCCACCGAGGAAATCGCTGCGATGCTCCGCCGCCACTGGCCGGTCGATAAACAAACTTCATTGCGAATCGCGGTGGGCAGCGGCGGATGCGTCCGGGCCGCACTCGCCGATCTGGAATCCTGGCTGGACGTGGAGGTACTGTCATGAATCAACAAGAAACCGATTCATCGCGACGTCCGATCATCCTGCTAGATCTCAACTACACGCTGGTGGCCAATAGCCCAGCTCACGGTAGTATGCCCGAGCGCATGGAAAAACGCCTCGCGGGTGAGCAATACCGCCAGTGGCTCGTTGATCTTATGCGACCCTGCACGGTCATTTTGATGACCGCCCGCCCCGAACCATGGATGATCAAAACCCTCGACCGCATCCAGGAGCAAACCAGCTGGCGACCGCAGGACGCATGCTTCGCGCTCATAGGCTGGTGGAATCCACCGGCGATCAAACAACACTTCCTCCACAAGAGAGTATTCCCATTGCACGGCGAGAGCGCCCGCTACATCGCCATCGAGAGCAATCCGAGGTCGCGGGAAATGTATGCCCGCCACAAGATACTGTGCCTATGGGTGACAGCAGAGGGTCATTCTCTGACCAACGGCACGCGGATCGTGAAGCGGTTGCCGACGTAGCACGCATGAAATGTGGTGGTGTAAAAGTGAAGAGAGACTCTAGGCCTGATGCAAAGGACTCACTCCGCCATTCTGAGATCCCCAGACCCGAACGCACATGGCTGGTCGGTGATGCCTTGAACACTTCTTCAGACCTCAAATCGGGCTGGTATGCCATTTGGGCCAATCCCACATCGCGGGGCGGCGCCACGGAGGAAAGGTCAATTTCTGCATGGTGGATGCCAGGTCCCACATCGGCAGGATGCCTCCCTCGTCATACTTGCGGAACAACGTGCGGATCTAATACTGGTCGCGCTCCGGATCGATGATGGTGTAGAGCGGGTGCTGGGCGCAGAAGGTGTCCCACAGCGAGAAGAAGGGGTGGTGACTGACCATCACTGGATTCCATAGAGGTAGCCATCGGAGCATAGGATAAATGCGCGGTCGTCGTGGATGGCGGGGATGGATTCCTGGAAGATGCCGTCCACGCGCGTGCGCCAGAGCAGCTTCGGCGAACCATCCGAATCGGGCTCGGTAGCCAGGCCGCTGATGAAGACATCGGTGGAGGAGCCGCAGATCACGGTGTCGGGCGTGCATGACGAGCCAGTCCAACCGCCCGCGCCGGTGTAGTGCCAGAGCAGCTTGCCGGTGGCGTCGTCGAGGCAGAACAGTCGTCCGCCGCAGGGCATGCCGTCGTGATCGATGGTGGTCGAGATGAAGACCTTGTTGCCGGACGCCGAGGCCGTGGCGTTCATGCCCATCTTCGGCCGTGTAGGATCGGTGAAGCGCCATTTTTCCACGCCGCTTTGCTGATCCAGCGCCGCCAAGGTATTGGGAACGATGCGACACAGTAGCTTGCCTTTCCACAGGATCGCGGCTGCGGAGTCAGGCCCGCCGCCGCGGCTGTAATCGACTCCTTCCTTGGCATAGGTCCAGCAGAATCGTCCGGTCTTTTCATTGAGCGCGAAATAGTGCCCATCCCACGACCCGGTGTAAACGCGGCCATCGCTTATCGCGGGGGAAGGATACACGCCGCCGTTGGTAGGGTGTTTCCAAAGCTCGCGACCATCCTTGGCGGAGAGAGCGACGATGTTGCCATCCACGGTGCCGGTGATGAGTCGTCCGTCATGCGGGGTGGATGTTGTCCAGACCCAGCCGGGTTGCGCAGACCAGAGCGGTGAGCCATCGGCTGCGCTCACGCAGAAGAGGTCATCGTTGCCACCCTGTTGGCCGAAGAACACGCGGCCATTCTCGACCGTCGGCGCACCTGAAACCTGGCCGGAGGTTTCGAAACGCCAGAGTTCTTTGCCGGATGCGGCGTCGATCGCCCGCACAAAACGATCCGGGCCACCGACCAACACCTTGCCCTGGCTGACCGTCGGCGGCGATTGGTAATCCCCACCCGCCGCGACAACATCCGCGAGGATGCGGCGGCCATTTTCGTAGGTGCATTGCAGCAGACTGTGCTTCCATTGCTCCTTGCCGTCGGCGCAAGCGAGCGAGCGGAGAAACAGGTCCGATCCGCTGACGAGAATGCCGTTCGGTGTGCCCGCGAGATCGGCGAGGATGGGATGCGCGGTGGCCTGTGCCGACCAGAGTTTCTTCCCATTCAGGTCGAAGGCCGTGACTTTACCGTCCAGGCCGGCTGCGAAAACCGCCTCGCCGACGACGAGGGGGCGCGAGCGGATCCAGTCGCTGGTGGCGGCCTTCCAGTCGAGTTTTCCGCTGCGGGTGTCCACGCAGTAGAGTTCGCGGGTGGCGGAGCCGAGATAGAGTTTTCCATCATGCAATGCGGACGGGGAGAACAACTGCCATGCACGCGGCTGGCCGTCGTTGAGGCGGGTTTTACATACCAGCGTGCCATCGGCGATGCGGACTGCGTGCAATGTCCCATCCTGCGCGGCGACAAAGATCATGCCGTCAGCGGCGAGCGGAGTTACGCGCAATGGCGAGCCGGCGTCGTAGCTCCATGCGACGCGTTGCGGGCCAGTCAGGTGAAGGGCGTGGAGTATGCCGTCTTCGGTGGCGGCAAGGACATGGTTTCCTAACAATACCGGTTCGCCGAACAGGTCGCCGACACGCATCGTCCACCACGGCTCGCCGCCTGCCTTGCGGACGACCACGGTGTCCTGCATCTGATAGAAGGCGGGCGCGCCGCGCAGGTTGAGACGGCCGAAGGGATAGACGAGGTAGTCGTCGTTTCCTGAGATTGGCGCATTGCCGCGTCGGTAATCGACGCGGTCGGCATCCATCTGGCGCTGCACCTTGCCCGTGCGCTTGTCGAGTTGAAAGATGTGCTTGTCCTTTTCCTCGAACTCCCAGCTGCCGCTGGTGGCGCGGATGACGATGTGGTCCTTCTGAATCACCGGCGTGGAACTGGCGCGCGGTGTGGAGTATATCTGCAAGCCGTTTTGCGGCGTCATCCAGAGCACCTCGCCGGTTTTCTCGTCGAGGCAATAGGCCAGCGTGGTCACGCCGGGCGAGGCGATGTAAACCCGCCCGTCCTCGACTGCCGCCGACGCATACCAGGACATGCCGATGGGAAACTTCCACGCTGTCTCGCCGGTGCGCGGCCCGGCATCCGGTGACAGGCCGGATTGCTCAAGATTGCCTCCGAACACCGGCCAGTCCGTTTTGCTGGACGATGGCTTGTGGCGGGTTCCCCTTACCTCTTGGATGATGACCGGGTTGGACTGGATTTTCTCCAGCGCTTGGAACGCTCCTTCCATCGCCGGGTAGCGCGAGGGATCAATCGGCCCCCAGGCCGAAAAAGCAGCGCAGGCCTCATGGAAATCTGTCATGTCCACCCCGCGATGCACGAGATGCCGCACCCAGGAAAAAATCAGCGAGTGGCGGCGCGCGGCATTTTCCGGGGTGGTGGGATTGGCAGCGAAATCGCGACGCATGGTGTCGATCTCAGGCAAGCCTGTGGGCGCGAAGGTATCCCCGGCGCGCAGTGCTGTTAGGGACAACAGCGCCACGAGTCCGCTGAGCGGGGTGAAGGGCAAACGTTTCACTCGAGCGCGTGGATATAGCCATCGCCGGCGAGGACGATAACCTTGTTCCGATAGATGCAGAGGGTGGCTTCCTCGACACGCTGGCCGAGGCGGTGGATCCAGAGCGGCTTGCCGGTGATGGCATCGAGGCAGTAAAACAGCGGTGTGTTACCCGAGCCGATGTAAACCCGCCCGTTGGCAATGGCAGGGGCCGAGAGCCCGCCGCCGTCGGGGAAGGTCCAAAGCACCTTGGAGGCGGCGGGATCCACGCAATAGACGCGGGAGGCAGCCGGCACGCCGCGCAGGCCGTTGCCGACGCGGGCTGTGTAGTAAGCGCGACCATCGTGGAGCGCCGGGGTCGCGTTGAAGTCGCTAAAAGTTCCTTTCTCCTTGGGATCAAGGATGCCGGGACTGACGAGCGCTCCGGTCTTCCCATCGAGCGTGGCGAAGACCGTGTCGTGGTGCGGCAGATAGACTTTTCCGCCGGTGGCTATCAGGGTTCCAGAGTCGAGACCGACGCCGTTTTCCTTCCAGACGACGTTGCCGGTCTTTTTATCGAACCCATAGATAGAACGACTCCACGAGCCGAAATACACCAGGTCGCCATCGATGGCAGGTTCGGCAGGTACCGACATGGCGGTGGGATACATCCAGATGATGTGGCCGGTGGCAGCGTCGAGACAGACCGCGTGGCCATCGACGGTTGGAATGTAAACGCGCCCTTCATCGACGGCCGCCGAGCCCCAGACCCAGCCGCCGGGGATGGTTTGTTTCCAGATCGGCGCGCCGGTTTCCGCATCGACGCAATAAAAGAACCGCTCGCCGCCTTGCTGGCCGACGAACACGCGACCGTCGGCGACAGCCGGGGCGACCGAGATCGCGCCGCCCATTTCGAATTTCCATAACTCTTTCCCGGTGTCGGCATCCGCCGCGACGAGAAATCCGGAGGGCATGCCGAAGAAAACCTTGCCCTTCACTGCGGTCGGCTTCGATTGGTAGTAGGTGCCGCCGGAGAGAACATCGGTGAAGATGCGCCGGCCTTCCTTGTCTTCGTAGGATTGCAAGAGGCTCCGCTTCCACAGCACCTCACCGCCTGTGCCAATCCGCCGCAGCCAGAGGTCGCTATCATTCACCAAGACCGAGTCGCCCGCCACCACGAGGTCGGCGTAGATCGGGTGGGGGGAAATCTGCTTCCGCCATTTAAGGCTGCCATCATTTCCGCGGCAAGTTCGCGAGCCGGCAACTGCCC
>JBMTCD010000197.1:0-6571 GCA_049430545.1 Luteolibacter sp.
GCATCCGGCTGCCCCGGGCAGTTCGACCAGCAACGACTCGAATACGTCGCCCTGACCCGCGCCAAGCGCATTGCGACACTGATCAGGTTGGGCTAGAAATCACGCAACCGGCGGCGGTGCAGCAAACGGCAGGTTGGCGCAGGGGTCGGGTTTTTTTGCGCTCCGTGGCGCAACCCTGGAGCCGGAATTTGGAGCCGGAATTCATTCCTAAATTGCTTATTTGAAGCAGTTTATGGCAATTGCCCCGGACAGGAATCGAACCTGTATTTAAGGTTTAGGAAACCCTCGTTCTATCCATTGAACTACCGGGGCGTGGCGCGAGGTAAACTCCGCGAGCATGGACTGGCAAGCCGCTTGTTGGTGGATTCTCCATCGACAATTCGCCGGGGCGCCCTTAGTTTCGCAGTGCTATGAAAAGTGCATTCCGAATGCTGGCGGGGTCCCCCCGGTCCGCCAGTCCGCAGGTGTGGCGCGATCCCGCGGTGCGCCAGCGGATCGTCGAATACCTCGGCGGGCACCGGCTGCGCGATGCGACCTGCGTGTTTCTCGGCCGGCTCGGTCCGGACAATCCTTCGGTCTTCGAGCGCCAGCCGCCGGAGGCTCTCGACCGCATGCTTGACGAAGGCTGCGAGCTGGCGCGGTCGCTGGAGGATCGTGAATCGCTATTGATCCATCTCGATATCGAATATGTGAATTTCGACGACCCTGCGGAGGCCTATTTGCAGGCGCCGCGGATATTCCGGCTGCAGGAGCCCCTGGTGGAGGCAATCGAGGCGCGCTTGCTGAGTTTTGGCATCCGCTACCTGCATCTGGTGACCGGGCAGGGCCATCACTTCGTATGGCGCGTGCCGCGCGATTCGCCGGTGGCGCGGTCGATCGCGGGACTGGGTATTTGCACGCCGCCGGACGTCTCGGCGGCAGCGGGTCAGCCGGTGTTCCCGCACCTCGGGCTGATAATGGAGCATTTCGCGCACCTGGTGAAGCGGGACGCCGCGCCGCGCTGCGAGGTGCCGTTGGAGATCACCGCCCTGCACGTGGGACCGGGTGCATCGGGAATGCGCGAGATGTTGTCGCTCGATCTCTCGGAGTATGGCGATCCGCTGCACAGCCGTATGATCCGGATTCCCTACACGGTGTATCGCAAGCCGTGGCTTTCGGGTTTGATCCATGGCCGCGGGATCGAGCGGCAGGTGCGCGAGTTCTTCACCCTGCCGCTGCATGAAATGGACGTGACGCGCCTGTTGCGCGAGCGGCACCGGCCGCAGAAAGTTGTGGCGCTGGCGAAACGCGCGGGTGTCAACATCCCGGTGCAGGAACGCGGCACGCAGCGGCTTCTCGAGGATTACCTGCACTCGCCGCTGTGTGCGTTCCACCGGGAGTTTTACTCGATCCCGCAGGATCACCCGTCGTCGTGGAGCGCGGGATATCACAATACCCCGCTCGACATGCTGCCGCCATGCGCGGCGCATGTGCTGGCGGAACCGAACGATTGGCTGCTCAAGCCATCGGGGATGCAGTTGGTGACGCGCTGCCTGCTCGCGGATGGCTGGCATCCGCGCCATATCGCAGGGTTGATCCGCGCGCGGTTCTGCAACCCGGCGTTCGGGTGGGACGGCTGCTGGCGCCATTACAACCCGGCGTCGCGCGCCGAGTTCTACGTGCGGCTCTTCGCCGGGCTGCTCGCCACGGGCCTCGATACCTGCGTGGACTTCAACTGCGTGTCCCAGCAGGAAAAACAATTCTGCTGGAATCCCTGCGGATGCTCGCTGGACCCTCTGCGCCGCGCGCTGCGCGAACGTTTCCACCCGAATCCCGACCTGTCATGAGCGATTGGCACTGCGGCATTTCCACCGGTTGTTTTTACAAGACCGACATCCTCAGCGCCCTGCACATGGTGCGCGACGGCGGCTTCAATTTCATCGAGGTCTGCTCGTTTCCCGCGCACCTTGATTATCACAATCCCGAACAGGTCAAGAAAGCGGCGGAGCTGATGGAGCGGCTCGGCATCGAGGCGAATTCGTTCCACGCGCCATTCGCCGACCGGATCGACATCTCATCTCCGGATGCCGCGCAGCGCAGCACATCGGTGCGCGAGTTGATGGCCGCCTGCGATGCGGCCGCCATCCTGCACGCGGGATTTGTCGTGCTGCATCCCGGCCCCGAGCGGGCGGGCAAGCCTCCGCCGCACGAGTGGTATGAGCGGATGCGCCACGCGGCGGATTCGCTCAACGAGGTGGCGCTGCACTGCCGGCATCTCGGGTTGGTGCTGTTGCTGGAAAACATGCTGCCGCACCTGATGTTCGGCCATGTGAGCGACGTGATGTTCCTGCTCGGCGCCATCCGCGAGACGAACGTCGGCACCTGCCTCGACACCGGGCACGCGTTTCTCTCGAAAGACCTCCGCACCGTGGTACACAAGCTCTCAGGACACCTGCGCATGATCCACGTCAACGACAACCTCGGCGACAAGGATTCGCACCTTTCGCCCGGCGACGGGGCGATCGACTGGATCTCGCTGATCCGCCAGCTCCGCGAGTGGAACTTCCACGGACCGTTCATTCTCGAACTAGCCGACAGCGGCGAATCCCCGGAGCAAATCATGGCCCGGGCTCGCAAGGCACGGTGCTACCTGCGTGATATCCTCGATGGCAGGTTCAACAGCGCATGACAGTGGGTGTGGCACCCGTCACGGAACCGGCGGAATTTCCGCCAAGCTCCGCTTGAAATGCGCATGCTCGCCCACCAAGCTCCGCAGGTGATTCCCAACGTCCTCGCCGAGCGCTACGCCTCGCCCGCCATGCAAGCCATCTGGTCCGCCGAAGGGCGGATCGTCCTGGAACGCGAATTCTGGATTGCCGTGATGAAGGCCCAGCGCGACCTCGGGCACGATATTCCGGCCGAGGCGATCGCCGCCTACCAGGCGGTGAAGGACCGGGTGGACACGGCCTCGATCATGGCCCGGGAAAAAATCACCCGCCACGATGTGAAGGCGCGCATCGAGGAGTTCAACGAGCTTGCCGGCCACGAACACGTCCACAAGGGCATGACTTCGCGCGACCTCACGGAAAACGTCGAGCAGCTCCAGGTGTTCCGCGGCTTGCAGTTGGTGCGCGACAAGTCGGTTGCCGCACTCGCCCGCATGTCACGCCGCTCCGAAGCGTGGCAGGATCTGGTGCTCACCGCGCGCACCCACAACGTCGCCGCCCAGCCGACCACGCTCGGCAAGCGCGTGGCGATGTTCGGCGAGGAGTTGCTCGTTTCGCTCGCTGCCTTGGAGCAGCTCATCGCCGCATACCCGGTGCGCGGGCTCAAGGGCGCGGTCGGCACACAGATGGACCAGCTTTCGCTTTTCGAAGGGGATGCCGCCAAGGTCGCGGAGCTGGAACAACGCGTCGTCTCCCACCTCGGCATCTCCGCCGTGTGGAGCAACGTCGGCCAGGTTTACCCCCGCTCGCTCGACCTGCGGGTGGTCGCGGCCCTGACGGACCTGTGCTCCGGCCCGTCCTCGTTCTGCAAGACGCTGCGCCTGATGGCCGGCCACGAAACGGCCAGCGAGGGATTCGCACCGGGCCAGACCGGCTCGAGCGCGATGCCGCACAAGATGAACTCCCGTTCCTGCGAGCGGGTGAACGGTTTCCACGTGATCCTCAAGGGCCACCTCGCAATGGCCGCAGGCCTTGCCGGCGACCAGTGGAACGAGGGCGATGTTTCCTGCTCGGTGGTCCGCCGCGTGATGCTGCCCGACGCGTTTTTCGCCGTCGATGGCCTGTTCGAAACGTTCCTCACGATCCTCGACCAGATGGACGCCTATCCCGCGGTGATCGCCGCCGAGACCGCCCATTACCTGCCATTCCTGATGACCACCACCATCATGATGGAAGCCGTGAAATCCGGCGTCGGCCGCGAGACCGCGCACAAGGCGATCAAGGAACACGCCGTCGCCACCGTGAACGATCTGCGCAGCGGAAAAATCGACCGCAACAACCTCACCGAGCGCCTCGCCGGTGATGCGCGTCTCGGCCTGCCGCGCGAAACGCTTGCCGCGATCCTCGCCCGTGGCGACCACGAAGCAGGTGCGGCCCGCGCGCAGGTGGCGGCGTTCAACGCCGAGGTCGCGAAACTCGCCGCCGTGCATCCCCATGCCGCAGCCTACGCGCCGGGAACGATTCTCTAACCGAACGCGCATGATACCGCCGCGCCCCACCGAACTGGCGCATCGATTGGTCCGCGATGCCCTGCGCGAAGGCGACCTCGCCATCGACGCCACCGCCGGCAACGGGCACGACACGCTGATGCTCGCCGCAAGGGTGGGGGAGTCGGGGCGCGTGCTGGCCATTGACGTCCAGCCCGGCGCCATCGAGTCCGCCCGTTTGCGAATCGAAGGCGCGGGTTTCACAAACCGCGTCGAATTCCATCTGACCAGCCACGCCCGCATGGCGGAACTCGCCGCACCCGCAGCGGCCAGCGTCATCATGTTCAACCTCGGTTATCTGCCCGGTGGCGATCACGCGTTGACGACCGACGCCGCGGGAACCCTGCGCGCTCTGGAGGCCGCGCGGGTTTGCCTGAAACCCGGCGGGCTGCTCACCGTGGTCTGCTATCCCGGCCACTCCGCAGGTGCCATCGAAGCAGGCGCCGTGGAAGAGTGGCTGGAAGCGCGCGGCGGCGATGGCTGGCGCGTCGCGAAATACGCCATGCTCGGCACCCGCGAACCCTCGCCGTTCCTGCTCACCGCGTGCCGGCGGTGAATTGGAAGACCCATAAGTTCATGGGGCCTTGGTTGCCTGCACCGATTGCAGACTATCAAACCAACACCCTGAGCGTGCTGATTTTCAGGGTATTTTTTGCTTGTCGCATCGGAGACGTCTGATTTTCTCCCAAGGTCCGAACCGTAATTGGTCTTTTAGCCCTCAATCGGCATGCATTCTGCCGTGCATGCCAGTGCGCATCCCTTGAACTCCATGATCGAACCAAACGAACCCGCCGCATCTCCACAAAATCAGCCAACACTGACATCCCGTCGTGGGATTTTGGGAGGCGTGGGTTTCGCCGGTCTCGGCCTGGTTGCCGGCTTGTCTCCCGCCTCGGCGTTCACCTCGGCGCGCAAGACGGACATGCCCAGGGTTTCCGTGGCGACTGCCAACCAAGGGGCCGGCCATGCCAACCGGGCCATTCCCTACACGGTGCGTCCGGACCTGCCGGAGGAATGGGAGGCCCGCAACGGCCGCATGGCATCCGAATATCTCCGCTACCTCAATGCTCTCGGCCTGCGCCGGGTGAATGCCAGCCAGGTGCTCGCCTCGCACGCCAAACAGTGCGGCTCCGTCTGGAACACGCTGCCGCCCAAGACATGGTGGCGGCGCATGGGATACACGCTCAAGGTGCTGGAGCGCATCGCGATGGAGCTGAATGTTTCCCAGGTGGAGGTGATTTCCGCCTACCGCTCGCCGTCCTACAATGCCCGCAGCGGGGGCAAGACTGGCTCATGGCACCAGGCCAACGCTGCGGTGGATGTCAAGTTTCCGGTGGGCGCACGCACCGTCACCGCGACCGCCCGCGAGCTGCGCAACCTCGGCCTGTTCCGTGGCGGGGTGGGCGGCTACTGGAATTTCACCCACATCGATTGCCGCGGCGATAACGTCGATTGGTGAGCCGCCCGGCGGTGCATGTATCGCATCGTAATCATTCTTTCGCTGCTGCCGATCGTCGCCTCGATGATCGCCGCTTGGTGGTGTGGCCGGAGGGTTCTCGCTTCGGTGGGCCGCCAGGATTGCCGATGCGACCTGGAGCGTTGGACGCCTGCCGCCGAAGGTGCCCCGAAGGTGCGCCGCGCGAGTGGGCCGGTGGCCGGGTTTGGCCGTGAGTTGCGTGAGGAGGCATTGTCATATTGGCGCGAGCAGGAGCCCAAGGCCGCCGCAGCTCGCGAAAACACCCGCCGATTCGGTGCTGCCGTGCCGCCGCTTGCCACGATGGTGGCGGTGTTTGCCTTGCTGGTCGGGAAATTGCCGGCGCTGGGGGTCTTCGCCGCGCTTTTCGCCGCCACTGGCCTGGCCGCGGCAATGTCGCTGCTTGGCTTGCCGGCGGAACTGCGGGCCATCGCGCGCCATGCCGGCCGGGTCCGCGGGCAAAGGGCGTTTCCTGATCGCGATGACGAGCAGGCGGTGATCGATTGCGCCATCGCCCATGCATGGGAGGCCGCGTTGCCGCCGGTGTTGCGCTGGTTGGGGAAATGAACCCCGATATCAGGCGCTGAGCCGGGGTTGGTCGCGCACCGGCTGGATGAAGTGACTCCAGCTTTCATCGGCGAGGCCGTTTTCGTGCACGCCGAAGAGTGGCCGCCAACGCGGCGCGAACGGCCGGCTGCGCGGGTGCATGCCGGCCTCATGCGGCAGCTTATTCGCCTTGCGGGTATTGCATCGGAAACAGGAGGTGACGATGTTTTCCCAGGTCGTGCAGCCGCCCTTGTCGCGCGGCGTGACGTGGTCGAGGTTGAGCTGGGTTTCCGGAAACACCTGCTCGCAATACTGGCAGGTGAACTGGTCTCGCAGGAACAGATTGAACCGGGTGAAGG
>JBMTCD010000198.1:0-6552 GCA_049430545.1 Luteolibacter sp.
GCCAAGATTCAGGACCATCTCGGCGGCGAGCGTGCGATTGGTGTCCGCAAGCCCTGCGACGACGCTGCGGGTGAGTTCTCGACGCTGGTTTTCCAGCTCTGGCGGAAGATTGTCGAGAGCAGCCATGGCGGCGCTGGGATTCGCGGCGGCCCAACCCGTGAGCGTGTCGTTCAGGTCCTTTTCCTTGGATTTGGCCGCGAGGTCGAAGGCATCCTTGCCCGCCAGCGCACCCCAGCTGTAGTTGAAATCGCGCCATTGGTCGGGTTCGGCACCCAGCTCGACTAGCTGGGCACGGATCTGGGCGGCGTTTTCCGCAGTCATGGCTTCGAGAAGCTTGGAGAAAGCGAGGCGGCGCGTGATCTGGTTCGGGTCGCGGAAGGCTTGGATGGCGAGGGCATCGAGGCCGGCGGCGGCCGATTTGCCACCGAAAAGTCGCGCGAGAGCGCTGTCCTTGAGATCGGACGACTGGCGAACCCGGCGGATCTGCCCGCCGCTTGCAGGGGAGCCATCATGGGAAGCCGCAGACGAACCGCGGGCATCACCGGGAGAGCCGGGCTCAACCGATTCTCCTGCCGGGCCGGCGGAACCTTTGCGCATTGAGCCAAGCCCGAATGCGGCAAGCGCTGCAAGGCACCAGGCGCCGTGCATGAGCATCTGTTTGCTGATTTTCATGGGCTCATTACTCAGCTGACATCACGGATTCGTCAACGACCAAGGTCCATTCCGAAAAAATCGTCCTGTGGCGAGACCGGGCGCGAAGCAACTCACCAACCGGCTGGGATGTGATTGCCGACCGAGTGGAATCGTCAGAGCCGCCCTGCCGCCTTGATATCGGTGTAGCGGTTGGCGAGGGAGACGGGGAGGGTTTTTGCGGTGCTGTCCAGTGTGAGAATGCCGAGCGTTTCGAGGCGGGCGAGTATTTCGCGGCGTTCTAGCAGGTAACGTTCGGCCGCAAGGTGGCGCAGTGCGGAGTTGAAGGAATCGACGGGTTTTTGTATGGCATCGCGCACGATTTCCTCGCGCATGGTGGCGAGCAGCACGAGGTGCCGTGATTGCAAGACCGGCAGTGCGGGCAGCAGTTCTGCGCCGTCCTCGCCGCGGAGGTTGGTGAGCAGGATCACCAGCGAGCGGCGGCGCTGGCGTGTCATGAGCTTTTCCACCGCCTCGCTAAAATCGCTCGCCGCGGCCGTGGTCTGGCAATCGTATAGATGGTTGAGCAAAACCGGCATGGCATGACTGCCCTTCACAGGAGGCAGCCAGCGGTCGCTGCCGCCGAATGATTTCACCGCGACCTGGTCGCCTTGGCGCAGTGCGACATGGGCGACGAGCAGGACGGCGTTGAGCACGTGGTCGAATTGGGGCAAGCCGCCATCCATGGCGCGCATCCGCCGGCCGGTGTCCAACAGGAAAACCACCGATTGGTCGCGTTGTTCCTGATAGTCGCGGCTGATGAGCATCTGGCGGCGTGACGTCGCCTTCCAATCGATTTGGGAAAACGGGTCGCCATCGCGGTAATCGCGCAGTTGGTGGAAATCACGGCTCGTTCCGGGTCGCGGGCTGCGGATGATTCCGAGCGGGTTGTCGCGGTGTTGCATGGCGAGCAGTGCGAAGCGGACGACCGGCTCGTAGTTCGGATACACCTTCACTTTTTCCGCGTTGCCATGGTTGGTTTGCCGTGTCCACAAGCCGAGTGGCGAGCGGTGCCGCACGCGCACCGGGCCGAAGACCACTTCGCCGCGTTCCATCAGTTTCACCGGATGAAACACCTTGGTTTCGCGCAGGGGCGGGAGCTTGCCCGACCATGGCATGAACTCCGCGACCGCGCGTTGCGGAATTCCGTCGAAAACCTCGATTTGCGTCCTCTTCCTGCCGGTATTGGTCAGCGCCAACATCACTTCGCCCGGCTCGCCGAGCGCGAAGCGTCCGGGCAAGACGCGCCTGACGAGCATGGGTTTCCGCAAGCACAGCGCAAACATGTCGCCGAGCGTGATGATGCCGGCGATGAGCCCGAATCCTTTCCATATGGGAATCCACAGCGGCCAAATGGCGGCTGCCACGGCCGGAACCATCCAGCAGAGAGAGAGCGACAACAGCCTGCGGGTGGGGATCATGCCTGAGGTTCCTGCCCGCGGGGCGCGGGCACGCCGTTGACGATATCCGCGAGCACCTCGTCCACCTGCTGGCCGCTGATGGCCACCTCTGGCGTGAGTTGCACGCGGTGGCGCAGCACCGGCAGCGCGGCGGACTTGACATCGTCGGGGATGACATAACTCCGGCCTTGCATGGCGGCGAAGGCCTTGCCGATCCGCACCAGGCTGATCGCGCCGCGTGTGCCGGCACCGAGTGACACCGCGCGCGATTCGCGGGTGGCGCGGGCGATTTCCACCGCGTAGGCGATCACCTCCGGCACCACGGCCACGGCAGCCGTGGCGGCCTGCGCGGCCACGATGTCCGCAGGGCCGCAAATGACATCGACATCAGGTTTTTCACAACCCGGCACCTCGGCGGCGGCGCGCTGGACGATCTCGCACTCGGGTTCCCGCCCGGGGTAGTCGATGAGCACCTTCATCACGAAGCGGTCGAGCTGTGCCTCGGGCAAGGGATAGGTGCCTTCGTGTTCCACCGGGTTCTGCGTGGCCAGGGTCATGAATGGCGGCTCGAGTCTTATCGTTTCGCCATCGATGGTGACCTGGCGCTCCTGCATGACTTCCAGAAGCGCGGCCTGCGTTTTGGCGGGTGCGCGGTTGATTTCATCGGCCAGCAGCAGGTTGGTGAAGACGGGGCCCTTGCGCAGTTGGAAGGTCTGGCTGCGCATGTCGAACATGCGGAAACCGGTGACATCGGACGGCATCAGGTCGGGCGTGAACTGGATGCGCCCCGAGGCACCGGCGAAAGTGCGGGCGAGCGTGGTGACCAAGTGGGTCTTGCCGAGCCCCGGCTTGCCTTCCAGCAGGACATGGCCGCCGGCGAAGAGCGCGGCGAGCACCTGGTCGATCACATCCTCCTGGCCGAGAATGACGCGGCGGATCTGGCAGCGCATGTGATGGATCAATTCCGCCAGGCTGCCGCCGGTGGCGGGTGTTTCTTCAAATTGGCTGTGGTCTTCCGGGTTCATGATTCGGTCCGTGTTTCTAACAGTTCGAGAAGCTGCTGGAGGTCCGCGGTGGCGCGGGCCAGGGCGATGGCGTCCTTGGGCAAGGTGCCCGAGAGCATGGCGCTGACGCGGCCATGCGGCATTCCGGAACGCTCAACGAGGAAACCAGGTAGGTCGGAGCCGCGGCCGGCACGTTGGGCGGCCCGCTGTGCCGCTTCCAGCACCCGTGCGCGCAGTGCGCCGAACAGGGATACGGCCCGATCGAGTTTCCAATGGAAATGGCCGAGCGCTTCGAGATGATGGCCATAACTGCGGGATTCGGCGGGATTTTCCGCGGCTTCCATCGGTCCGAAACGCACCAGATGCTTCCACAGCCAGACGGCCAGGCACATGGCAAGCGTGATCAACAAGGGAGCAACCAACTCGCCGAGCAGCGCCCAGAATGACAACGCGCTCCCGCGCAGGAAGCCGATCCTTCCGTGCCCAGGCGATGCATCGACCAAGGCCGCGAGCAATGCCGCGTGATCGTTTTGATCGATCCAGCGGCTGCGGAAAATGCGGGCATCGGTGATCACGCTGATTTTTCCGGCCCCCGAATCCACCGATGCGAACACGCCTGATTTTTCATCACCGGCGGCGATGCCAAGATTGGAAATTGCCGAAACCTGATAGTCCACGCCCAGGAAGCTCACCCTATCGGCCCTGACTGCGGCGGTGTCTTCCAGACGCAATCCGGCTTTCCTCAGCATGTCGGTGAGAACCGGCTCGATCACCGGATCGGCGTGGCCCCAGCTCCAGTCGTGCGAGGCGGCGTCGGCATGCTCGACGAGCAAAACCAGATGTCCTCCGTCGCGCACCCAATGTTCCACGCGCCGCACGAAGCTCTGGTTGCCAAGAACGCTGGCGGGCATCAACCAGGTGGCGTCATTGCCATCCGGTTCAGTCCAAGAAACGACCGAGAGCACCTCGCCGCCGCGTTTTGCCACGA
Organism: Luteolibacter sp.; assembly: GCA_049430545.1. Classification (GTDB taxonomy): domain Bacteria; phylum Verrucomicrobiota; class Verrucomicrobiia; order Verrucomicrobiales; family Akkermansiaceae; genus Luteolibacter. Next base: position 4,083 of record JBMTCD010000198.1, read on the forward strand.
AGCGCTCGGCGGCCAGCCATGGGTTCACGCGCGCCTTGCCCTTGTAGCCGATCTCGCGCTCGACCTCGCGGTAATCGCAGCCTGCAAGGGTGAGTGCAGCGATGGCTGCCGGCAAATACCGCGTCATGCCGCCCTCCTTTCGTCGAATGGCCAGCCGGTGCACAGGGCATCGATCTCCACATCGGCGGGCACCTCGCCGGCATAGGCCATGCGTGTCCAGGCGCGGGTCACGAAGCGGAAATAATCGGGATGGGCCGGGGCGCCGGCCATTTCCACGCGGCGCAGGCAATCGCCCTCGGTGTCGGACTCGCGGATCTCGACGCAGCCGCTTTGCAGCAGCCGGGAAATCGACGCGCGATAGAGCAATCCGAGCGCCTCGCGGTGGTGGCCGTGGTGCCAGAGCGCTTGCACTGCGGCGGCGATGTCGTCGGGCAGCGACTCCGGTGAAACCTCCATGCCCATCACCACGCGCACCGAGGATTTTCTGCCTGCCACGTCCATCGCGGTCACCCGCCTTTTCAGGGCATCGCGGTTGATCCACAGCAGCCATGCCAGCAGGCCGATCGCGGAGGCGGCCAGCAGCCAGAGGATCCATTCGCCGAGCCATTTCAGGTTCAGGTCGATCGGGGTTGTTGCCTTGGGTTCTTTCGGGACGCGTTGTTTGACGGTATGCACCTTGAACGCCTCGTCGGCCTTCACTTCCTCGATGAGCCGTGCGGCTTCGGCTTTATCCGCCGCAAATGACTGCGGTGCCATCCAGCACAGAAGGCCGGCCATCATCACCAGGGCGGTTCCGCCGATGCGCTTGGCCATTCGTTTGAGTGCGAGTTCCACGTCCCAGCCCTCGAGCCAGGTGCGGTTGTTGAGATAGATGCCGAAGCCCGCGCCGGTGACGAAGATATCGGTCAGGGACATCGCCAGCATCACGCAGGCCAGCACCACGCGCAGGACCAGCATCGGGATGTCAAAGGGTTGCGAGGGGTCCCAGCTTTGAACGGCCGTTTGCCATGCGCCGTCCTGTCCTTCCGGGATGAAAATGCCCGCCAGCATCAGGATCGCGATTCCGAACCACACGGCGGCGAGATCGCCGATCAGATAGATCCACAGCACCGTGCTCTCGCCGCGGCGCGAGATCTGCTTGCAGCGCTGCCGTTGTGCCTTGCCGCGCAGGCCTTCCAGGTCATCCACCGCGAGCGTCACCGGCAGCCATGGCGACAGACGGCCGAGCAGGAACCTGTGGAAAAACCGTCTCGTCCACGCGCGGGGGATTACACGCGGCGATTCCCGCCAACGCGCGCCAAAGCCGCACAGGCGCCGCCCGAGCTCGAACAAGACCAGCCGCGAGCCCGCGGGCCGCATCCACCAGAATGCCAGGAACCACAGCATCGGCCGCTCCCACAGCCACCAGCCGGCCAGCGCGCCTGGCAAGGCCACCGCCAGCCACCACATGAGGAAGCAACGCCAGAAATCGCGCCTCACCAATGCCAGGCCCAAGTCCACCGCCTCCCAGTCGCTGCGCGGGCGCATTTCCGCGGTCACCGATTCAAGCTTCATCGCCCACCCCCTTTCCGGCACGCAACAGATAGACGCTGCAAAGGATCCATCCCAGGATGCCGACGGCGTATTTCACTTCCGGCGGCAGCGCTTGGGCCGACCAGAAGCCCTCGACCACGGCGGCAAGGGTGGTGAGCAGCGCCGCGCCATAGATCAATGGCAGCGCCTTGCGCGAGGCCTCGGCCAGCGCGCGGGTGCGCGGCAGCCGGCCGGGTTTCAGGATCGCCAGGCCGAGCCGCATGCCCGCCATGCCGCTCACCACCATGCCCAGCAGCTCATAGGACGAATGCCCGCTCACGAAGGTCCAGAACGACTCCGGATCGCAGGCATGGTTCACATAGCCCGCCGCGGCGCCGAGATGGACGCCGTTGAAGAGCAGGAAGAACAAGGTGCCGATGCCCGCCAGGATGCCGCCGGCAAAGATCCGGAAGTCGATCGACACGTTGTTGTAGATGTAAAAACAGAACATCATGAAATTGGAGCCATACTGCTCGCGCAGGTGCGAGATCTGTTGGTCGCGGCCGCCATACATTTGTTCCATGGCCGCCATGCCGTCCGCTCCGAGCACCGCCTGCACCCAGCGGATTTCATGTGCCGGCGTGAGCATCATCGCGAGGAAGGGCAGCCAGAAAAACGCGCTGCACAGCCAGAACAGCCGCCAATCGCGCCGCACCGCCCGGGGAAAACCTGCGGTGAGGAATCTCGCAACCGCGCGCCAGCCGCCGCGTTTCCGGTAGATCAGCTCGTAGCCGCGGATCACCAGCGCGTTGAGCCGCTCGGTGACGCGTGCCCCATACATCCGCGATTGCGCCAATGACAGGTCCACGCACAGCGCGCGGAACATCCGCGGCAACTGGCCGGCGGACGCGTCGCGCCGGCCCTTTTCCATCGCCGTGACCAAGCGCTCGTATTCCTG
>JBMTCD010000199.1:0-6528 GCA_049430545.1 Luteolibacter sp.
TGCGAAGACCATACAGACAGGATATCTTGTAGTCTATCCTAAAGACTAGTAAGTAAAGGGCCTTAAACACGCTGGGTTTAATCAATGGAAATCAGCTCATGTTCTAACAAGTGACGGACAGCGTATTCTACTCGACGACTACCGCAAGCGATTTGAATCGGAGAAGCCATTCCCAGCCCATTTCGATAGCATTCTTAGTAACAAGAACTCTTACTCTAATATCTCAACAGACGGTCACAATTCCGGTTTGGATGATCTAATGCGAGTGCTGAGTGATACTGAATGCCACGGAATTGTCAGGCAGAGAATCGGCCAAGATGAGTTCCGGAAACGGCTTATCAAGCACTGGGGTAGCTGCGCGATCACTGGTCTCAAGAACGAGAAGCTGCTACGCGCGAGCCACGCCAAACCTTGGAAGGATTGCTCCTCCGACAAAGAGCGACTTGATGTTTTCAACGGATTTCTTCTAGCTCCCCATTTTGACGTTCTTTTCGACCAAGGGTTGATGACTTTTGAGAATACCGGTGCCGTGAAATTTTCTTCAAAGTTGTTACAATCGGATCTTGAGATTCTCGGACTCAAAGGTGACTACGCTCTGAGATCGGAACCGGAACCTGGGCATCTGCCCTATCTGGAATGGCACGGGAAACATGTATTCATCCCATAGTCCACTGGTCCAGCTATGCCTCCGATTTTCCACCGCTCTTGGTCGTCTTTCTTTCAGCTTCTCAGCGTTTCATAGTTTCAGCTTTTGCCTCACAATGCCCGCCAAAAAGAAAACCGCCACCATACGACCGATGCAGCCAGTTCGTAACCACCCGCTCTGCGTTCCCTCGGCGGCCTTGGCGTCTTGGCGGTTCAAATTCCTTCGAACGCCGAGCCATCAAAGCCGCCCTCAAAGCCCCTGAATCTCCATGACCACCAGCACCCACATCCGCAGCCGCCTGATCGAAACCGTCGAGCTCGATCTCATCGGTCCGCGCAATGATCACGCCTTTGCCCGCGAGTTGTTGCCGCAATCGCCGCAGCGTTGGTATCTGACGGGCTTTCTGGTGCCGCGGATGGCGGATGAGAAGGACAAGAAGGTGGATGAGGACGAGATCGTGGCGGAGGCGGCGACGGGTGCGGCGGGCGACGACAATGACAACCCGGACGCCCAGGCGCAGGTGAGCTATCTGCCATCCTCGATGGGCTTGAGCGCCTTGGTCGGTCCTGCGACCCGGCAACTGACCGCCACCTTGCGTTGGGGCGATTACGTCGGTGAAACCGAGGGCGCGGATGAGGAATTCAAGCCGGAGGAGGTGGATCAGGCCCACGAGGAGGAGATGGCCCGGAGCGAAGAACTGCCGGCGGCCGAGGCGGAAGGCATGGTTTCCGATGACCTCGGCAACTACAAGGCGGCGGACAAGCGGCCGCGGAAGGGCTACCGGCGCGAACCGCGGGAGGAATTGCTGCGGGTGCCACTGGATGGCGAATGCGGATTGCTGGAACTTCCCTTGACGAACAGCCGTGGGCTCAAAGTGGTGGTTTCCTGGCGGCCATTGCCGGATTTCACCGGTTCCAGCCTGGCCACCGGCAGCCGGACGGTTTCCGCGTTTGTCGTCAATGACCGTCCGTGCAGCGCGGTGCGCATGACCTACCGTGACATCGCGTTTCAAGTGGAGCTGGAACTGGCCTGTGACGAGGGTTTTTGCGGTCGGCCGGACCTTCGGGGCGCGGCCTTTCCCAAAAACGGCGACCCGGACGAGCGGATCGCGGATCTGCACTACCGCGACGTGCTGGAATACGCGGTGGGCCACGGGGTGGCGACACTGGCGGAGGAAAACGACGGCGTTTGCATGGCGGTGCGCAGCACCTGGATCCCAAGCGCCGAAGTGCCGCGGGTGGATCACGCCGGGACGGAGACGATCGGCGAGGTGGAGCTGAGCATGGAACGGCTGGGAAATCTCGCCGACGTCGCTGACGCGCAGCAATGCCTGGGGGCCTTGGTCGCTTCCTATCAGGCGTGGATCGTCGGTCAGGAGAAGAATCCCGCCGTCGGCTTGACCCCGGCCCGGCAGGCCACGGCGGACGATTTGATCATGGCCGCCAAGGTCGCCGCGGGGCGGATCGAGGAGGGAATCCAGTCCTTGGCCGATCCCCAATGCCTTGAGGCCTTCCGGATCGCCAACCGCGCCATGGCACGGGCCGCCCGCCAGCGCTTTGCGGTGCAGCAGGGGAAAAAGCCGGACGAGGTGGATGCACCGCGTTGGCGGGCCTTCCAGTTGGCCTTCATTCTGATGAATCTCAACGGGCTGTTCGATCCACGGCATTCGGACCGCCGGATCGTGGACCTGTTGTTCTTCCCCACCGGTGGTGGAAAAACCGAGGCCTATCTGGGCCTCTCCGCATTCACCGTGGTGCTGCGCCGCCTCCAGAACCCGGGAATCCGCTCGGCCGGGGTCTCGATCGTCATGCGCTACACGCTGCGGCTGCTCACACTCGACCAGCTCGGCCGTGCGGCGGCGTTGATGTGCGCGCTGGAACTGGAACGGGCCGCGAACAAGGCCCTCGGCGAGTGGCCGTTTGAAATCGGCCTGTGGGTGGGATCGGCCGCCACGCCCAACCGCATGGGCAAGGCAAACGACGACGGCCCGGGCGCGGATGAGACCGCTTATGCGAAACTCCAGCGCTACCTGAACAAGCCCGGCCGCCATCCCGCTCCGATTCCGCTGGAGGAATGCCCGTGGTGCGGCACCCGATTCCAGCCGGAGAGTTTCCAGCTGGATCCGCCGGGTTCCAAGGAGCCCCGCGATCTGCGCGTGTGTTGCGTCAACGATCACTGCCATTTCAGCTCGGCGATCAACCGCACCCTGCCGATCCTCGGTGTGGACGAGCCGATCTACCGGCGACTGCCCTGTTTCCTGATCGCCACCGTGGACAAGTTCGCCGCACTGCCGTGGATAGGAAGATCCGGAGCCTTGTTCGGCAATGTGGACCGGCACGACGGGCATGGCTTCTACGGCCCCTGCGACACCGGCAAGGGAACTGCGATTCCGGACGGCAAATTGTTGCCACCGGATCTGATCATTCAGGACGAGCTGCACCTGATTTCCGGTCCGCTCGGCACGGTGGCGGGAATTTACGAGACCGCCATCGAGGAACTGTGCAAGCGCGACCTTGGCGGCGGCATCGAGCGTGTGCCCAAGATCGTGGCATCCACCGCCACCGTGCGGCGCGCCAATCACCAGATCCGCGCGCTGTTCGGCAGGGAGCAAACCGCCATTTTCCCGGCACCGGGACCGGACCGCAACGATTCGTTTTTCGCCCGCACCATCCCCGCCACAGCGGAAAACCCCGGCCGGCTCTACCTCGGTGTCGCGGCGCAGGGGCGCAGCATGAAGGTGGTGCTGCTGCGCACTTCGCTGGCCTTGCTCGCCGGAGCCGGGAAGCTGCATCATGACCAAGGCGGCAGGATTTCCGACAATCCCTGCGATCCCTACATGACCCTGCTCGGCTACTTCAACAGCCTGCGCGAACTGGGCGGCAGCCGGCGGATCGTGGAGGACGAAATCTATGTGCAGGCGCAATCGCGCTGGAGACGCCGCAGGCGGGAGCCGGACGACGAGTTGTTCCGCGGACGCTTCATCAACCGCAATCCGGTGGAGCTGACATCGCGGGTGAGCACCGATGAAGTGGCGAATGCGAAGCGCCGGCTGACCTCGGATTTTTCGCAGGACGAGCGGGTGGATGTGGCACTAGCCACCAACATGATCTCGGTGGGTCTCGACATCGTCCGGCTCGGCCTGATGGTCGTGCTCGGCCAGCCGAAAACCTCGTCCGAATATATCCAGGCGACCAGCCGTGTGGGTCGCGACAAGAACAAACCCGGACTGGTGGTGACCTTGCTCAACGTCCACAAGCCGCGTGACCGCTCGCACTATGAGCGCTTCGGCATCTATCACCGCACGTTCTACCGGTCGGTCGAGGCGACGAGCGTCACGCCGTTTTCGCCGCGCGCCCTCGACCGTGCGCTGGCAGGGGCCATGGTCGGCTTGTGCCGGCATTTTCTCGCCGAAATGGAAGCCCCGACCAAGGCGGGCAGCGTCCAAAGCCACCTGCCGGCCTTGCAGAAACTGGTGCAGGTGTTTGGCCGCAGGGCGAAGATCCACGATGTCGAGATGGCGATGACCACCGAGGGCGATGCACTCGCCGCCCATGTCGATGGCCTGGTGCAAAACCTGCTGGCGAAATGGGCGAAGATCGCCGCCACCTGCGCGAACGAGGGTGGCGCGCTGACCTATCAGAAATATGAAGGCCCGCGCCAGGGCGACGCGTTGATCCGCGATTTCCTCGATTCCGACCTCCTGACCAAACCGGCGGTTTATCGAAGTTTCCGCGCCAACCGCTCCATGCGCGATGTGGAATCCGCCGTGGACATCCTTCCCGTCAAATCCAGCACCGGAACCAACCCATGAGCCGCCAGCAAATCCGCGCCAATCAGTTGATCACCACCTTCGGCCCCGGCGCGATGGTCGATCTGCCGGACAAGTCGATCATCATCGGCGGCCTCGAAACGTGGAAGTTCGATCCAGGAAAGCCCTGCATCGTCGAGGAGCCACGGCTCGCCGCCAAGCTCGCCCGCCTGATCCGACAGCAGCAGAAATCGTTCAAGGGTCACAGCATCCAACTGCGCACGCCGCCACCGGCCGCGGACGCGATTTTCCAAAAGGGCGCGGTCACCCCGGTAGTGGCCGGTTATATCTTCCCCCATTGGTGCATCGTCCAGAATGTCGAACTCACCTCGCGCAAGCACCGCCGGCGCAGGCTGGTGATGCAAGGACAGCTGGATGGGGCCAGCGGGAGATTCAGGGACAAGGGCAGGACCTACCCGGTGGTGCCGGTGCGTTTCGTGCGCGCCTGCCGCAAGGGCCACGTCGGCGATATCCAGTGGCGGGAATTCGCGCATGGAGGCCCGACCCATTGCCAGCAGGATCTCTGGATGGAGGAGCGCGGCAGCACCGGAGAACTCTCCGATGTCTGGATCACCTGTGACTGCGGGGCCATCCGCAACATGAGCGAGGCCGCCGAAAAGGGAACCCTTGGCAAATGCAATGGCAGCCGTCCATGGCTGGACGACAGCGACCATGCCTGTGGCGAAGCGAACGGACTGCTGCTGCGCACCGCCAGCAACGCCTACTTCCCGCAGACCCTGCCGGTGATCTCGATCCCTGACAGCATGGGCAAGGTCGAGTCAACCGTGTTGGAGATCTGGGATTCACACCTTTGCAAGATCACGACCTTGGACCAGCTCAGCATGATGAAAAGCATGCTTCCCGACCTGGCTGAGCGCCTGGCCGGCCTCGCGGATGCGGATGTGTTCGCGGTGATGCAGCTCATCCAGAAAGGCGAACAGACGGCCGCGGTGGCCAAGCCGGTGAAGGAAATCGAATTCGACGCGCTCAGCGGCGCAAACATCGAGCAACAGACGGACGAGCCCGACGGCGACTTTTTCGCCCGCCGTCTGCCAGCCGCCGTGTGGCAGGACGACAACTTGCAATGCGTGGAGAACGTCGTGCTCGTCCACCGGCTCCGCGAGGTGGTGGCACTGCTTGGTTTCACCCGCTTCGAGCCGGAGTCGGCCGACGTCACTGGCGAACTGGACATCCAGGTGCAACGGGCACCCATCACCCGGGATCCGAAGTGGTTGCCGGTCTCTGAAAACCGGGGTGAGGGGATATTTCTCCAATTCAACGCGGAAGTCATCGAGACCTGGGCAAACTCGCCGCCGGTCCTTGAGCGGGCGCGGGTGCTGGAAGAAAGCCTCGAAGCATGGAAGAACCACCACCCGAACAGCCAGATCGAGTTTCCGGGCGCCGCATATATCATGCTCCATTCACTGTCCCACATGCTGATCGGTGCGATCGCCCTCGAATGCGGCTATCCTCTTTCGTCCCTGCGCGAGAGGATCTACGCGCCGGATGGCAAAGGCGCGATGGAAGGACGCTATGGCATACTCATTTACACATCCTCATCGGGCGCGGAAGGAACACTCGGCGGATTGGTCCAGTCGGCACGCAACATCCGGAAACATCTCCTCATGGCCGCGCAAAACGGCACCTTGTGTTCCAACGATCCGGTCTGCTCATCGGATGGCATCAAGCAGGGGGGGATCGACAAGATTTCCGGCAGCGCCTGCCACGGCTGCCTCTACATCGCGGAAACCTCGTGCGAACGGTTCAACCAGTTCCTCGACCGCTCGCTGGTCGTTCCAACCATCGACCGTCGCGGCTGCGAACTCCTGAACATCTGATCCGGTGGAGCCCCATCTCAATCTGTTGCTGGATTTGCCTGCCTCCACTTTGCTGGAGCTGGGCAACGCGTTGAGGCATGGCGCGCTGAGGTTCGGCGTTTCCGCCGGCTCGCTGACTCCCTTTGTCGGCAGTCGTTCCGGCGAACTGGCCCAGGCTCTCAAGGGCATGTTGGACGCGGGTTGCTCGACGGACGCCCTCGGCCGGATGTGCCACGTGCTCCATGAGGCCGGAAACC
>JBMTCD010000200.1:0-6472 GCA_049430545.1 Luteolibacter sp.
CGACCTCGAAGCCTGCGAATACCTGCGCATCCGGCCCCGCCAGCTCTATGCCTGGCGGATCCAAGGATTGATCCCGTTCATCCGGATCGGCCGGGCGCTGCGCTACCGCCAGAGCGACCTCGACCGCACCCTCGACGCCTTGACCGTCGGCGGCAACACCACTTGTGACAAAGCCACTAACGGGGAGGAGCAGCCATGAGCAGGAAGGCGACACCCAAGGATACCGCAATCGGCCCCGCGATCCCGGCGGACATCAACAAGCTCAGCCGCTACCAAGCCGCGCAATACTACGTTGAGAAACTCGGATGGGCGATCCAGCCGCTATACGGGCCGAACCAGGGCCGCGGCAGGGAGCGGGGCAAGAAGGCGGCCCACAAGGGTTGGAAGCACCACCGGTTGGAGGACAGCACGCCCGAATTCCTCGCCCGTTATTTCGGGGGCAAGAAGGATTACAACCTTGGCTGCACGATTGGCGGCGACTTCGTGCACGTGGACCTCGATTCCAAGGAGAGCAATGGAGCCGCGGTCATGGAGTGGCTGGCCGGCGTGCCCGGATTGGCGGCGGTGCCGCGGGAACGCACCAACGGTGGTGTCCATCTGGTGTTCCGTTGCCGCGACCTGCCGGCGTCGATGCTGATGGCGCAGGCAGCCCCCGTCAGCAAGATCAGCGAAACCGTCGTCGCCGAGCTGTTCGTCCCGGGGCTTACGATCGTGCTCAGCCCGTCGGTCCATCCGAGTGGCCACCGCTATCGATGGGAAGTCACAGGCGAAATCCCGCTGGTCACATGGGCCGACCTTCAGGGCTGGTTCGGTTTCACCACCGGGGAGGTCGGCGACAAACGGAAGAAGAAGGACCGCACGTGGACTCTCGACTGGAAGGAGGACCTCCGCTCGCTCAATCTTGTGGCCACTCTGGAGGATCTGGAGTTGGTCGGCGAGTGCCTGGATCCCGACAACCACAAATGGGCCGTCCTTTGTCCGTGGCGGGAGCACCACAGCGGCACCCCGGACCTGACACCCACTGGCGGCACGGTCGTCTTCAACCCGCCGGACCGGCTGCCGGCATTCAAGTGTCTCCACGCCCACTGCGCCGGACGGTCGATCCGAGACCTCCTTGTCTGGATCGAGCAACAACGGCCGGGGTTGATTTCCGACCAGTGCAGCCGACTCAGGAAATGGGAGACCGGTCAGGAGAGTGGCGACGGTCGTCCCCGCGTCCTTCTACCCGGTCTCGGTCGCCCGGATTCCGAATTCGCGACCGAGGTCGGTGGGCTCATCGGTCCCCGCCGCGAGTGGTTCCAGAAGAGCCAGCGGATCTGCTCGACCGCCGTGCGCAAGGTCAGCGAGAAATCGGAGTCGCTCGTCTTCCACCCGATCCAGCCGATCGAGGCGGTCACCGCCGCCGAGCAGTTCGTCGAGTTCGGCATCCTGGTGAAGGGCGAGATCGCGGAAGAACCGGAATTCACGTCCAAAAGCATGACCACCGAATGCGCGGGCAAGCTCATCGCGTCGCCGCAGTTTCGCCGCCAGCTCCCTGAAGTGCTGCGGATCATCGACGTGCCGATCCCCATCGCCACCAAGGACGGCATCCAGTTTCCGGATCGGGGGTATGACCCGCGGTTCCTCTCGTTCTGTCCACCTGACGCCCCGGAACCGGATCCTGTAAGCCTGCCCGAGGCCCGCACGATCCTCGCCGAGCTGCACCGCGAGTTCTGTTGGAAAGACCCGCAGAGTCTGACGCATGCCATCGCCCGTCTCATCACCCCGTATTGCCGTGGCCTGATGGGCTGGGACTCCCGCTTCCCGCTCTGGCATTACTCAGCCAATCGGCCTCGCGCCGGAAAAGACTACCTGGCCGTCATTCCCCACATGATCTACGAGGGACGGCCCTGCGAGGACGCTCCGCTCGACCGGGATTCCGAGGAAACCCGCAAGCGGATCACCGCCGCGCTCATGGCGGGTCGGAGAGTCATGCACTTCGCCAACTGCCAGGGCTACATCCAGGACCCTCACTTCATCGGGGCGATCACCTCAAAGACCTTCGCCGCGCGAAATCTCGGCAGCACCGAGGCGAAGGCCGACCTGGTCCTGCCCAACGAAATCGAGTTCAGCCTCTCGGCCAACGTTGGTGTGACTTACCGCGAGGACGTCGAGCCGCGGACCCGGCGGATCGCCCTGGAGTTCTTTGTCGAAAACCCGAACAGCCGCCATTTCCGCCGGCCCGACCTTCACCAGTGGGTGCTCCAAGAACGCACGCGCATACTCGGTGCCGTCGCGGCCCTGGTCCGCCACTGGATCCAGGTCGGCTGCCCGCCCGGCCCGAGCACTTTCAATTCGTTCCCCGAGTGGGCACGGGTCGTCGGCGGCATCCTGACCGCCTGCGGACTCGGCGACCCATGCCTGCCACACGATTGCTCCGACGACATCGGTGGTGACCGCCAGGAGCGGGCCATGCGGGCGATCTTCCGGATCGGTCATGAGAACCACCCCGACACTTGGATCGAGAAGGGCCGGCTGTTCGAAATGCTCGAAGCTTCCTCCGACAACGAGGATCTCGTCTTTTTCATGACCGACCACGACATCTCGTCCAAGTCGTCACGGGTCCGTATCGGCAAGGCGCTCAGGCAGTTCCGCGGACGGCATCTGGACGGGATCCAGCTGCTCATCGAGGACAACGCCAAGAGCGAGCGCCAGAGGTTGATGTTCACCCAGCCGTCCAATCCCGATCCGGTTGATGTCGACCGACTCATCCGTGGGGAGGTTGGGGAGGTTGGGGACGTTCATACCCTGCAAAAGGCCACAAGTGATAATGATCATAACACTCTCTCATATGATAGGGGAGAGGTACAGGGAAATAAGGTAGACGAACCTCCCCCATCCCCCCGACCTCCCCAGCCACATCGCGAACGGCTCCTCCATACCGATGCCGCCGAGATCGCGGCGGTCGTCCGGGACCTCTGCAACGAGGACAGGATCGCCCTGGATATCGAAACCTACGGGCCTCGTCCCGCCGGTGGCCTCGATCCATTCCGTGGCGAGATCCGGCTGCTTGCCCTCGCCGGGCACCGAGGACCCGTCCACCTGCTCGACCTTCAGACGATCGGCTACGATGCCCTCGCTGGCCTGCGCCCCTTGCTTGAAGAAAAGACGATCATCGCCCACAACGCGAAGTTCGATCTCCTCTGGCTCCGGGTGAAAGCGGGAATCAATTCCCGAAAGGTCGTCTGCACCCTCACGGCATCCCGTCTCCACACCGCCGGTATTCGTGTGAGCAATGGCCTCGACCACTGTCTCAAGCGCTACCTTCGCATCGAACCTGGCAAGGACCTGTCACGCTCGGACTGGGGAGCGATGCTGCTCACCCCCGAGCAACTCGAATACGCGGCTGCCGATGTCGCCTACCTCCACGACCTCGCCGGTGTTCTGGAACACGAACTGGAAATCAACGGCCTCGACCAGGTGTGGATGCTCGAAAGCGGTCTGCTCCCGTGCGTCGTCGATATGGAACATGCAGGCGTCGCGATAGACCAGGCGAAACTCGAATCGATCCGCGACGGCCAGACCGCCAAGGCGACCGAAGCTGCCGAGTCACTCCGCGCCGCGCTGGGCACCCCTACTCTCAATCTCGACAGCCCTGTACAACTCCTGACCGCGCTCCGGGCCGCCGGCCTGAACCTGAAGAACACCCGCGAGGAAGACCTGAAGCGCCTGAGTGACAACGCGCTGGTGCCGCTGCTTCTCAGCTACCGCGAGGCAATCAAACGCGCCCAGCAGGCCGTCTCGCTGCTCAAGCACGTTGCCGCCGACGGACGGATCCACTCACGCTTCGAACCGACGGGCACCGCCACCGGGCGCTTCTCCTCAAAGGGCCCGAACCTCCAGAACATCGGCCGGGGTGACTTACGAAGCGCTTTTGTGGCACCTCCCGGGCACAAGTTCGTCATCGCCGACTACTCGCAGATCGAGCTTCGGGCCGCTGCAGCCATCGCGGGTGAAACCAAGATGATCGATGCCTACAAGAACGGCACCGACCTCCACGCGCTCACGGCGGCATCAGTCCTTGGGATCGGGATCGCCGAGGTGACCAAGGACCAGCGGCAGATGTCGAAGGCGGTCAACTTCGGAAATCTTTACGGCCAGGGCGACGAAGGGCTCGCCCGTTACGCCATGAACTCCTACGGGGTCGAGATGACAGTCGATGAAGCTCACCGGCTCCGGCTGAAGTTCTTCAAGACCTACCCGCGCATCCGCGGCTGGCATGGGATGGCTTGGGAGATGGTCGACCAGCAGCACGAGGTCGCCAAGACCTGCATCGGCCGCCGTCGCCTGATCCCCCACGACGCGTCAAACTGGGAACGCTTCACCGCACTGGTCAACATGCCGGTCCAGGGCGGCACCGCGGACGGGATGAAATACGCCATCGTCCTGCTCAGTGAACGCCTGCCCGAGGGAGCACGGATCGTCAGTACGGTCCACGACGAGCTGGTCGTCGAATGCCGGGAAGTCGATGCAGAGAGCGTTCGTGCCCTGACCTCAGACACCATGGTCGAGGCGATGAGCGATCTCTTCCCGCAGGTTCCCATCGAGGTGGAGGCGACCATCGCGGACACATGGGCAGAGAAGTGACCGGCGACTCCCCCTCATGTGAGAACCGATTCACACCGCTTTTCCCACTCCAAATGCACAAACCTGCGTCTCCATGCCGGACGATGCGCAACCATGCTGCAACTTGCGTAAAGGAATCTTTTACGGACCCTCTTCATGGCCGGGATGTCCCGACCCTCGTCCAATTTACGTGAAAAATCATTTTTTCGATTTCCCACATAACGGAGGGGTCGGCGTCGGCGCGTGGCACGCGAAAAACCTATCAAAATCAATGGTTTACGCCGATTTGAGCTTCGAGAGAAACGCCCGAAAATGTGGGAAGTAGGGGGTGCAACTTCCCACTTGTTTCCCACTTCCACTTCCCACCTGTTTCCCATCATCCGGTTGACTTGGCGGGCGGGATCGAATGGCAGGTTCCAAGCTCGAATCCCGGTTTCTCTTCCTCTGGCGCGTGGCGCAAGGTCCAGCTTTGGAGCGGGAAGTTCACTTTCACCTGACCCGCAAGTGGCGTGCGGATTTCGGGCACCTGGAAAGCAGGACGCTCATCGAAATCGAAGGAGGGATCTTCCGACGCGGAGCCGGACGGCACAACCGGGGCGCGGGCTATGCCAAGGATGCCGAGAAGTATCTCGAAGCTGTGCTGGCGGGTTGGACGGTCATCCGGCTGACCGAGAAGCAACTCGAACTGGATTTCATCGAGCGCATCGTCGTGTGGATCAATACTCTTCCGGCAGTAAACAACACGTCGAGCTGCGGTCGTGTTCCGTGATGATGTAGATCCGCTTTCCGCCGGCCAACTTGTAGTGGCTCACGATGCGGAATCCCTGCTCCAGTGCTTCCTCGTTCGCCTGCTTGTCGCATTCGTCGAGGTCTCCCCAATCGCCGCAGTGGTGACGGCGCATGTAGGATGCCAGATCAATGCCGAGTGCCAGGGCACCGGGCGTGGCGACAGTCTTTCCAAGCGGGAAGCGTGGTTCCATGATGCGGTAGGCCATGGCGGATCAGTCGTTCGTGTTTCCCCATGCGGGATGGCGCTTGCCGGTGGCGATCAGGCCGGAAGCAAGCATGTCTTCGACCAGCGCCTTGGGCGGCCACTGGCGATGCGGTTTTCCGGTCTGCATCTTGGATGCCCGTGCGGTGGCGCGGCAGTAGGACGGCAGATCATCCTCCGGGTTGAAGCTGTCGGCCCGGAGTTGCTCCATCAGGTCGGTGGCATCCACGGCGGAGAATGTCGCGCCGTCGATGGTGTGGTATTCGGTGTTCATGGTGGTCATTGTCATTGGTGGAAATCATGCGGCCAGTTTTTTGGCCCGGGCGGTGTAGAATTTCGAGAGTCCGCGGGCGTCGATGGCTTGGAAGAACCACTTCATGCGGCTCATCCCGATGCCGGTGTCTTCCGGGCGGTTGCGAACTGCGGCGGCGGATTCGGCGGCGTCGAACAGGCGGGCCATCAGCCGCACCCAGTGGGTGATCTTCTCGGGGCAGGTGGTTCCCGAGTGGTGCCGGACTTCGAGCGTCTGGTGGCGGAAGTAGGAATGGATGTTCAGCTTGCGGTAGCGGCAGGGATAGAGCGCCTTCATCTCCTCGATGCTGCGGCAGCCGTCGATCTTGCGGAACATCCGGGAGCAGAGACCGCGATGGTCGCCCGCTCCGCTCGGTTCGTAGGGCAGGTTGGTCTGGCAGTAGCGGTTGGCATTGCCCCGGCGTGAGGCGGGCTGGAAGGTATCGAGAACATCCTCGAACTTCAGCCACATCTTGAAGAGGTTCTTCACCGCCTTGAGAGACATCGTGCGGGCGTCGAAATGGACGTGAAGTCCGCAGCGCTTGTCCACCTTGGCCCCTGCGGCTTCCAGTGCGGCGGCGGCGA
>JBMTCD010000201.1:0-6458 GCA_049430545.1 Luteolibacter sp.
GATGAGATCATGGTCAGTGCCGGCCACCGGTGTGCCGCCGCCAGCTCCGCCAATCCCGCATGCGTAGATGGCATCCACCGGCATGGTGAAGCTTCCCAGCGAGATGCTGCCGACGCTGCCGCCAGGGGCGATTGTATCGAATGTCAGGTTGCTGGCGTTGCTGACCGTGCCGTTGCCGCTCACAACGTTTACCGTCACGGGCGTGTTGACTGCAAGCGTCGCACCGCTGGCGACCATCAGGTCCATGGTGGACGGGACACTTGCCCCGGCGTTGAGATTCACGATGCCGTTCAGGACGGTCACCGATGGCACATTCGTGATTGGGCCGTTGAGCGTGATCGTCCCCTTCGGTATCTGGGGGGCCCTCCTTCCTTCCCAATATCCCCCGAAATTGCCGCCAATCAGCGTCATCTCCGTGTCGTTGTTGAGCTTGAGTTCAGCGCCATTTCCGTCGTTCGGGATATTCAGCGCCAGCGCCTTGCTCGTTTGAACGGCAATCCCCATGCTCGTGCCGACACCGCCAACCCCGCGGATCCTGGCATCAGAGCCGACAGCGGAATTCAGCGTCTTTGTGCCTTTGAGATTCGCACTCAGGAGATACTTTCCGTCGCCGAGCACGATCCCGTCGCCCTGCAGGTTCTGAATGTTGTTGTTGTTTTCTGCGATACAGACATGCGACTTTGTCATGAAGTCATACAGCCTGGGGTTCGCAGCCGCGGTGATGTTGTAGGCGCCAGCATAATCCCCGAGCACAAGGTATGGCGTGCCGTTGACGACGACCTGATCGGTATCAAGCGACTCCAGGAGGATCGAATCGTCCGCCGCGATGAGCAGCCCCGTGCCGTCGTTGAACGTCAGCTTCGTCCCATCATAACGGGTGATGGTCTTAGATTGTTGTTGCTGAGGATCAAACGTTGTCTCGCCCGAGAACGTCAGTTGCCCCTCAATGTTCTTGACCTCGCCAAAAACTGCACCCGCGCCGGAGAAGTTGTATGTCTGGCTGGAGTAAACGTTCCAGCCAGAATAATAAAAATTGGCGATTGCGGAATTGGTGACGCCTGTCTCGCCGATGAAGTTGAACGTCGTGCAGGAATTATCGTTGGGGGATTGATTGATCCGGAAGCCCTTTGAGACCAATGTGCCCCGGCAGTGGAAATTGGCGACGCCTGTCTGATCCGAAGAATCGATGGAAAAATAGTTGTTGGCATTGTGATTGAGTCCGGGAAGAACAAGCACCTCGGCATCCCCGGCGCCGACGGGCGCAATCAGTGTGCTGCCGCTCAGAACAGGGGTGCTCGGAAAACCAAAGTTCCCGATGGAGATGCCCTTGTAGATGCTCGTGCCAGTGGCGCCTGCAGTTGTTGTGCCACTCGTGTGGGGCTTCCACACAACATCGGTGCCGATTTCCCCGGTGGTCGGCTCGGTTCCCGCCGAGATTGCCAGTATGGCATCAGCCAGGACGTTGATGTTGTTGCCCGGCCCCCAGGTGGCCGAGCCCGTATCCCCTCCGAGCAGCGCGTATGGACCGATCTCAATATTGCCCGAGGGCAGGGTTGTCTGGGCAGTATACAGGGCCAACACGCTGTTGGTGCCGAGGTTGAGAGGACCGGTGATGCCGCCGAGGCTGTTGGCCGCATAAGCATTCAACCGGGCGGGAAATGAGGCCGAGTAGGACAAAAGAGTCATGCCCGCATTGCAGTTCAGCACATCATAGAGGTTGTAGGTCTGGCCGCCATTCAGCCAGCCCGAAAGGCCAACCTGGTTGTGGTTGACGATAATGGGGTCGGGGTCGGTGATGGTGAACGGGCCGTACGTTGTAAGGTACCCGCCCATATGGCCGTCCAGCGTATCGACCTCGAGCGAACCGTAGAAGGTGAGGCCATACGTCTTAATCGGCTGGATGAAAGTCCCGTTGATATCGACGTTTGGATAGAATTTGTGGTTGTAATCATTTCCGTTATAGGTGCCCATCTGCAGCGAGGTGCAGGTGATCGTGGCGGCGGCCCCTGTAGTATTGAACGTCTGGGCATTCCGCGAGATCGTGAACGCGCCCACGTCCACACTGGTGCCGTTGATGTCGATGGAGTCGCTGTCGGCCGCATTGAACGTCACGTTCTCGCCGACCGTGTCACCGACACCCGGCGCGACCTCGGTGTCCCAGTTGACTGCCGTATGCCAGTCGGTCGGGCTGGTCGCATCGTCGCCCTGCCAGTTGGCGGCGAAGACCGGGGGTGCGAGGGTGAAGGTGAGGACGAGGGGTGCCAGAGTGGCGGCGGACAGGATGCGGCGGAATGAATGGCGGGGTTTCATTGGTTTTTTGGTTTTTGGATTGGATTTGTGGTGACGTGCTCAGGAAGGCATGCTCAATGGTTAGTGGAGGGTGTGTTTTTGGTCCGTTGGTGAGTCATCGCCCGGCCCCGTGACGGGGTGAAGCCAGACGGAAGTTCGTGATACATCAGTCATCTCCAGGAATTCCCCACCGCCCTGCAATATTTTTTTTCATGGACACCTGTCCTGCAATGGGATAGGGTAACAATATGTCAGAGTTTGCCATTCTCACACCCTCCGCGCAAGTGGCCGCCCATCTGCGGGGGGAGCTGTTGCGGGGGCGCTGGAGCGGGACGATGCCCGGGGTGCCGACGCTGGCGGCGGAACTGGGTATTGATCCCAAGACGGTGGGACTCGCGTTGCATCTGCTCGAGGAGGAAGGCCTGCTGGTGGGGCAGGGAGCGGGCCGCGCGCGGCGCATCGAGCTGCCGCAAGGCCTCGCCGCGCCGGCCATGCGGGTCGGCATCCTCCCATATGAAGACCTCAACCGGAGGCTGGGCTACATGGTCGATCTTCGGCACAGGCTGGTGGAGGCCGGGCATGCGGCTTTTTTCGCATCCAAAACCCTGCTCGAGCTGGACATGAATTTGAAGCGCGTCCAACGTCTGGTGGCAGTCAGCGGAGCGGATGCCTGGGTGGTGATCTCCGCCCCACGCGCGGTGTTGCAGTGGTTTTCGACACAGCAGGTGCCCGCTTTCGCCCTGTTTGGACGCCGCAGGAGCGTGCGCATTGCGGGCACTGGTCCGGACCTCGTGCCGGCCATGAGTGCCGCGCTGCATCGCCTGGTCGCACTTGGTCACCGGCGCATTGTGATGATCGAACGCCGGGCCGCGGAGTCGAATGCCGTCGCGCGCGCCGCGCTTGAGGACATGGTGTCGCTGGGATTGCCGACCGGCCCTTACAACCTGCCGGTCTGGGATGACACCGCCGTCGACTTGCGCCGGGTGCTCGATGAACTCTTCCGCGTAACCCCGCCCACCGCCCTGATCATCGACGAGGCCTTTCTTTTCCATGCGGTCAAGGAGCACCTCGCCCAGATAGGCATCCTGGCACCCAGGAACGTCTCGTTGATCTGCATCGACGGGGATCCGACTTTTGATTGGTGCGAGCCGTCGGTCGCCCACATCCGCTGGGACAGCGGTCCGGTGGTGCGCCACATCATGCGCTGGGCGGACCACGTGGCCCGTGGCAGGAGGGACTTCCGTCAGACGCTCACCCAGGCGGAGTTTGTCGATGGCGGGACGGTCGGGCCGGCGGCGATTTAGAGATTCAGGCAACGGCTTCGCCCGGCCGCATCATTGCCTATCCAATCAGCGGATAGGTGTCCGTGAAAACCTTTCTTGTGCTTCGGGTGGATGCGTGGAAGCTCCGCCCGCCGCATGATTCTTTCGATCGGATCAATGCAGGAAATGCGCGCCGAAAACCGTTAGTACAACAGGATGAGAAAAATGAAACACAGTGGAGTGTGGTGCTTGTTTCATGTGGCGGGTCCTGCCGCATGCTCGATGTTCGTGCTGTGCCTTGCCGCGCAGGCTGCGGAGAGTCCGCAGACAGGCAAACCGGGCGACAAGCCCGCCAATGCATGGACCGCCAAGTCGGTCGGCGAGCTGCAGAAGATCGTGCAAACCGATGTCGATTCCGAGCACCGCTTCGCCGCCGTCGATGCGCTGGCTGCCAAAGGCAAGGTAGCGTTGCCGCAATTGAAAGCGGCGCTGCACGATCCGAGCGGCCACGTGCGCTACCGGGCGGCACAGGCGATGGGGGAGATGGGGGAGATGGGGGAGATGGGCGGTGAGATGACGGGCTACGCTTTGTCCTTGCTGCAAGGCGACGACCAGGAGCTGCGCGTCCTGGGGGCGATCCTCTTCAAGCATATGGCCGACAAGGGCGATCCCTCGCGGGTGGTTCCCGCCCTGGCGAAGGCCATGTCCGACCCTCACTTTGATGTGCGCGTCAACGCCGCGGATGCCCTGGGTGTGCTTGGCGACCGGGCGGCGGCCGCCGTTCCGGCCCTGATCAAGGCGTCCGGCGACGAGGAGTGGTGGGTGCGTGACAGCGCGAACCTGGCTCTGAGCAAGATCAATACGCCCGAAGCCCGCAGAACGCTGATCCCGGTGATGACGGAGGAGCGGCATTCGGCGCTCTGGTTTCAGGCGGCGGCGAAAATCCTCGAACCGGCACAGAAGGATCCGGAACTTCAGCAGGCTCTGGCCCTGGCCTATGGAATGTGGCTTCAGAAGGGCGAAGGCTGGACCGCACCCTTCGCGGCCCGCGGCAAATTCGGCTACGGCATCGCGGGGTTGGAACGGCTGGTCAAGGAGGGAACTCCGATCCCGCCGGAAGTAGGCAAGATCATTGAAAAGATCCTGAAAGGCGAAATCGAGCCGTTGTGGCCACTCGATGACGGAAATCGGAAACGGCTGGAAGCCATCATGCTGAAGCTGACTGGAGGCTCATAATGAAGCGCATAATTCTTTTTCTCACCGTCTGTATCAGTCCGGTGCCGATGATGGCTGCGGACGATGGATATCATTCGGATGTCGGCGACTTCGCCCGCATCATCAATGGAAGGGAGCATCGTTATCCCTTCAATTTCGGCCCGACCGGTGCGACGGGCTGGTTTTATGAGCGGGAGTTCGTCATCAACGGCCTCGACAAGGGCTCCCCGGCGGACGGCGTGCTCACGATCAACGATCGGATCCGGGCGGTCAACGGGGTGCGTTTCCCCGCGGATCTGGCATTCACCGATGACGAGCGGGATCCCCGCCGCGTGCTGGGCACCGCGATCACGCAGGCCGAGGCCAATGACGGCCGCCTGGTGGTGACCGTGTGGCGCGACCAGCGGGAAGAGGATCTGGTGATCCAGCTGCCGGTGCTGGGTGGCTACAGCAAGACCTGGCCCTATGACTGCGCCAAATCACGGGCGATCCTGGACAATGCCTGCGACTGGCTGGCGTCCCGACAAATGCCCGAGGGCGGGTTTTTCTCCGTGCCTGGCAACGGGGACGGCCTTGCCGGTGCCCTGAATGGCTTGCTGTGGCTCAGCTCCGGCGACCCCAGGCGTCTGGAAAACGCCCGCCGCCTGGCTTACCACTTTGCAGCGAACCGGGGGCCTGATCCGCTGCAGGGGGACACGCAGAGCGGCAACGGCAACATGTGGAACTGGTCCTATCAGGCGACGTTCATCGCCGAATACTATCTGCTGACCGGCGATGCCACCGTGCTCCCGTATCTCGAATGGCTCCACAAGGTCATCATGGCGGCGGATCATCAGCGTGGCTCGTGGTGTCACGGCTTTATCAACTCGAATTATGCGGTGGGCGGATACATCAACCAGACCGGGGTGATGTGCCTCAATGCCCTGTCGTTGATGCAGCGTGTCGGCTTTGAACTGGATCTCAAGGATCTGGAGCACTGCAAGCTGTATTTCCGGCGCTACTCCTACGGCGGGCGGAGCATCCATTATGGGGACCACAAGTCCGATTATGCCACCAAGCCGGGCGGCTGTGGTGTCGGCAAGAATGCCATCGCCATTCTCCCTTTTGAAAACTTCGGCGAGACCGAGACCGCCGAACGGTTTGTGACGTCGGTGGTCGATTCGTATCGCCATCGGGACAACGCCCACACCGGCCCGTTCTTTTCCCTGATCTGGGGGCCGATCGGGGCCAGCCGCGGCACACCGGAACAGTTCCGGATGTTCATGGACTACTGGACTTGGTTTCACGACCTGAGCAGGCGCTGGGACGGCAGTTTCCTGCTGCCCTCGCAGAACGGCGGCGGCGGCTACACCTGTCGCGGCCCGCTTTGGACGATGGGCGGACAGGCCATGGTTTATGCCCTGCCGCTGAAGCTCACCCGCATTTGCGGGGCTGCGGAAAGCCCGTTCGATGTTTCAACCATGCCCGGGAAACTCGTGCCGATCAAGGCGCTGGTGGACAACAAGCAGTATGCGCAGGCTGCGGCCGATCTGGACGCGCTGCTTGCCGCCGGGCTCGACGGGAAGGCAAAGGATCGCGCCGAGTCGATGCAGCGCTCGTTGCGGACCACGCTGGCGAGTATTGACCATGCCCTGGCCGCCCTGGAGCAGGACTTGGAAGACGGTGAGAGCGTGCTCGCCCGCACCCGCATCC
>JBMTCD010000202.1:0-6449 GCA_049430545.1 Luteolibacter sp.
GGCAGGAAGGCGGCAACCTCTACGTCGCCTACGAAGTCGTCCCCGAACCCTCGACTTATGCGTTGGTACTACTGGCTGCAGGCGCAGCGCTTCTCTGGCAGCGCCGGAGGCGTTCGCTTTAGCTGACCTTCGGTCGCCACAATCGCACTCAGGTTTGCCTCCGGCCATCTCCGCACCGCTTCGGTTCAGGTTTCCAGTCTCCGCCCTAAGCCTGTAGGTTGCGGAACATGAAAAGTTTGCTCTTCTCCCCGTGGTTGATGGTTTTTCTTTGCGCCGCCCTCAGCACCTTGGCCGACACTCTCGGCACCGCTTGGTGGGAGCAGAAGAACATGGGGATGCTTCTGGCCATCGCGGTCATCGCCCCCTTCGTCTTTCTGGCCTTTGGTTATGTCGGTTCCCACTTCGGCCTGGCCAAGGCCTCCAGCCTGACCAACACCCTCGTGGTCATCGGCCCGATCTTGGTCGGCATCGTCTTTCGCGGCGAACTCCGCCAACTCTCGGCGGTCGAGCTGGCCGGCATGGCCATGGCCGTGACCGGCATCGTCCTGCTGACCGCCTTCAACTCCCACGAAGCCGGTGGAGGTCACGCCCAGTGATCCAGGACCGAAAGAAGGAACCGAGGGACTCATGAGCGAAACCAAGCTGCCGACCATGGAGGTCATCCCGGTCGGCGCCGCCAACCGGGATGTCTATGACAATCTCGCGCAGGGCTATGAGGCGGAGTTCTCGGCCATCACCGGGAAAAAGCCGGGCGCGCGGGGTGTCTTCGAGCTTGATACGAAGATCGGGGACGATGTTCAGGGTTTCGTCCTGTCGGTTGCGGGAGTGCCGGCGGGCCTGATCGCGGTGCGCAGCAAGAACGAAGGATCATACGAGGTGGCCGAATTCTACGTGGTTCCTTCTTTCCGCAAACAAGCATGGGGGCGGGAATTTGCCCACGCCATCTGGCGCAAGCTGCCCGGGTCATGGGAGATCAAACAAATCGCCGGGGCGGAATACGCGGCCGAGTTCTGGCGCAAGACCATCGGCGCCTTCCCGCAGACCGATTTTCGGGAGGACAGGTTTGACGATCCTTACTGGGGGCAAGTCACGCGGCAGCGGTTCGCCACCGCCCCGGGCCCCGGGTCGCCCGGGGGACGGAATTTTTCCGGGTGATTTGTCTCGCCATGCGGCGGGTGCGGTCGTAACTTACGAGAGTCTCCACTTTTTCAGGTTTACCGGCCGTGAGCCTTCTAATCTGGTGACGCGACGGTCCCGTCAGCGAACCCCACGGCCTCCACAACCAGTCCGTAAACCATGAAAAAGCTCAATCGCACCTCTTCTGTCCTTCGTTCCTCCCGCCTGTCCTCCTATTCCAAAGTTGCCCTCGGACCTCTGGCTGCTGCTTCAGCCGCCGGTTCTGCCGAAGCCGCCATCGTCTACTTCGACGTCAATCCCGACCAGACGTTCAACATGACGGAGGCGCTTTACTTCGGGAGCATCAATCTCGGCACCGGCACCTACGCGCTCAATAACACCGACGGAACGGCATTTGGTCTGCGTTTCGATGACGATGGCGCAGGGGGGTTGTTTGCTGGTCTCAACGCGGTCAGCCCTGGCTCCTATGTTCAATGGGGTGGCGGCGTTTACATCGAGCGCTTGGCTCTGAACGCCTCGATCGACGAGTTCTCGGTATTGAATTGGTCGCCCGTACCCCCAATGTATCTTTTTTACGGCTATGTTGGTGGCCTGAACGGCAACTGGGCCTTCGGTCCTAACGAAACCCAGTCCGGCTTCGCGCCGCTGCGTATCTTTGCGGACGGAGGGCTTTCTTACTACTACGGCTGGGTCGAGGTCACGGTAGTGTCTGGCGACACCTCGTCACCGCCCTATGCAGGCGCCGTCGGGGTCACCGTCACCGGCTTCGCCTTTGAGGATCAAGTCAACACCGCCATCCTCGCCGGAGATACCGGTGGCGGACCGGGACCGGCCCCCGTGCCCGAACCCGGCACCATGGCCGTCGGCGCCGGACTCTTTGCCCTGGCCGTCGGCGCCCACCTGCGCCGCCGCCGCGAGAAAAAAGCCGCCGCCTCCGACGCGCTGCTCAACCTCGCCGCCGGAGCCCGCGGCGTGGAGAAATTCCGCGCCGACAAAGCGGCCTGAGGCCCCCGCGCAATTTCCGCCAACACCCGCACCATAAGGTGCGGGTGTTTTGCTTCCGCAAGGCAGGGACGAGCGGCCTCTCCGAGCCGTAGGCTCTACGAGCCGGAGCGCCGCTCGTCCGCTTTCCTCATCACGGACGCGCGAGCCGCGCGTCCCTTACCCACAAACATCCGCCAAGACCTTCGCCAGCGGCCAATCCGGCCTGCGGATCAATGCGGTGGCCCCCGGCTACGCGCGCTCCGAGATGGTCGATCCGGAGCGGCCCGGGGCGGCGGAGCGTTTGCGCACCCCGGCCGCGCGCCATTCCGCGATGAACCGCTTGGGGGAAGCCGGGGAAGTCGCCCAAGCCATCACCTGGCTGTGCTCGGGAGCCGCCAGCTTCGTCAACGGGGCCGTGCTGGCCGTCGACGGAGGGGATACGACCCGGCTCTACTGAGGCTGGGCGCCTATTCTCCCTGCGGCGGTGCCGTCACCTCGTGGCACACGCCGAGCACGCCGAGGACTTTGCCGTCCTGGCCGACCCAGGGCGTCTTCAGCGTTTCGACGTAGACTTTACGGCCGTCGGGATAGACCAGCCATTCCTTGTTCCGCGTGGCTTGGCCGCCGGCCAGCATCGCTTTGTCATAAGACTGGAAGGATTTGGCCATCTCCTCGGGGAAAAGATCGAGGTCGGTCTTGCCGACGAGCTGGTCGAGCGGTTTGCCGAGCAAGGCGGCCCACGCGGTGTTGCCGCCGCGGTAAACGCCGTCGGTGTCCTTGTAGAAGATGATGTCCGGGATGGAGTTCATCGCGGAGGTGACGGTGGCCAGTTGCTCCGCGGCGCTGTCGGCGGCGGGTGAGAGTTGCGCGGAGGCGGCGAAGGCCATGGCGATGGCAGCAGCGGTGATGGTGTTTTTCATGACGTTGTTTGTTTCCGGAGAGTGGGTGGGGCAGCGTGGATCAGAATTCCCGCAAGAGGCGACCGGCATGCAGAACCGGCGTGGTGAAGCCGTTTTCGCGCAGGGCATACCAGAGCAGGGTGGCGTTGATGCCGCAAATCGGGATTCCGAGCTGCGGCTCCAGTTTTTCTGCCACAGCGGTCATGCTCATATTGGTGCCGCACTGCACGACGGCGTCGAGCTTGTTTTCCTTGGTGGCGAGCAATTCGAGCACGGCTTTTTCTTTCGCCTCGTCCGGAATGTGGGCGATGTGTTGCGCGTTGGCGCAGGCAAACCCGAAGGTGGCGACCACCTCGAATCCCGAATCGCGGAACATCCGCGAGGCCGATTCGTTGCCGGCGCGCTCGAACGGCGTAATCAGGCCGATCCTTTTGGCTCCGTAGCGCTCGAGCGCCGCCTTCGCCGCGTCGTGCCATGTTGCCCAGGACAGTTCACTGCTCTCTTCGATCTGCGCCATGGTGACGCGGATCGGTTCGATCCCGGAGATGATGTGCTCGAGACTCATGCCCAGGATGAAATATTGCGGGCCGGCCAGCAGGGCGCTCTTCACCGCTTGGCTGACGCCACCGAGGAAATGTTGGCGGTATTGCTCGATGCCCTTGGCCGAACTGACATCCGGCTTCGGCGTCAGCACCGTGCTGGTGTGCAATCCGATCCCGTCGAGTCCGTTCTCGCGGTTCTGCACGATGATGTTCCACAACTCGCTCTCCATCGTGGTGTTGGTCGCGGGAATGATCAGGCCGAAGCGCCGCCGGTAACTGCATGCATCGGGATGACCGTCGGACAACTTGGCCACGTTGAAAACATCCGTCGGTTCGCCGTTGTAGATCGGACCCGGCGGCGCGATCGACGGCATGGGCGGGACATTGACATCGGGAATGAAGACGGGACGCCCGGACAATGCGCCGGTGATGGTTTTGCCCGCTCCGCGCTGCATGGGTTCAGCGGTGATGGCGGAAGTTTGGTCCGCAGCCTCCGCGCGCCATCCCGCAGCCAGCCCGACGGCCGCCGCCGCCCCGCTGACGATCGCTTGGCGACGCGTTATCAAACCCGGCACGGTGGGGGGAGTAATCAATACGGCGACAGTGGTTGCGGTGATTACCTTTGTCGAGGGGCAAAGGCCGGTCCTTGCCATCTTTCGGTGCTGTGCTCTGCGGTGGCAGATGTGATAGGGTTCAGTTGCCAATGTCCGACAAAATTATCATTTTCGACACCACGCTGCGCGACGGGGAGCAATGCCCGGGCGCGTCGATGAATTTACGCGAGAAAATGGAAGTCGCGCGCCAGCTCGCGCGGCTCAATGTCGATGTCATCGAGGCCGGGTTTCCTGTGATCAGCGACGGGGACTTCGAAGCCGTACAGCGGATCGCCACCGAGGTGAAGGGTCCGATCATCGCCGGGTTGGCCCGTTGCGTGTCCAAGGACATCGAGGCCGCCGGGGCCGCGGTCAAGCCGGCCGGAGAGCGGGGCCGCATCCATGTCTTCCTCGCTACCTCGAAAATCCACCGCGAGCACAAACTGAAAAAAGCGCACGAGGAAATCCTGCGCCTCGCGGCCGAGGGTACCAAGCTGGCCAAGTCGCTTTGCCGGGATGTCGAGTTTTCGCCGGAGGACGCGTCGCGCACCGAGCCGGAATTTCTCGCGCAGGTCGTCGAGACGGTCATCGCGGCGGGCGCCACCACGGTGAATATCCCGGACACCGTGGGCTTCGCCGTGCCCGAGCAATACGCGGCGCTCATCAAGTATCTCAAGGACAACGTCCGCAACATCGACGACGCCATCATCAGTGTGCATTGCCACAACGATCTCGGGCTGGCCGTGGCCAATTCGCTGGCCGCCGTGCAGGCCGGGGCGCGCCAGGTGGAAGGCACGATCAACGGCATCGGCGAACGCGCCGGCAATGCCGCGCTGGAAGAAGCGATCATGGCGCTGAAAACACGCCCCGATTTCTTCGGCAAGCTGCACACCGACGTGCACACGCGGGAAATTTTGAAAACCTCGCGCATCGTCAGCCGCATGAGCGGACTGCACGTGCAGCGCAGCAAGGCCATCGTCGGCGAA
The DNA here is from genome assembly GCA_049430545.1 of Luteolibacter sp. Classification (GTDB taxonomy): domain Bacteria; phylum Verrucomicrobiota; class Verrucomicrobiia; order Verrucomicrobiales; family Akkermansiaceae; genus Luteolibacter. The sequence continues at coordinate 5,142 of JBMTCD010000202.1, forward strand.
AACGCCTTCGCCCATAGCTCGGGCATCCACCAGGACGGCATGCTCAAGATGCGCGAGACCTATGAGATCATGGATCCGGTCGAGGTGGGGTGGGGGGGCACCGAGTTGCCCCTGACCAAGCACAGCGGACGCCACGCCATGGCCGCGCGCCTCGAGCACCTCGGGTTCAAATTGAGCGACGAGGAAATCGGGGCCGTTTTCACGCGCTTCAAGGACATCGGCGACAAAAAGAAATTCGTCTACGACGACGACCTCTCGGCCATCGTCGACGATTCGATGATGCCGCAGGCCGAGGGATGGCAGCTGGAAAAACTGGAAGTCACCGTGGCCAGCGGCAAAAAGCCGCACGCCAAGGTGTCCCTCGTCCGCCAGGGCGAGACCCGCGAAGCCGAATCAGACGGCAACGGCGCGGTCGATGCCGCCATGCGCGCGGTCGACGCCGTGGCGGGGCGCTCGGGCAACCTCGTCGAATACAACGTGCAGGCCGTCACCCAAGGCCACGATGCCTTGGGCGAAGTGACGCTGAAGGTGGATTTCGGCGACGGCCGCCTCATCACCGGCAAGGGCGCCAGCACCGACGTGATCGAAGCCAGCGCCCGCGCCTACCTCAACGCCATCAACCGCACCTTCATCCGCCGCGAACTGGGCGAGCAGGCGGAGGGAGTTTAGTCTGCTTTATGTAGCGGCGGCGTCCTCGCCGCCGGTCAATGTCGACAAGCAGCCATCGCCGGGGACGGCGACGCTACACTTTATTGAAGGTAATCGTGCGGAAGGCCTCTGCTCCCGGCGCACCGGGGGCGAATTTTCCGAGCAGCGTCAGGTCGCCAGTCTCCCATCCCAGATGGGCCGCCCACTGCTGCAGGTCGTCGAAATTCACATCTGCGGTGATATCCTGGCGTCCGGGCAGCTCGTAAACATCCGCACCTTCAAGCCGTTGCTGGCCGCGATAAGCGCGCAAGGTTCCCGCCGGACGCCGATCGTAGATTTCGCTGCTTAACCCACCGTAGTCGATGGAGAGCATCGTGCCCTCGCGCCACGCATCAGACACTTCCTTCATCCATGCGCGCACGGATTCGAAAACTTCGATGCGTTGGCCTTCCGCCCAAGCCTGCTCGAAAATCTGCGAGTCGGGCAGGAGACGTTGCGGAGAGAGAAATGTTTCTTTCAGCTTTCCGTCGATGACCTGCAAATACAGTTCGGTCCAACCATCGTTCTCCTTACGGAACACGCGGCAGGGAAAGGCATCGAGAAATTCGTTGTGATAAATAAGAGCCCTTCCGTCGCAGGCGCCCAAGGCCTTGGGCGCCT
>JBMTCD010000203.1:0-6429 GCA_049430545.1 Luteolibacter sp.
AATCCTAGTGAGGCTACTCTCGGCCATGATGCCGGGAGACCCATGTCAAAGCACTTGTCATACGGGTCCCCGCATTGCAACATTTGATTCAGTTCATCGGCTTGTCGGTGCACGGCATTTTCATTTTGAAGGAAATTTCCGTGTCAGGCGTTGATTGCATGAAAAATCCTATACGAAGGACGCACATCCCCATGAGCCGGATGGCGTCGGCGCTGATGAGGCCGATGAGTTGTTCGCGGGTCATCTTCGACTTGCCGGGGCCTTTTTCCGAGAACCGGGCCATGAGGCCCATGATGCAGTCGTAATCTATGAAGGCCACCTTGGCGGCATCGCCCTTGAGGTTCGCCACGGAGGAAGGCTCGCACTCGAGGCCCCGGGACTTCATGAATCCCGACTGACAAGCATTGTCTGCAGCTCCGCCAGCTTGGATTTCCGGGAGCCTCCAATCCATAGGGGGTGCGCCAGGTTTGGGCACGCGTTCAAGCCGTCCTCGATCTGGTCACTGGAGGATTCATCGCCGGACCACCTGCCCGCCGCTGTGCCAGCCAAGTTCATCGAACCGATCTGCGCGTTGCGCGGGAGGGTGGAAGTCGTCTTCTGAGTTCTTTGTCATGGCGGAAAAAAAACGCCATGTTTCGACTGAGGGATCGAGGCGACTCACGCCACCCCGAACAACTCCGCCTTCTCCACACCCCCGCCGGTTTCCACCACCAGCCACTGGCGGTCCACATTCAGGCGCACGGTGGCGAGGTGGCGGTGCGGCCACTGGTCCGGCGAAATCATCGAGAGCGCGCGCCGGCCGCCCATCTCGTAAAGGTGATAGGTTTCCCCCACCACCGGCTCGAAACGGATCTCCGCCTCATACACCAGCTTGTTCCAGTTGAAGTGGTCGATGGCGCGCAGGTAATCCTCGCGGATCTCGGTGAGCTTCTGCCGCAGGTCGCGCTCGACCTGCGAGATCCCGCGGGTCTTGAACGAGGTGAGGTCGTTGGGAACGATCGGCGGGCTGAGTGTGGAAACCGGATAGGGCATGAAGGCCCGGGACGGGCGGGTTTCCAACTCGGGCGGCGTGTCGGCTTCGAGGGTCGTGTCGGTCATGGCGGAGGCAGGCGATCCGTCGCGCGGGATCGCCCGCCGGGCAAACGAAAAAAAATCGCCGGGGAAACCCGTTGAGCGGCCGCACATCGCGGCTATGCTCGGCCGAGCCAATCCCTCGCACGCATCCATGGATCTCGCCAAGAAACTCGAAATCCTCGCCGATGCCGCGAAGTACGACGCCTCCTGCGCCAGCAGCGGCGCGGCGCGCAAGGATTCGCGCGACGGCCTGGGCGTCGGGTCCACCGGCGGCGCGGGCATCTGCCATTCCTACACGCCGGACGGCCGCTGCGTCTCGCTGCTCAAGGTGCTGCTGACCAATTCCTGCATCTACGATTGCCACTACTGCATCAACCGCCGCTCCAGCAATGTCCGGCGCGCGCGCTTCACCACCAGGGAAGTCGTCGACCTCACGCTCGCCTTCTACAAACGCAACGTCATCGAGGGGCTGTTCCTGAGCAGCGGCATCATCGTCAGCGCCGACCACACCATGGAAATGGTCATCGAGGTCGCCCGCTCGCTGCGCGAGGACCATCACTTTCGCGGCTACATCCACCTCAAGACCATCCCCGAAGCCTCGCCCGGGTTGATCGAACGCGCCGGCCGCTTCGCCGACCGCATCAGCATCAACATCGAACTCCCCAGCGAGCGCAGCCTGCAAGCCCTCGCGCCCGAGAAAAACCTCGCCCGCACGCAGGCCGCGATGGCGCACATCCGCAGCAAGATCGACGAGCGCTTCGCGGAAAAATCCCCGCCCGGAAAAGCCAAGCCGCCACCCTTCGCCACCGGCCAGAGCACCCAGATGATCGTCGGGGCCGACGACTCCACCGACGCCACCATCCTCCAGCGCGCCAGCACGCTCTATCAGGGATACAGGCTCCGGCGCGTTTATTACTCCGGCTTCAGCCCGATTCCGGAACCCTCGGTGCGCCTGCCCGTCAAGCCGCCGCCGCTGTTGCGCGAGCACCGGCTCTATCAGGCCGACTGGCTGCTGCGCTTCTACGGCTTCGAGGTCGATGAAATCACCGGTGCATCCGCGCCCAATCTCGACCTCGCCCTCGATCCCAAGCTCGCCTGGGCGCTGCGGAACCGTGCCAGCTTCCCCGTCGATATCAACCGTGCCCCGCGCGAAATGCTGCTGCGCGTCCCCGGACTCGGTGTGCGGAACGCCGATCGCATCCTCGCCGCGCGGCGCTTCACCCGCTTGCGCCTCGCCGATCTCGTCCGGCTGCGGCTCGCGATGAAAAAAGTCATGCCCTTCATCATCGCCGCCGACCACACGCCGACTTTGCTCGGCCTCGACAGCGACACACTGCGCGGCCGTTTCCTGCCGCCGCCGCAGCAACTCGAACTGAATCTGGAAACCCCGCCACCGAGCGATGGCGACATCCTCGCCAGCCGCTCGGGCGAACTCTGACCCGCCCGGCACCCGCATCACGCCCGGCTTGCCGGTCGGCGGATAGGTCGTTGTGTTGCGCTGGCCGGCACGGCATCAGCGGATCTGCCAGCAGTTTTTTGCGCAACCGGCAGGCAATTTCGCCGAGGAAGGGGATCAGGTCATGAAAGTCATAAGAATGGCGCAGGGCGTTTGGCTGGAGGCTACCAATCGTTGAAAAATCGTTCTCATCGCTCCATTTCTGATAGATTATAGGAATTGATTATCAATGAGTTGGGAATTCCAGCCAAACGCCCTGAAGAATGGCGAAGAAAGCAAAAAATGGAGTTGACATGCCAAATTTTCCCAAGTTTTTTCCCCAACGATTCTCAGTGTTTTGCTCATGATCCACTTGAACCAACTAAAACCTGAAATGACAATAACCAAACCCTGCATGATGCCGTTCGTCTCGTTGGCGATCGCCTCGGCGGCTTGGGCGGCGGCACCCGTCAGCATTCCCAACGCCAGCTTCGATGAATCCTCGGCTTCCCCGCCCGCCGGGTGGACCAAAATCAACGGCGGTGCCGCAACCTGGGCCGCGACAACGACCCAATACAACCCGCTCACGCTTGTGGACGGTGCGAATGTCGCCTCAGTTTACAGGGGTGCGGCCGGCGACGGTCTTTCGCAGGTGCTTACGGCGACGCTGCAGGCGGACGCCACTTACACGCTGACCGTGAAGGTCGGCGATCCGGCGGATGAGGCGTTCGATGGCTACACCATCCAGCTGCTGGCCAACGGCAGCGTGCTGGCCCAGGACGACAACACCCAGACGCCGGCCAATGGCGACTTCGCCACCGCCACGGTGACCTACGCCTATCAGGCAGGCGACGCGGCCTTGGTTGGACAGCCCCTCGAAATCCGGCTCCTGAGCAAGGGTCTCAGCTCGGGCGACGTGAATTTCGACAAAGTCCAGCTCAGCGCCACACTCGGCAGCCCCGCCGCCGATCCGGGCGGACCCTACACGGTCTTCAATGGCGGCTCGCTGAGCCTCGACGGCAGCGGCTCGCTGCCGAGCGACGGCCAGGCGATCACCGGTTGGGAATGGGACCTCGACAACGACGGCGACTTCGACGAGGCGGTGAGCGGCGCAACCCCGGTCGCGATCAGCTATGACGATCTGCAGAGCGTCCATGGCATGGTGATCGGCAACAACACGATCAAGCTGCGCGTCACCGACGATTCCTCTCCGACGCCGAAGACCTCGACCACCGAGGGCACCGTCACCATCCTGCCGCCCACCGCGATTTTCGCCTCGACCCTCGTGCAGCCGACGATCAACGGAGCGGACATCGCCTACTGGAATGCCAACAGCCCATCGACGGCACCGGGCCAGGACAAGTGGTTCTATGAGAACACCGGGGCGGGCCAACCGAAGGGCCAGACCTTCACTGTCACCCAAAACGTCTTGCTCAAGGCGGTGAGCTTCCGTCTGAGGTCGACCAAGAAAGCCCCTGTGAACAACTATCTTGTTCGCATCGGCACCGTAGATACCGCCACCAACACCTTCAACTTGCTCCACTCGGAGGTGGTCAATCAGCCCATTTATTGGAATCCTGACAACGCCACCGACTGCTATGGGATCTGGACGCTCGCAACGCCGGTCGTCCTGCCGGTCAATCCGGTGACCGGATCAACGCTCTACGCCTTCGATGTCACCTTCGTGGGCCCCTCGAACACGGATTGGCAGGGCGGTGGCATCCCCTATCCCTTATTTGAAAACACCAACGTCTATGCGGGAGGAAACAAATCCACGACCGCTCTCGGCGGTGCCGCCGGCATCCCGACCAACACGATGCAGATGGATAGCGGCCGCGACCGCGAGTTCCACATCGACATGGACGCGACGGCCATCGTCGATACGACCGCCCCGACCTTGACCGCCATCGACGACCAAGTCGGCGGTGGACCGATCTACGAGGACCAAGTGCAGGTCACCTATATCCTGAACTTCGACGAACCGGTCAATGAGGCGACCATCGATCTCGCAGATTTCGAGAACCTTGGATCCGGGGTCAACATTGACTCGGTGGTTTCAGCCGTGCAGACCAAACCCTATCCCCTTGCCTCGGCGGTGAGTGTGGTATTTGGGATTTCCGGCACGGGCACCCTGAAACTCGGTCTCAAGTCCGGTTCGAACATCGCCGACCATGCTGGCAATCCAGTCAACAGCCCGGTGGCGGACGACGCCACCATCACCGTGCTGGCGGGCACCACCCCTGGGTTAGGCAACCGCTGGTGGGATCTGGCCACTTCGGGCGTGACCGACGGGACGAGCCAGGGCGGGACCGGCAACTGGAACACAGCAACCACCAACTGGGACCGCGGCTTGGGCTTCGCCAACCCGGTGGCCTGGGTTAACGCGGGCGGCGAAACCGCCATTTTCGGCGGAACACCAGGCACCGTCACCCTGGACACTGATATCACATTGGATGGCCTGACCTTCCAGGTCGTGGATGGCGGTGGCACCGGCTATTTCATCGGACATGCAGCGGAGGACAACAGGCTGACTTTCGGAGGCGACAATGTGATCACGCTGAACGCCACAGGGACCAACAGCAACCAGGATGCGACGATCCGCGCGGGCATCGACGGATCACCGACCTTGAACATTCACGGCAGGGCCAACAACAGCCAGTTCTTCGCCTTGGAGCCCACCGCCGACGTGACCATGACGCTGGGTGTGGTCAACATGTACAACACCAACGCCTCGAACAAGCAGCTCCGCCTTGGTGGCTCCAGCACCGGCAATGTTGTGGACAAGATCACCTGGACCGTGACGGGCAACCAACTCCAGGTCCGCAAGCAGTCTCCAGTCGCCGGTGCCACCGCCACCGACTGGACGATCAATCAGGACATCAGCCTCGATGACGGCCGGATCTATGTCGACGAGGGAACGCTGGTCCTTGGGGGGACGAACAACTTCTGCTCACACAGCATTGAAATTGCGAGCGGTGGCCGTATCGCTCTTCAAGGCAACTGGAGAATCCACGACGAAAACGAGGACTTCCGCGTCCTCAGCGGCGGCATCGTGGCCCCTGGTGTCGGCGTTGGAACCGTCACCTTCAACTGGAACAGCAGTCGTAACGATCCGTCCGTCGGCTTGGTGGATCTCAGGACTGGCTCGACTTACGAGTGGGAGGTCGGTGCGAGCGCCACCGATGTGATCGCCCTGACCGAACCGGTTGCCAACGGCAACGCCGAGCTGGTCGTGTCCAGCGGAACCACGCTCAAGGTCGTCGACGCCGGCGGATCGCCTTCGGCTGGCGACAAGCTGACGGTGTTCACCTGCGCATCCGGCGTGGTGTATCCGGATGCTGCGACGCTACAGGCCAACATGACCATCGACATCAGCAGCACCAGCTGGACCGGCACGCCCACTTGGGGCATCGACGTCGATGGTGAGACCGGCGACGCCACCATCTACCTTACCGGCCTCTCGGGCGGCAGCCCTCCTGCCGATCCCTACGACACCTGGGCCACCGGTGGCGAGTTGTTTGGCGACGACGCCAATGGCGACGGCGTTTCCAACGGCCTGGCCTTCCTGCTCGGCGCGGCGAGCCCGAGTGCCGACGCGCTCGGCCTGCTGCCGACCGTGACAGAAACCAGTGGCGGCCTGGTGATGAGTTTCATCATGCGGGGCGCCGCCAGCCGCGGCAACGCGACGCTCAACGTCGAGCACAGCAGCGACCTCGGCGTCGCCGATCCCTGGACCACGGTCGCGGTGCCGGACACCAGCGGCGGGCCCACCGATGGAGTGACCTTTGAGGTTTCCGGCAGCGAGATGCTGGAGGTCCGGGCCACCATCGGTTCCGACCAAGCCTCCGGTGGGAAGCTCTTTGGCCGTCTCAAGGCGACCGAGTGAGTTCCCCGTTGGCCAAACCCAAACCCCAAGCGGG
>JBMTCD010000204.1:0-6365 GCA_049430545.1 Luteolibacter sp.
TTTCTTTCTCTTCCCTTCATCCTTCATCCCTCAACCTTCACCCTTGCCATGAAACCCGGATACAAACAAACCGAGGTCGGCGTGATTCCGGAGGATTGGGAGGTAATCTGTTTAACGGCGGCTTTAAGGCGATTGAACGCCAAAAACCATCAGATACCTGCCTCGGAGTATCGGGCTTTTGGAAGCCACCCGGTTGTCGACCAGAGTAGCAAGCGGGTCGTTGGCTTTTGTGAGAATCACGACAAGATTTTTGAGCCAAAGGGCAGTGGCGTCATTGTCTTCGGCGATCACACATGTGTCACAAAATTCATCGATTTTGGTTTCGTCGTTGGAGCCGATGGCACTCAGATACTGGAGGCACTGCCCAATCATTCGGCTCGGTTTCACGCATTTGACCTAGCGCATCGACCAGTTCCTCAAACCGGATACAACCGTCACTACAAGTTCCTTGCCGAGCGACCATTCCTTGCACCCACCCTCGCCGAGCAAGAAGCCATCGCCGGGGCCTTGGGCGATGCGGATGCCCTCATCGACTCCCTGGAGCAGCTCATCGCCAAGAAACGCCTCCTCAAACAAGGGGCCATGCAGGACCTCCTCACCGGCAAGAAACGCCTCCCCGGCTTCGAGGGGGAGTGGGAGGTGAAGCGGTTGGGTGACCTAGCGACTCTCTGGAAGGGCGGCATCAATCCAGCAAGTTACCCGGATAAGCAGTTTGTGCACTTCAGCTTGCCAGCCTTCGACGAGGGAGCACAACCAGTCGTTGAACCCGGTTCGTCGATAGGAAGTAACAAATTCACCGTGCCAGACGGAGCGATTCTCGTGTCAAAACTGAATCCCAGAATCCCAAGAATCTGGGCCCCGGTGTGGATTCCTGAGGATTCGGTATGTTCGACCGAGTTTCTGGTTTTAGTGCCCAATTCAGGCACTGACCGGGGCTTTCTTGCGGCATTATGTGCCTCTCCAGCAATTTCCGGCCAACTGAAGCTACATGCCATCGGAACGACGGGCAGCCACCAACGCATTCACCCATCGCAAGCCCTGTCCGTGGAGGCATCCACTCCAAAGAATCTCCCCGAACAAGCCGCCATCGCCGCCATCCTGAGCGACATGGACGCCGAGATCGCCGCCCTCGAAGCCAAGCTGGCCAAGGCCCGCCAGGTGAAGCAGGGCATGATGCAGGAACTCCTCACCGGAAAGACAAGGTTGGTATGAATTATTGGGAAGACCATAAGCACAGGATTCAGGCCGACATGGCCCTGAGGATCGGCAGGATTGCGATGCAATACTCGAAACTGGATCTGCCACCCAAGCAGAACTACAGGGACACCCTCAACCTGTGTTTGCTGCAAAACCTGCTGACCCACTGCAAGGAGTTGACTGATGAGATGGCACGGGAAAATGGCGAGGAGCTGGGCCTGAAGGTCCCTCTCTCAGAGATGACGGAATGGGGTCTGGACGAAGTGGAGATTCGGGAAAACGCATTTGAGGGGAACCTAACTGTAGAGGTCCTTCTCACGCACCTCCGCAATGCGGTGAGCCATCCGACAGGCACCAATCTGGAAGCCGAATTTCCCTCGACCGGATACAACAGCATTTCAGATTTATCAGGGATGATCGCGAGGATTGGTTTCTGCAATTCACCGGATACCAAATACAACCGCCCCAAATCCTGGAGGACAAGGGATCTGGCTGAGAAACAGCTCGCGAACTTACAGCGGTCAGGCAACCCCTGGAATTACGTGCCACATGACGTTTCCATCGGGTCATCCATCAGATACGGGATCTGCATGCATCGTGAAGGCTATCCTTATGCCCGCATCTTCGTCGCCGTATTCACAATCGGACAACTCAATCGCCTCCTCCTGGGTCTCGCGAATCTCCTTGCTCAGCCAGCAAGAGATCATTGGGACGGAAGGTCGACTGCGGATGTGATCGCGGCATAGGCATGAACAATACGAAGAGCAAAGAGATCACAAACAATCATGAGCACAATTGATACATTGAACGCGACGGCATCCATCCTGAACCAAACTCCAATCCCGCGGTCTGAACATCCGTGGGGTGGTGCGGATGTCGGCATCCGAGGTACACCACCCAAGACTGCGGCCGCTGACTCATTCAGAAGCGAGCCTAGATGGGTGGTGACACCTTGTGCCTTGGAGCTTTCCTGGCTGTTTGAGCGACTTCGCGATGCCTTCTACGCCGAGAAGAGGCTCGATGGGTGCTCGAAGATCGAGTTTTTCGGAAGACTGGCAAATGCGGCCCACCGTTGCATCCAGCAGGGTTATGGGGACAATGCCGCCGCCCTCTGCCGGGCCGTGCTTCATGAGGCTCTGGCGGTGTATGACGAGATGGAAGCCGGCAAGTTTGGAGCACTTGGCATCGCCGTAGGCAGCGAGATCCTCGATGACCATACCCCGGACGACCAGAGAACCGGCTACGTCTCGATGGCAAACACCATCGAGTTTTTCAGAAACCGGGGGCTGGAGGTGCCGGCTGTCTGATGAGGTCCAGCAGGGCATGGAGCAGGAACTACTCACCGGAAAGACGAGGTTGGCATGACGAATACAGTGCCATCACCAGATCCAATCACGGCCACCTATTACGTGGACGAGGCTGGCGATGGCGTGCTCTTCGGCCCCAAGGGAAGGAACCGGTTGGCCGATGCGGATGCTCAACAGTTTTTCATGCTCGGCATGGTTCGTTGCAACCGTGATGCGGATGCAGCCGCTGCACTTGAGCAACTGAGGAAGGAACTCATCGCGCATCCACTCTACGCCTCTATCCATTCCCTCCAGCCAGCGGCAGGCAAGACGTTCCGCGCCTTTCACGCCAAGGATGACCAGCTCGAAATTCGCTCGAAGGTCTTCGAATTGCTGTTGACCTTGGATTTCAAGTTTTACGCGGTTATCAAAGACATGCGCTCCGTGCTGCGCTATGTGGAAAACCGGAACCGCATGAACTCCGATTACCGTTACCATCCGAATGAACTCTACGACCTCACCGTCCGGATGCTCTTCAAGCAGCGGCTTCACAAGCACGATCACTACCGGATCACTTTCGCTCGTCGCGGCAAGTCCGACCGGACGAAAGCCCTCGTTGAACAGTTGGAAAAGACTCGTCGCCGGTTCTTGGAAGAACACCGACTGGAGCGAGACCCCGAACTGGCCATCCGCCCTGCATACCCTTGGCAGGAACCTTGCCTCCAGGTCGCGGATTACTGCCTGTGGGCACTGCAGCGTTGCTACGAGCGACAGGAAGATCGCTTCTTGCAGGCGATTTGGCCCAAGGTGTCCCTCATTCATGACGTCGATGCTCCGGCCCTGAAGGGATACGGGGTCTACCTCACCCGCAAAAGCCAACCGCCCGATCCGGGTAAAATAAAAGACCGATGAGTATAGGTTTCACTGGCACGAAGGCCCGAAACACACGGCTTGGAGCCGAATTTCGTTCACCGGTCGGACGGAATATGGCCGGGATCCCTGCTGCCGTCAATGCCAAGAATTTGACGGATACTCCTAGAAAACAGCGATTTTTGGCATGAGCACTATCGGCAAACCAGAACGAGCCACGCAGGACTGGCTGATTGCCCTGTTCCGCCAACAGCTTGGCTACACCTACCTCGGCAAGTGGTCGGACCGTGCCGACAACAGCAACATCGAGGAGGGTTTTGTGGCCGCTAGTTTGGCTATGACCGTGCGCATAATCCAGTCAGACCTCGCCGGAAAGACGAATTCCCCATGAACGAGCACCAGCACACCGAATGGAAAGAGTCCTGGCGGGATGAGTATCTGCGCTGGATCTGCGGTTTCGCCAATGCGGAGGGCGGCGTTCTGGTAATCGGACGCAATGACAAGGGCGTGGCCGTCGGGGTTCCGAATGCCAAGAAGCTGTTGGAAGACCTTCCCAACAAGGTGCGGGATGTGCTGGGGATCATGGTGGCGGTGAACCTCGTCAAGGAAGCAGGCAAGCATCTGATCGAGATCCGCGTCGATCCCTATCCAAGCCCGGTCAGCTACAAGGGCGAATACCATTTCCGCAGCGGCAGCACCAAGCAGGAGCTCAAAGGTGCGGCGCTCGAACGGTTTCTCCTGAAAAAGCGCGGGCACCACTGGGATGGGGTGCCGGAACCGTCGTTCAAGGTGGAATCGTGCAGCCCGCAGGCCCTGAAACTCTTCAAGCAGCGTGCCAGCCAGAGCGGCCGCATGGACCGCGCCGTCCTGCGGGACAGCCGGGCTGTGATTCTCGGGAATCTGGAGTTGTTGGAGAAGCGCCACCTGAAACGCGCCGCCTGCCTGTTGTTCTCCGACCGCCCGGAGCTATGCGCGAGCGGGGCCTGGATCAAGATCGGCTTCTTCGTCACAGATGACGACCTTCGCTACCAAGACGAAATCCACGGCAACCTCTTCGAGCAGGTGGAGAAAACCCTCGAACTGCTGCACACCAAGTATCTCAAGGCCTACATCAGCTACGACGGGCTCCACCGCCGCGAGACCTTCCTCTTTCCCTACGCCGCCCTGCGCGAGGCTCTTCTCAACGCCGTGGTCCACAAGGACTACGCCAGCGGCATCCCCATCCAGATCAGCGTCTACGACGACAAGCTCGTGATCTGGAATCCCGGCATCCTGCCGCAGGAATGGACGCTCAAGCACTTGCTGGGCAAGCACCCGTCCTGTCCATTCAATCCGCTGGTGGCGAACGCATTCTTCCGCGCCGGCTACATCGAATCCTGGGGCCGCGGCATCGAAAAAATCCGCCAGGAATGCCTCAACCACGGCATCCAACCTCCGGTCTATGACAACAGCATGGCCGGGCTGATGCTCACCTTCCACGCGAACCCGGAACTCCTCGCCAAGGCCGGGGAAACGGCAGTGGAATCGATGCAAACGCTAGGAAAAACGCTAGGTAAAACGCTAGGTAAAACTCCAGCAATGATTCTCAGTCTGATTCGTCAAAATGGCCACCTGACGGTTGCGGAGCTAGCCGGGCAACTTTCGAAATCCGAGAGCGCGGTGCAACGGGGCATGCTGAAACTTCAAAAAGAGGGGCGTCTGAAACGCGTAGGCCCACGCAAGACCGGTCACTGGGAAGTGATTCAAATAGAGAATTCGTGAAGCGAAAGCGCAAAGAACCATCCAATCGTCAACTTTCATGCCCGACACTCCCCGCACCGAACGCAACACCCAGAACCGGGTGGCGCGCCTGTTTTCCGAAGCCCTCGGCTACACCCACCTCGGCGAGTGGAGCAAGCGGGAGAACAACCGCCCCATCGAGCGCGAGTTGCTGGAAGCCAACCTGCGGAAGCGCGGTTTCAAGGAGGATCAGATTTCCGCGGCGCTCCAGAAACTCACCACCGCCGCCGATGCCACCGGCATCACCCTTTACCGGGCGAATCTCCGCACCTACCAGCTTCTGCGTTATGGTGTGCAGGTGCAGACGGCCATCGGCGCGGACCATGTCACCATCCATCTCATCGACTGGGATCACCCGGAAAACAATGATTTCCATCTGGCCGAAGAAGTCACCCTGCGCGGCGGCTACGAGCGCCGGCCGGACATTGTGCTTTACGTGAACGGCATCGCGCTGGTGGTGATCGAACTGAAACGCAGCTCGGTGGAGGTGGCGGAAGGCGTGCGCCAGCTCATCACCAACCAGGAGGAGATTTTCAACCTCGGCTTCTTCACCACGGTCCAGCTCGTGATCGCGGGCAATGATTCGCAGGGCTTGCTCTACGGCACCACCGGCACGCCGGAGAAGTTCTTCACCGATTGGAAGGAACCCGGCGATGCCACCGCCGCGGGGGCCTTGCTCGACCGTCCGCTGGCCGCACTCTGCGACAAGGCCCGCCTGCTCGACCTGATCCGCCACTGCGTGATTTTCGACGGCGGCCAGAAAAAGGTGCCGCGCAGGCACCAATACATTGGCTTCAAGGCCGCCCAGGATCGCATCCGGCGGCTGGAAGGCGGCGTGATCTGGCACACCCAGGGCAGCGGCAAGAGCATCCTCATGATCATGCTCGCCAAGTGGCTGCTGGAGTTCGATCCGCACGGCCGCGTCCTGATCATCACCGACCGCGATGAACTCGACCGCCAGATCGAGCAGGTCATGAAAAACGCCGGAGTGATCCCGGCCGACGCCGCTTCGCCTCGCATCACCTCGCGCCAGGAGTTCGAGGCCAAGCTCACCGCTCCGCTGCCGCGCCTGATGTGCGCGCTCATCCACAAGTTCAGTCTGGATCTCACCGGCCCGTCTCCGCCGGTCCACGGGCGGTTCTATGTTTTCGTGGACGAGTGCCACCGCACCCAGGGCGGCGCGATGAACAAGCAGATGAAGCCCTCGCTGGAGGGCGGCATCTTCATCGGCTT
>JBMTCD010000205.1:0-6348 GCA_049430545.1 Luteolibacter sp.
ATCTCTTCGCGCTGATGAAGCAGGGATTGAAGCGCTCGACAGTCCGGCTGCGTTTCGCGGCGCTGAGGTCGTTTTACAAACATCTGGTGCTGCGCCGCGGGCTCGGCCGCAGTCCGGTGGCGGAAGTTCAATTGCCCAAGGCGGAACGCGCGCTGCCGGTGGTGCTCACCGTGGCACAGGTGGACGAGTTGCTCGGCATGCCGCTGCGCCTGCCGCCCGACAAAAAATCGCCGCCGTGGCTGCCCTTGCGCGATGCGGCGATTCTCGAATTGTTCTATTCCTGCGGGCTGCGGATTTCCGAACTGCTGGCCATGAATGTGGCGGACGTCGATTTCATCGGCGAAACGGTGAGGGTGCGCGGCAAGGGCGCGAAGGAAAGAATCGTGCCGGTGGGCGGACCGGCGGTGAACGCGATCCAGCGCTACCGGCGCGAGGCGGGGGTGGCCTCGGGCCCCTTGTTCCTGAGCAAGCGCCGCACGCGCATCACGCAACAGGCGGTGGACCTGCTGCTGCGGAAATATCTCAAGCACAGCGGCATTCCGTTCGGGATCAGCCCGCACAAGCTGCGGCATTGTTTCGCCACGCATCTGCTTGACGCAGGGGCGGATCTGCGCAGCGTGCAGGCGATGCTCGGCCACGCCTCGTTATCCACCACCCAGATCTACACCCACGTCACTCGCGAAAGGCTCAAGCAGGCCTACGACCACGCACACCCACGGGCATGAAACCCCGCTTTTTCAAACTGCTGGCATGGGCCATTCCGGTCCTGCTGCTCGCGGCATGCGCCACGGGCAACCGCACTCTTTCACGGCCTGTTTCCAAGTCCCAGAACAGGCCGCCCGCCATCCTGTTCATCGGCAACAGTTACAGCTTCGATGTGCCGCGCGAACTCAGGCACCTCGCCGCACGCAACGGCCTTGACCTGCGAGTGGGCCAGGTCACCAACGGCGGCTGGACGCTGGAACAGCACAGCCGCAACGACGAAACGCTGCGCGAGATCCGCGAGGGTGGATGGGACATCGTGGTCCTGCAGGAACAAAGCCGCATTCCGTCGCAGCCGCTCAAGCGCCTGTTCGCGATGTTTCCGGCGGTGCGCGAACTCGCGGAACTGGCCCGCTCCCATGGCGCGGAGCCGGTGCTCTATCAGACATGGGGTTACCGGGATGGCGACTCATTCCGCGCCGGCGACGATTTCCACGCCATGGTCGCGCGGCTGCGCGAGGGCTACCAAGCCGCCGCGGCCCATGCCGGCGGCCTGCGGGTCGTGCCGGCGGGCGATGCGTGGGAGCGCGAGATCTCAGCAGGCCGAAGCGGGAGCCTGTTTCAGGAAGACGGCAGCCATCCGACCCGCGAGGGCAACCGGCTGACGGCATCGGTTTTCTATCAGGAGCTGTTGCGATGAAAGCCGCAACAGCCCGAACCCATCACGGTCCCATGCGCGGCGTGACCATCGATCCCAACTTCGAATCATGGCGCGACGCCGCGCGGCGCTTGCTGGCGGCAGGCGTGAGCCCGGATGCGGTGCTGTGGTCCGAAACCACGGGACATGGGGCGCTGTTTCCGGAAGAAACCAGCATGCCGGCGCCCGGCACCGTGCCCAAGGTGTCCGCCGCGTTTCTCGACATGGCACGCACGGTGGCGGCTCACCGCGATCCACGGCGCTGGGCCCTGCTTTATCGCGTGCTTTGGCGCATCCAGCACGGCGAACGGAGGCTGATGGAGAACGCCACCGATCCCGACATGCGCCAGCTCCACAACTGGGCCAAGGCGGTCGGACGCGACATCCACAAGATGCACGCCTTCGTCCGTTTCCGCCAGGTGGGCACCGGTGAAACGGGCGGGCGCGAGCAATTCGTCGCGTGGTTCGAGCCCGGTCATCGCATCGTGCGGCTGGCCGCGCCGTTTTTCCGCAAGCGCTTCGCAGCCATGGACTGGAGCATTCTCACGCCGGATGAATGTGTGCACTGGGATGGCCGCGAGCTGGCATTCACTCCCGGCGTCACCCGCGATGCCGCGCCGGATGGCGACGCCCTCGATGAACTTTGGCGAACTTACTACCGCAGCATCTTCAATCCCGCGCGGCTCAAGACACGCATGATGCAATCCGAAATGCCGAAGAAGTATTGGAAAAACCTGCCCGAAGCCCCGCTCATCGGCGAACTCGTGGCTGAAAGCGGCCGCCGCGTGCGCGACATGCTCGATGCCGAGCGACGGCCGGTCAAACCCGCGCCGAACAATGCCTATCTCCAATCCCTGCTGGAGCGCAACCGCCGGAACGAATCCTGAAATGCTTGAATCGCTCCAATGAATGCTTGATCAAAAAAATATGAACAAATTTCCAATCCCGCAGATACCATCTTCCGCCCGGCGGTTCGCGCTGTGTGCCGTGTTCCTCTGCAATCCGGCGACCACCGTTGTTGCTGAAACGCATTACACTGCGGAAAAGGTTTATTTCAGCCGTCCCGACCCAGGCCGCGAGATGCCTTTCGGCCATATTGGCACGACCGGATTGAAGATTCGCATCTACAAGGATGTCACCCTAAGGGTCGAGGACACGATGCCGGGCTCGCCCGCCGACGGAAAGTTCCGCAAGGGCGAAATCATCACGGGGGTCAACGGGGCCGCGCACCGCGGCCACAATCCCTTCGTGTTTTTTGGCGAGGCGTTGACCAAGGCCGAGGCCGGCGATGGCCGGATGGTCTTCGACGTGACTTCGGCCGACGGTGCTTCCTCACGCAAGGAAACCGTCACCATCCCCGTGCTTGGCGCATACAGCCCGACCTGGCCGCTCGATTGCGGAAAATCGCGGAAAATCATCAAGCAGGCCGCCGATTGGTATGCCGACCCCGGGAAGTTCCGCCAGGGCGGGATCCCGGGCGCACTTGCCTGCTTGTTCCTGCTCTCGACCGGCGACGACGCGTATCTGCCGCGCGTGAAGGCCTATTTCGATGCGTTTCCCAAGGAAGTGGCGAGAATCGGCGACCACACCTGGAACAACGGCTACAATGGAATCGCCTGCGCCGAGTATTATCTGCGCACCGGCGATGCCTCGGTGCTGCCGATCCTGCAATTTTACTGCGACGACGCAAAGCGGCGGCAGAAATTCGGCTGCAGCTGGACGCATTGGGGGGATGACATCAATCCCGGATACGTGGCCAGCGGACTGATGAATCCGGCCGGCGCGCAGGTGTTGACGACTTTGCTGTTGGGCAAGGAATGCGGCGTCAACGTCGATGACAAAACGCTGCTCGGCGCACTGCGCTTCTTCTATCGCTTCGCCGGCCGCGGCACGGTGCCCTACGGCGACCATCGCGGGGAAGGCGGGCTGGGATCGAACGGCAAGGACGGCATGATCGCCGCGGCCATGCAGGTCGCCGCCGGCGCGAAGGGCGACGTCACGATCTATCGGAACGCGCGCCGCTATCTGGCGATGTCGATGATCGACAGCTATCCGCTGCTGGTGAGCGGCCATGGCGACGACGGCCGCGGCGACGGCATCTGGCGAGCCATCATCACTTCCTACCTGCAGGATGAAAAACCGGAGCTTTATCGTTCGTCGATGGATCGGCTGATGTGGTGGCATGACCTGAGCCGCGAGCATGGCGGCAGCGTTGGAATCGCGACCTTGGCATGGGAGAACGGAGTGATTGGATCCTCCGGCCCGGGCATCGCGCTTTCCTACACCGCGCCCTTGAAGACGCTGCGCATCACCGGCGCGCCGCGCTCGAAACATGCCAAGGATTTCACCTTGCCCGAAGCGCTGTGGGGGACGCGGGCCGACCAGGCATTCCTGTCGAGCGACCACCATCCCCGGTATTACGAACACGGCGTGGACGAGCCCGCGCACATTCCGTTTTACGCGCTCGGTGGCGCCTATCATCAACCGGCCCAGGATCTCAAGAGCCTGCCACGCGAGGTCATGTTGAAGAATGTGCACCATCGCAACTTCATGATCCGCGCCCAGGCCGCCAAGTCGTTGCGGGCTACCGGCGCGTTGCACGAGCTGGAAAAACTCCTCAGTGATCCCGATCCGCGCCTGCGCCGCGCGGCGCGCGATGGCATGACCGATTACAACTACTGGTTCGGCCATGGCAGGAATCCGATCCGCGCCGATGATTTCACGCCCGGAATGCTCGCGGCCATCCGCAGGATGCTCGCCGACCCCGAGGAGTCATGGTGGGTGGTGGATGGCGCGCTGATGGCGCTGAAATTCGCTCCGCCAATGGAGATCAATGCCTGCAAGCCACTCATCATGCCGTGGACCAAGCACGGGGATTGGTGGCTGCGCGAGTCCTCCTTCATGGCGCTCTCCGGGCTCGAAAAGGACGCCGACCTCTATCAGGCGATCCTCCCGAAGCTGCTGGAGATGACGACCGCCGAATATCACACCCAGCCGCGCTCGCGGATGATGGACCATCTCGAGCGGGTGCTCAGGGCCAAGCAGGAAACGAGCCCGGCGGGCAAGTTGATTGTCTCGGGTCTGAAACGTTCCGTCTCGGAAAGCGAGATCGTCGCGGGGCCGAGGTCTGCCGAGGGTGCCTACAATGTCGCCGAAGCCGCAGCGGCCTGTTTGCGGCATGATCCGTCCACCGCCCTGGCGCTCGCCAAGGTGATACCCGGTCGCTTCCAACTGCTTGGTGATGGCGATCTCGTGCGCCTTCTCGCCACGCCCAACTCAAACCGCGAGAACCCACCCTTCGGCCTGCACACCGCGCTGGCAAAACAAACACCCGCCGCGAAGACCGAGCTGGCCGACATCTTGTATCGCGACTACCGCCCGGAAGTCGCCAAACGGCTCAAGAGCGCCAAGGAACGCCAGCCCGAGCTGCTCGACACCTTGATCGATTTGACCCAGCTGCGCGAACCCGCTGCCGGCTGGCAGCCGGTGGGCAAAGTGAAGCCCGCGGAACGCGTCTGGCGGTTCATTTCATTCGATCCGCAGACCGAGGCCGACCGCATGCCCTTGCGTGAAAAAAAACGCTTCCGCGACATCCGTCTGCCCGATGGCTTGGAGGGTTGGCATGAAGTCGCCTACGACGACAGCGGCTGGTCACAGGGCCGCGCGCCGATCGGCATCGGCGTGTTCAAAGGCGGCGGCGTCTCTTTTGAAAACCAGTCCGACTGGGGGCGGGGCGAGTTCATTGTGATGCGGACGAGTTTTGAGTTCGATGCGCTGGATTTCGACGCCTATCGGCTCAGCATCCTCGCCCGGCAGGGATTCCGTGTGTTCCTCAACGGCCACCCGATCGACACTTATGTTTGGTGGAAAGACCAGCCGCATTATCGGACGATCCCGCTCGGCAAAGGCGAGATCCGGCATCTCAAGGCGGGCACCAACATCCTCGCGGCCTATGCCAATGTCGAATATGACCATCAGACGCAGCAACCGGTGGGGCAAATGGATTTCTTCATCGAGGGCCTCAAGATGCCGGAACTGGAGTGATAGCCATCAATCGGATCGCTTCATCCGAACCAGTTCCCGCTTGAGGCGTTCGACCACCTCCGGGTGCTTGAAATAAAGATTCTCGCGTTCGCCGGGATCGCGCCCGAGATGATACAACTGGCCGGGTGCTTCCGGCGCGCTTTCCGGCCGGGCGATTTCCTTGGCGCCCCAGTGGCCGTCCTTGTCGTAGTGGTTGCCGCCGGAGCCGCGGTGGTCGAGGTATTTCCACGGCCCGGACCGGATGGAAAATCCGCGGATCGATTCCTGCAGCGTGTAGGGGCGCAGCGCTTCGTTTTCCGGCTGCTGGCCGGTGAGCACTGGGAGGATCGAAACGCTGTCCTCGGCCGCGCCGTCGGGCAGAATGCGGCCGGTAATTTCCGCTGCGGTGGCCATCAGGTCCACGAGCGAGACGGTCTGCGCGGATTGGCGACCGGGTTTCACCACGCCCGGCCAGTGCGCGATCATGGGCACGCGGTGGCCGCCTTCCCAGTTGTCGCGCTTCACGCCGCGCCAGGGACGCGCGCCGTCGTGTTGATGGGTCGCTCGCATCTCCTTCACGGTGGGAAGTTCGGGGCCGTTGTCGCTGGTCACGATCACCAGCGTGTTGTCCGCCACGCCGAGTTCTGTCAGGGTGTCCATCAGGCGGCCGACGATGGAGTCGAACTGATAAATGAAATCGCCGTGCGGGCCGGCCTTGGTTTTTCCCTGGAACTCGGGTGCCGGAAACGACGGCAGGTGGACGGCCTGGCAGGAATGGAAGAGGAAGAACGGCTTGTCGCGATTCGCGCGGACGTGATCGGTCAGGAACTCGCGGCTCTTGCGCAGGAACACCTCGTCCACCTGTTCGAGATCGAAGTCGGGCGCGATCATCCCCTCGCGGCAATCATGCGAATAGGCATGTTGTG
>JBMTCD010000206.1:0-6294 GCA_049430545.1 Luteolibacter sp.
GGCATGCTGCCCAAGGACATCGTCGGCATGATGTATCGCGAGGCCGGCCTGCCCGATGTCAGCCTTGGCCGCATCACCCTCTTCCCCAAGTTCTCGCTCGTGGACGTCCCCGAGGACCACGCCCAGCAAGCCATCCGCAACACCCGCAACGCCAAGCTCAAGGGCAAGACCTTCCGCATCGACCTGGACCGCGGCCCCGCCTGAAACGGCCCCACCTGAAAGTATCGGCGCTTGCCCGCCGCAATACCTGCCGTATGACACATCCCGCTTCCAAAAACATCGCCATGAAACACATTCTCGCTTGTCTCGCTTGCCTGCTCATTCCTCTCAGCGCCACGCTCCACGCCGAGCCACTCAATATTGTATTTCTCACGGCGGACGATTTGAATCACGACTCACTGGGCGTCACCGGCGGTCCCATCAAGGACCTCACACCGCAGATCGACCGCCTCGCCGCAGACGGACTGCGCTTCGAATACGCCTACTCGACCGTCGCCGTCTGCCAACCGGTGCGGCAGATCATGTTCACCGGCCTGTATCCGCACCGCAACGGCTCCATGGGCTTTTTCCCGATCAAACCCGGAGTGCGCACGCTCAACGAGCAACTTCGCGATGCCGGCTACCTCATTTCCCGTCTTGGCAAGGGCCCCCACCTCAAGCCCAACGACAAGTTCTGCGCCGACATCGCCGACGACTCGATCTCCCGCCATCCGTCGCGGCTGGAGGAAATCACGCGTGGATTCCTGCGCCGTGCCCGCAAGGAAGGTCGGCCGTTTTTTCATAACGTGAATTGCTACGATCCGCACCGGCCATTCATCGGAATGAAAGGCCCCGAAGACCTCGCGCTCGGTGAAACCCCGAGCCGTTGGATCAAGCCGGAGGAAGTCACCCACGTTCCCGGCTTCCTCGAAGACCTGCCCGACATCCGCCGCGAACTCGCCGGCTACTACACCAACGTCCGCCGTCTTGACGACTGCATCGGCACCATCCTCCGCGTGCTGGCAGAGGAGGGCTTCGCCGAAAACACACTGGTTGTCTTCTACGGCGGCGATCACGGGATGTCCTTCCCCTTCTCCAAGTCCAACGACTACGAAACCAGCGTGCGCGGAACCCTGATCGTCCGCTGGCCCGGCGTGGTGAAACCAGGCCGCGTGGACCGAGACCACATGGTCAGCACGCTCGACTTCACCCCCACCCTGCTCGAAGCCGCGCGGCTGCCCGCCATTCCGGGCATCGACGGCCGCTCGTTCCTGCCGGTGATCCATGGTGGGAAACTCGAAGGCTGGGACCGCGTCTTCACCTTCTATAACGCCGCGTATGGCAACAACTGGCTGCCGATGCGCTCCATCCGCACCCGCGACAAATCCTACATCTGGAACGCGTGGAGCGACGGAGAAAAGAAATACCGCACCGAAAACATGGCCGGACTGTCATGGAACGCAATGCTTGCCGCCGCGAAAACCAACCCGGAAATCAAGGCCCGCTGCGAATTCTATCAGTTCCGCGCGCCGCAGGAGTTCTATGACATGTCATCCGACCGCTTCGAACGCGACAATCGGATCGACGACCCCCTGCGCAAGGCCGAAATCGATGCCATGCGCGGGGAACTCCTCGCGCTCATGCGGCGCACGGGAGATCCGCTTGCAGAGTCCTTCGCCAATCTCGACAACAAGCAACTGCTCGCCGACTCACTGGAGCAACTCAAACGCGAATACGGCGGGAGCAAACGATGAAATCAGATTCTCCAGTATTCGGCGTTTCGCCGCGCTTTGCTAATCCGCGCCAAATCGCGTGGATGACTTGATCGATCGCGTCTCGCCACTGTCAGTCTTCAGCGGCTGCTATTCCTACGGTTGCCACCCCCAAAGACATTGTTGACCCCTCCACGGCGGTTGATTTTCGAGTCATTTCTTGTCGCCGATGAGCGCTTCGAGGCAGGCGCGGTCGTAATGCCACATCACGGCACCCTGTCCGTCCTCGTCGAAGGCGAATACGGGAACATACTTGCCGCTGTGATCGGTGGCACACAGCGCTTTGGCTTCGGAGAAGCCCCGGATGCTCTTGACGGTGGACACGACGTCGGCTTTTTCGCGCATCCGTCCGAGGCCTAATACCGACAGAGATGCGAGGACCATGATGATGGTGATGACGATCAAGAACTCGACCAAGGTGAAACCGTTGCGGCGTTGAAGCAGTCGGCTCCGCTGTGTGATGATTGTTTGCGGGAATCCTGCTTTGGCGCTCACGATTGGATAATGGCGGTGTCAATCATGGAATGGGCCATGATGGGACCTTCAGGGCATTGCAACTTTCAAGCGCAGGAAGAGCTTTCCGTTCATCGCGTTGCTCTTGGATACGACGATGGACATGTCGTCGGCAGAAGCGGCGTTTTCATTGACCAGCACGGGCGTCACGTCATTCCAGTTGATGAGGTCGGTGCTCCATTGGCCGGTCTGCGTGGTGACGGATTCGGACTCATCGCTGCGTTGGAAGCTGAGAACCAGATCCGTGCCGACGGTGGCGAGTTTCGGCAGGCTTGCCTGCGAGTCAACGACCGGGCTGCCGCCAAGCACGAACTCCATCAGGTTGGAGATGCCGTCGCTTTCGGGATCCGCACCGGGAAGTTTGGACGCTTCATCCGGCAAAAGGGCATTCGGGGTGAAGCTCTCGATCCAAGCCATATAGGGGTCGCTGTCCGGCTCTCCCGTCACCGTCACGATGCTGGTGGCATTGGAAAATGCAGCCGACTGGTTCGACCCCAAGCCGGTGGCCCTGAATGTTTGGGCACCGGCAAGCGGACCGGTGAGGATCGGGTAATCTCCGGGGGCAGGTTGGGCGTTGAACTCAGCCACAAGGGTGTTTGCGCTGGCATCGACAATGGCATTGAGGCCCGCTTTCTCGATCCGCAACACACCTGCGGCAACCGTCGTTGTTCCTGCATAGGCATTGGCGCCACTCAAGGTGAGTTGACCCGCCCCTGTCTTTTCCAAGCCGCCGGTTCCGGTGAGAATCTGGCCGGTGCCCACATTGAAGCCGTTGCTATCAATCCTGAGTCCGCCACCCTGCAGATTCGCCACGTCGAGATTCTCGATGAAATTGCTCTCATCCCGCTTGGCCCGAAGGACACCGCCGTTGAAATTCACCGTCGCAGCACCAGTTCCTCCCGAGATCTTGTTTGCGTTCACGGTGCCTCCATTGAGATTGAGCGTGCCGCTGCCGCTCTCCCGGCCCACAATGATCTCGTTGCCGACGTTGATCACGCCAGTCCCGCTGAGGGTGTAGGTTCCATCGGGGGCGATTGCCGGAGTGGTAGAGGTGAAGTTGATTACGGGCGCATCCCCATCCAGCGCGGCATTGCGCGTCGTGAAGTTGTAAGCGTCATTTCCGGCTGCATAGCTATCCGATCCATAACTCACGCGTAGGAAGACGAATTGGCCCGCACCCGCGCCACCATTGTAGGCGGAATTGAGATAGGCGAGCAGGGCCGCATTTCCCGCGGCATCCGTGAGGTTGTTCGGTCCGCTTTCGGGGCCGACGCTCGTCGTGGTGCTAGTGGGAGTCAGGAAGCTTTCCTGGATCAGCGTTGCGCTCGGGTCGGGCGCGGAGCCGTTATACCAATCCGTCGTGGCAATTTGCGGAGACGCACTGACTCTCACCGCGTAAAGATCCAGATCGGTGACTGTGGCGCCTCCTATATTGTAAAGATTCACTCCGAAAGACGCACTGGTGAACGGATCCGCCACCGCGCCGAAGTTTGGCAATCGAAATGGGATAACAGCGGTAGTCAGGCCCGAACCATACCATTCCCCGATGCTGACATTCCAGTTGCCGTTGTCCTGGACTGTGACGGTTCCGGGAGGCCACTCGGAGCGCTTTTCAAGCTGGCCGTCGTTGGCGTTCGCAAGGATCGACGCCACCGGGGCCTGGGAGAGACCATTGCCGACGTATACCTCGTTCTGCACCTCAACGGTTCCATCGCTTTGCGAGAGAACTCCTGTTGCGCCATTGTCGCCGATGATCAGCTTGTCACCACCGGTCATGCTCCCGCCGGTCATGGTCATGTTGCCTGAAGAACCTTGTTCCTTGCCAATGAAGATGTTGTTCGTCGCCGATAACGAACCTCCTCTCAGGTTGTAGGTGCCGATGCCGATCTTGTTGTCGTCGCGCGTACCCACGCCGAACTCGCGGTTCACGCTGATCGTTCCAGCCGTTTGATCGAGGGTCCCAACGCTGTTGCGGCGCCCGATATGCATGTTCCCGTTGCCGGTGGTGGTGAGCGTTCCGCCGTTCACATTCAGAATGCCTGTGCCGCTCTCGCGACCCACAACAACCTCATTGCCAATGTTGAGTTCGCCCGTTCCGCTCAGCGTATAGATCCCCGTGGCAACCTTTTCGTTGCCGACATAGAGTTCGTTGCTCGAGCTGATGGTTCCGCCGCTATGCACCACGGTGCCTGCGCCGTTGTCATTACCGACACGGAATTGCCCCCCTCCGGTCTTGATGATGGTGCCACCGGACATGGTCAGCGTGCCGTTGCCGCGGTTGTTGCCGATAAAGGTATTGTTGTTCACTGTCACCGTTCCGCTTTCGAGGCTGAATTCGCCAACGCTGTTCAGCGAATCGCCGATGAATAACTCGTTGGAGACCGTGAGAGTTTCGCTGGTGTTCACACTGAGCGTTCCTTTCCGGCCGTCACCAAAGGCACCCACCAGCAGATTTCCAGTGGCGTTGAGCGAACCGGCCCCTTGAGCGAAACCCGTGATGCCGTCACCCGCCGAACCCGTGTCCGCGAGGTTGTAAAAGCTTGGCGTGGCATCCTGGCCTACGAACATCCAGGCACCGCCGTTCGTGCCGGCAATACCCGCGCGGTGATCAATCCGGCCACCGCCTTTCACAATGATGTCATTGGGTGTGAACGAAATGTCCTCGGTGATCGTGGCGATGTTGGGAGAGACCGTCGATACAACGGCATTGTCACCGAAGGCCCTATCCGGCACACCGCCTACCGACCAGTTGGTCCCGTCATTCCAATCCGAACTCGTGGTTCCGGTCCAATTATTGTCAACCGCCTGGCTGAGCGACGAGCCGAGGCAGAGGACAACGGCGGTGACCAGTGGCGCTCCGGAGTTGGAGAGGCACACAATGGCGGCTTTTGGTCTTGGTTTCATGGGTTTTTGGTGGTTTGGATTTGGGGCTTGTTGGACGGGTTGGATTTTAGAGTGAGAAGCTACCAGCAGGATCGAAACTGGCTATAGTCCGAAATGACTAGTGTGCTTGTTGCCTAGAACCGTTCCAAGGCGACCGCAGCACTGCCGATGATTCCGGCTTCGTTGCCAAATCGGGCGCGAACGATCTTGAGCTTGTGTCCAAACGTCCGGTGAAGCTGGTGTTTGAGCTTTTTCCTCAACGGAACGAACAGTGGGGAGCCTGCGTTCGAGAGGCCGCCGCCGATTACGACGGTGTCCGGGTTCAGCAGCCAGATGCAATTGGCAAGTCCGCAGGCGAGCTGTGTGGCAAACTGGTCCCAGACCTGAAGGGCCACCTCGTCGCCCTTTCTGGCAGCGGCAGACAGGGCGGCGGCTTTGAAAAGGGCGGCAGCCCGCGCCGCCACTTCGCGGTTCCCCAGATATTTCTCCTGCGCTCCGGTGTTCCCGTAGCTTCCCGGCTTGCCGCGATAGTGAATGCTCATTTGGCCGATCTCGCCGGCTCCGCAAAAGGACCCGCTGCAGAGCTGGCCATTGAGGACCAGTCCGGCACCCACGCCGGTGCCGAGAGTGACACCAGGAGACCAAGAGCCGCCGCACCGCGGTTGAATGTGCTGCGGAGGCTGGTTGCTACCGGAGCAAAACCATTAACTCCGGAAATACCTCAAGGATCGCGGCGGCGGCGAAGCAGGGGGAGTATGCCCATGCAGCCCAACAGAGCGGCACCCGGCTCGGGGATGGCAGTGTAGTTGATCTCCGGCCATTCGCCTGGCTGTTCGGCATTGCGCATCGTGATTTTGTAGGCATCCCATCCGGCGGCGTAGTCATCCGCGGCATAACTCAGGCGCAGGAAAACGAACCGACCCGCGCCAGAGCCACCATCGTAGGCGGAGTTGAGGTAGCTGAGCAGGTTCGCATCGCCCGTGGAATCGGTCGAATTGTTGGGGACCCCAACAAATCCGGCCGGGCTCGACGGGGTCAGGAAGCTGGCCTGGATCAGCGTGGCACCCGGATCGGCTGCTTCACCGTGATAGTGATCAGACGCGGCAATGGTCGGGCTGGAACCCACCCTCACGCCATACAAATCCAC
>JBMTCD010000207.1:0-6272 GCA_049430545.1 Luteolibacter sp.
GGCAGGGGCGCAGCCGCGGCGCAGCGCCGCCGATCGGCGGCAGGCCGGTGACCGGCGCGAAGTCGCGCCCGATGTCGGCGACGTTCTTCCAAAGCTCCTTGTCGTCGTTCCGCCATTCGGGGCGCACGCACGGTGAGTTGCGCGGGAGTTTCACAAACTCCATCAGCCGGTCGCGGTCGTAGACGCCCCGCGAGAGGTCGTGGACCAGCCGCTGATAGAGGACATGCGCCTTGAGCGAGTTGAACACCGGTTCGAGCGGCTGCACGAAGTTCCACGCCGCGTCGAGGTAGGCCTCGCGGGCCGCGGGATCGGCCTCCATGTTCACATCGGTGCCCGGGCGCAGCTTGGCCAGCCGGGTGTGGACGTAGTTCTCGTTGCGCCGCAGGTCGGGCCGCAGGCGCACCAGTTCGTCGAGTTGCGCGAGTGTCAGCTCGCGGTGGATCCCGAACTCACCGAAGCCGCGGCTCTCCTTCGAGGCGAGGTCGGTGGCGATCAGCGGCACCAGCCCCGGCAGGTCGGGCACGCTGGCGCGCGCCAGCAGGTCACGCCGCTCCCGCGCGTCGAGTTGCCGCCCGCTGGCCATCAGCGGGAAGAACGCCTCCCCGGTGAGCGGCCCGAGGTTGTCCGACGACGCCAGCGCGTCGGCAAGAAACTTCTCCCACGCGATCTCGGCCTGGTCGAGTTGGCTGGGATGGTTCGCCTCGCGGGCCTTGCCCTCCTGCTGGTGGTCGAAGTGCAGGCCCAACTCGCGCCGGAGATACTCCAGCGAGCCCTTCGGATCCTTGCCGTAGTCGAGCAGCGCCTGGCGGTTGAGGACCATCTTGCGCTGCGGCGAATTGCGGAAGCGCTTGTCCCACTGGGCCAAAACCTCGGCCAACTTGCCCGCCTGGCCGGTGTTCTGGTAGTGCAGCGCGTGGTAGTAGTAGTAGTCCTCGGTGCCGGGGATCAACTGGGCCAGCGCCGCCTCGCGGTCGGCGGCCAGCGCGAAGTCCTCGACGTATCCGATCTCCTGCTGGGCGAGGGCGGCTGGAAAGGCAAACGCGGCCAGAAGGCCGGCGATCCGGTGGCGATATATGCTCGTTTTCATGATGTGTGGGCGGGCGGGACCGGGTGCGGGCGGATGTGCAGACAGGCTCCATCGCACACCCGCGCAACGGAACCTTCAATGAAAAGACCCCAAGCACACCAATTCCTTGGAAAAAAGGTGCGAAATGAAGTGCCGCTGTTCTGGGGCCTGCGGCTCGGCCCAGGGATCGGGGTCGCCGCCAGGCTGTGGCGGCTTGAAAGCAAATATCTTGAGGTGATCGCCCGATCCTGATCTTGCGGCTGCTGGCGGGCGCATCCTGGCCGCGGCCGTCAAGGGATCGAGAACGGCGGCGCCCGCGGTCGCGCCAAGGAACCGGCTACGGAATACGTTTGGGGCAGGGGAGACGTTCGGGGTAGTCATTTTGGGATGGTGATGGACGGCTTCGTGTTTCGCGTTCCTGGCTTCACCCGGCGGTCGGGCCGTTGATGCGGCCGATGAAGAGGGTGGAGGCACCCAAGCGCGGTGTCATTGTGCATGGATACGACACCGGGTTGTGGACGCTGCTGCTGATCGGTCGCCCGTTCATGGTGATGTTGTCCCGGCCTTGCCGGCGGGAATCTGGATCCGGTCGCGTTCGTTGCCCGGCACTTTTCCCTTGGCCGTGGCGAGCAGACCCTCGCTCACAGGCATTTTGATGACCTCTTTTTCGGCCGGGCACCATACCCGCACGGCCTGGAGCCTTCCTTCCGGATCGAAGTCATACGCAACGCCCAAGTGGCGTTTGGGTTCGAGGACGTATTCCGCGCGGGGGATCGCGCTTGAATTCAACGAAAGGACCGTATTGTAAGAGAGGCTCAATTTGTCCTCAAAAACAATCGAGAAGCCTTTTGGGGATCCTTTTTCCGGGAGGAGGGGCCCGCGGATGAGATAGCGGGGCTCGTTACAGATATCCCTGCTCGCAACAACCGCAACGGGTGTGTCGTTAAGAAGAGGGTTGAGTCCGCCGCCACCGACGGCACGCCGCGTTTCCTCATCGGTCGTCGCCAACAATTTGGCGGCATCACGGTTCCGATCCTCGGGTTTGACGCGTTGGTCCGTCCTCAACGCCTTTTCCACGATCGCCACGGCACTCAGGTGGCTTGCCTCGTGGCGCCGCTTGTAATCCTCCCGGCAAAGATCCGTCAGCGCCTTGAGGGAATACGGCACCCCGATCTCCCGGATGGCGGTCGCATACCACCCGCGGGAAACAAAGGAATCCCCGCCAAACGGGTTCACAAGGAACTCGGTGGTGACCACGGCGGGGAAGCAGTAGGAACCCTCGGCCAGACCCTTGCCACCATGGGCACTCTTCAGCAGATCACGGGCAACGTAGAAGTTGTGACGCCTTTCCGCGGTGGTGAGACAGGCGGTCGTCCGCTCGTAGGCTGCAGAGCTGTGGAGCTCCAGGATGCCAGAGACCTTGTTGAGCCCGATTCCCATGTTGTCCGAGGTAAACTTCTTGTTCCTGAACTCGTATGAATAGTCGCGCCCACGGTCGATCGGCAACGGCTCCGGGAAGGGCTCCGAGGCGGCGTCCGTGGCGACAACGGGCTCCTTGGATTGCTCCCCGGCCCGGGCAGTCCGGGTTTCCATGAAGAGAACCGCCACCGCCGCGACCACGAATGAGGCGGCTCTCCCGTGCGAGGAACGGTGCGGAAGAAGGGACGAGGAAGCGGGTCTGGTGGGTGGTTTCATTGGTGGTTGGTTTGTGTTGGATGAGACTCTCACTTGGCAGTCGGGTCGTTGATGCGGCCCATGAAGAGGGTGGTTCCGGTGGCCTGATCGCGGATCAGCACCAGGAAGGGGCGGTCGAAGCGGATTTCCGGAGGCCCCTCGGTAATGGAATTTGCCTGGATTTCCACGGCCGTCGCCGCAGCGGCCACGGAACCCTTCTCGTCCACCTCTAGCGTGGCCTTGTGCACGATCTGGGCAATGCTGACCGGCGTCTTGTCATACATCGCCTTGAAGTCGGCCCGCTCCTCAGCGAAGGCATCGACCATTCCCAGCTCCTTCATCGCGGGAATGAGGCCGTATTTGGTCGCCACCTTGAACTTCGGCACAGACAGGTTGATCTCCTTGGGCTGGGTCTTCCGCAGGTCGGCGCACAGGCCGGCCACGAAGGGCGCGCTGAGCTGCTCCTCCAGCGCGGCCATGCCGTCCGCCTTCCCGGGCATCACCAACACCATGCTCGCGCCGTTCGCGTAAAGAAGCTCGACGGCGATGACGCCCTTGTCCTGTAGCACGGGATAGGAGTCCTCACGGCTCATCATGTCCACCTCCACCGGGTCCTCCGCCTTCCTGTGAAACGCGGCTTTGCGGGTGTTCCCGGCATCGAACGGCGTCATCCAGTTGCCCTTGAAGTAGACCGCGTTGAGGATCACGCAGGCGCTGTCCTCACTCAGTTTGTCGAGGATTTTCTCGATCTTGCCCTCGGTCTTCTTCTTGACCCAGCCGTTGATCTTGTCGAGATCGCCGGAGAACACCTCTCCCTCGTAGCGGGTGCGCACCAACTTTTGGAAGGACTCCTGCGGTGGCACGCCGGTCACGCACAGGGCGTTGGCCACCCGCAGCTTGTTCTCGCCCTGGTTGAGCTTGGCCAGCTGCGCGCGCAAGGCCTCGCTGCGTTTGGCGATGTCCTCGGCACGGCCTTCGCCGAATGCCAGGGCCTTGGCGATTTCCGTGGCGGTGTTGCCGCCGGCGCCGGCATGCACCATGGCCATGGCCTCGGTGATGCTGTAGGGCGAGAAGAAGACATTGCCCTCGCCGGTCTTGAGCTGCTGGTAGAGGGCGGGCGTGAAGTCGGGGTTGAGCTCACGGGCTGCGGGAGTGGCGGTCTCCGCGTGGGCAAGGCCCAAGCCAAGAAGGCTGGCGGCAAAGATGGTGGTGATGCCTTTCACATGCAGATTGCGGTTGTGAGATCCCATGGTCATTCCTGAAGTGAGACACCGGCAAGGCGCGTTTCTTGGAAAAACCAATGTCAATTCGTAACTATTCAGGTGCGAAATTCAGCGGTTGGCCTGCGAATGCGGTGTTGATGGATTCGATAAGGTTGAGACCGTGCTTGCGGGCGGTGGACAGATAGCTGCGGATCGCACAAAACACATGGGCTCCGCTTCGGGTGTATTGGTCATCGCCAAGGCAGATCAAACCATCGAATTCGCGGAGCTTGCTCCGCTGCCCTATGATCATGTGCCCTTCGCGTTGGGCGCTACCGCCAGCTCGAACCTGCCGGTTTCCTATGAAAGCTCCGACCCCGCCGTGGCCACCGTTTCCGGAAACATGGTGACGGTCAAGGGTGCGGGCGAGACCACCATCAAGGCCTCGCAGCCCGGCGACGGAAATCACCAAGCGGCGACTCCCGTGCCTCGCACGCTGGCTGTTCTCAGTGTCTACCAAGTCTGGGCGGAAGGGGCTTTTGCCAACGAACTGACTGAGAATGGACCTGACGATGATCCCGATGGCGACGGCCTTGTCAATCTGCTGGAATTTGCATTCGGTGCCGATCCGACAGCGCCGAATCCTGCTGCGCTAGCCTATTCCGACGGGTCTGTTGTTTCTCCCGGGTCACCCGTTCTGAACAAGGTGGATGGGGTTTTCCATGCTGTCTTCGCCCGCCGCAAGGATCACGCGGCGCTGGGCTTGATCTACACTGTTTATTTCAGTGCGGATCTCTCACCAGACTGGACGGTCGGCGAAGCTGAGCCTCTGGTGATCGCCAGCGGCGAGGAGATCGACGCGGTCAAGGTTCCGTTTCCGAACACGGTGCCCGAGCCGCGCTTTTTCCGTGTGGGCGTATCGCTGGCTCCCTGACCCATCCGTTGAAAAAAATCCTCTCCAAGTCCGGCGCAGGCATCTAGTTTCCCGTTGTGACGAAAGCGGAGAAACCATCACAAGGCAGCTCACTATGGAGAGACGCATGGCACAGGCTGGCGAGGAACAAGCCTGCATTGGCGAGCCTCGCGGTGCTGGTGTTCGTGATGACCGCCTGCTTCATCGTGCCTTTTCTGCCTTTCGTGAAAAACCCGACGGCGATCAACCTCTCCAACCCGGCGGCGGCGCCCAGCGGTGAATATTGGTTCGGCACGGATCAGCTTGGGCGTGATCTCTTCGCGCGGGTGCTCTACGGCGGCCAAGTGTCGCTGCTCGTCGGCTTTGTCGCAACCGGCGTGGCGGTGATCATCGGCGTGATCTACGGCGCGGTTTCCGGATACATCGGCGGTAAGACCGATGCAGTGATGATGCGCTTCGTGGATATCCTTTTCGCCCTGCCTTTCCTGGTGCTGGTGATCCTTTTCGCACTGGTGGTGGATGAACCCGCGTCCGAATTCACCACCTGGGTGGTGGAAACAACGGGCTGGCCGCGGGACCGGGTGGCGCCCATCACCACGCTGATCCCGCTGTTCATCGCGATCGGTGCGATCGGCTGGTTGACTATCGCCCGCATTGTCCGCGCGCAGGTGCTGAGTGTAAAAAATTTGGATTTCGTCGAGGCTGCGGTGTCGCTAGGGCTGAGCCGTTTTCGTATCCTTTTCCGCCACATCCTACCGAATGTGATTGGGCCGATCATCATCTACACCACCCTCGCCGTGCCGGGGATCATGCTGCTGGAAAGCGTGCTGTCCTTCCTAGGTCTCGGGGTGAAACCGCCGAACTCCTCCTGGGGTATCCTCATCAAGGAAGGCGCGGACCGCATGGAGGTTACCCCCTACCTGCTGCTGTTCCCGTCCGTCTTTTTCGCGGCCACGCTCTTCGCTCTGAATTTCCTCGGCGACGGGCTGCGTGACGCACTCGATCCCCAATCATCGAAGGATTGAGGGCTTGGAAATCCGGCTGCATTCTGAGAGAAAACTCCTGTATGGTTTTCGGCGGCTTCCTGCATCTCATCACCCAAGGATATCCTAGACGTGAAAGCACCTTCGATTGATTGTCTGGACTGGCTCTACCCGCCGGTCTGCGAGATCTGCGGGCTGGGGCTTTCCGGCGGAAAGGCGCTGTGCGAACCCTGCGCGGAACGCCTGCCACGCATCGAGATACCGTTCTGCGATGTCTGCGGCGAGCATTTCAAAGGCCTCATCGACGGCCCTTTCGATTGCCCGAACTGCAAGGAGATCTCGTTCCATTTCGAGTTCGCGCGGGCGGCGATGGATCGTTGCGACTCGACGCTGGAACTCGTTCACCGCCTGAAATACGGCAGGGAAATCCATCT
>JBMTCD010000208.1:0-6198 GCA_049430545.1 Luteolibacter sp.
CCAAGCCGCCGGTTCCCGATTTCACGCGCGGCGACAAGCAGGGCGAAGGCAAGGACTGGACACTGGGCCCCACCGGCGCCCGCGGCTGGGTCTATGGCTGGAAAGGCCGCACCGCAGAGGCCCGCCAGATCCTGGTCACCGCCGTCGCGGCAGGTTCGCCCGCCGATGGCAAACTCCAGCCCGGTGATGTGATCCTCGGCTCCGGCGGACGGAACTTCGACGGCGACGCCAGGATCCTCCTCGCCAAGGCAATCGGACAGGCGGAATCCGCGGATGGCGGCGGCCTGCTCAAAATCACCCGCTGGCGCGACGGAAAAACCGACGAGCTGGACCTGAAATTGCAGGTTCTCGGCAACTACAGCGCCACCGCCCCCTACGACTGCGAAAAGTCGCGCAGGATCTTCGAACTGGGTTGCCAGGCGATCGCCAGTCGCGGCCTCAAAGGCGTTTCCATCCCCAACAGCATCAACGCCCTCGCCCTGCTCGCCAGCGGCAAGCCGGAATACCGCCAGATGCTCGCCGACTACGCCCGCGAGGCGGCCGGCCTGAAACTCGATTCGATGGCCACCTGGCACTACGGCTTCGCCAACCTGTTCCTGGCCGAGTATTTCCTCGCCACCGGCGACCGTGAAATCCTGCCCGGCCTGCGCCGCATCACGATGGAGGCGACCCACGGCCAGAGCAACGTGGGCACCTGGGGACACAAGTTCGCCATGCCCAACGGCAACCTCAACGGCTACGGCTGCATGAACCTCCCCGGGCTGAACCTCACCATCTCGATGGTGCTGGCGCGCGAGGCCGGCATCAAGGATCCGGATCTCGATCTCGCCATCGCCCGCGCCACAAGCTTCCTGCGCTGGTATCTCAACAAGGGCGCCATCCCGTATGGCGACCACGCCCCATGGCCCGGCCACGAGGACAACGGCAAATGCTCCAGCGCCGCGGTGCTCTACGACCTCCTCGGCGACCGCGAGGCCGCTTCGTTCTTCGCGAAAATGTCAACCGCCGGCTATGATGAACGCGAACGCGGCCATACCGGCAATTACTTCAACATTCTCTGGGCCATGCCCGGCGTCTCCCGCTGCGGGCCCATGGCCACCGGCGCCTATCTGCAGGAAACCGCATGGTATTACGACCTCGCCCGCGGCTGGGACGGCAGCTTCGCCTATCAGGGATCTCCCGTCGGCGAGGAGGAACACAACAAATACACCAGCTGGGACAATACCGGCACCTACCTGCTCGCCCACGCGCTGCCGCTCAAAAGCCTGTTCATCACAGGCAAAAAACCGTCCTCCGTCCCGCCCCTCAACGCCGCCGAAACCGCCGAGGTCATCGCCGCGGGCCGCGGCTACTTCTCGGACACCCGGCGCAACGGCGAGGCCTATGACGGCCGCGACAGCCAGTCACTCGTCGCCGGTCTTTCCAGTTGGTCGCCCGCCGTGCGCAAGCGCTCCGCGCGCAGCCTTGCCGACACCCCGGGAGACTGGTTGCCCACCTTGCTCCCCATGCTCGACAGCCCGGACGCAAATACCCGCTACGGCGCCATCGAGGCCATCGGCTTCATGGGCCCGCGCGCCGACTCCGCCGAACCCCGCCTGCGCGCGCTGCTGGCAGACAAGGACCCGTGGGTCCAAAGCCTCGCCTGCACCTCCATCGCCTCACTCAGCCCCGATGTCCGGCGCTCTTCCCTGCCCGACCTGCTGCGCATGACCGTGCAAAACCATCCGGCCGACCCACGCCGCATGACCCAGCGCGCCGCCAGCGAAGCGCTCTTCGCCCGCCGCAGCGGCATCGTTTCCCAGTCCCTCGCAGGCGTCGACCGCGATCTGCTCCTGCCCGCCATCCGCTCGATCCTCGCCAACGAGGACTCCCGCGCCCGCGGCCCGGTCGGCGAAATCTACGGCCAGCTGAGCGACCAGGACCTCGTCGTCTTGTTGCCCGACATCATGCACGCCACGCAAAATCTCGCGCCCAGCAACGAGATGTTCGCCGATGGCATCCGCCTCGCCGGACTCGACCTGCTCTCCCGCCTGAACATCGAGGAAGGGATGGCGCTGTGCGTTTCCGTCATCGAGACAGACCGCTGGGGTTCCGGCAAGCGCCTGGCGAAATGCCTGGAATCGCTCGCCCGCTACGGCAGCCATGCCCGGCACTTCCTGCCGGAGTTGGAACAAATGCGCAGCCAATACATGCGCGGACATCGCGGCAACAGACCGAATGAACACGTGGTCAGCCTCAATAGGGCCATCGCCGCCATCAAGGAGGGCAAGGACACGCCCGCGCCCATTCCCCTGGCCGCCTTCAAGACCCGGCTCTGAGATTCCATTGCCTCTCCAACGGGGCCTCGCCCGTCCGAGGCTCCCGCCCGGTGCCCCATCAGGGGCCTGTCTGTCCGAAATCCATTCCGGGCGGAAGTCGAATCAATTTTTCCTCAGTTTTTCCTTGCAGCCCCGGATGTGGAGAATGACGGAGGACATCTTTGTTTTGAAATGAAAAAACGATTTTCCAATACTTCCGCATATCCCATACCACAACTCCCAAGCACTTTGGCCTGAATCGCGCTACCCAGGCATCCAATGCTGCGGAGGCTGACCAGATCGGCGCGCTCTCCGCATTTTTCACTGCCCTCACACCAAACCACACCCACACATGGAGAAGAAACACCGACCGACCACACCACGCCTGCTTGCCCTCAATCTCTTCTTAGGATCGACGGCTTGGGCTGCGCTGCCACTCACGATCACCAATCCGAGCTTTGAGGATTCCTCGTCGGGCACGCCCTCCGGCTGGACCGATGTCAATGGTGGGGCGGATGCCTTCGCTCCGGGGACCGGACAATACGATCCCCTCACAAAAATACCCGATGGCTCGGTCGTGGCCTCGATATTCGACGGCGCGGCCGGAGACGGCATTTCGCAAACGCTGGCTGCCACGCTGCAACCGGACAATACCTACACCCTCACCGTGCAGATCGGCGTCCCGGCGGACGCCGCATTCGCTGGCTACACCATCCAACTCCTGGCGGGCGGCAATGTGCTTGCCCAGGACGACAACACCCAGACACCTGCGAGCGGCGATTTCACGGCGGCCACCGCCACTTACGTCTATGAAGCAGGCGACGCCGCCCTCATCGGCCAACCGCTCGAGATCCGCTTGCTCGGCAAGGGGCTCGTCGGCGGTTTGAGTGACGTGAATTTCGACAACGTGCAGCTCACCGTCACCCTCGGCAATCCGCTCGCGGTTGCCGGTGGCCCTTACACCGCGTTCGTCGGTGGATCGCTGGTTCTCAATGGCAGCGGTTCAGTGCCCTCGGATGGCCAGACGATCACCAGCTACGAGTGGGATTTGGACAACGATGGCGATTTCGACGAAGCCATCACCGGTGCCAGCCCCGCAGCCATCCCCCAAGCCGACCTGGTCGCCACCTACGGGATGTCCTCTGGCACCAACACGATCAAGCTGCGCGTGACCGATTCCGCCGCGAAAACCTCGACCGTCGAAGCCACCGTCAAAATCCTTCCCGCCACGGCGGTGGTTTACGAGCCTTTCGCCTACAGCCAAGCAACGCTGAACGGCGCCAGCGGCACCAATGAAAAAGGCTTTTCCGACCCGTGGGTGGCGCACAACGACACCAAACTCGGTGCCAATCTACCCTACGGGTCCCTGCTCAGCCAAGGTGCGGGCGTCGGCAATCTGACCGGTGGCCAGAACCGCTTCGGCGGCAGCCGCGCGCTCGACGCCTCGGCTTTGGCCGGCAACGGCCTGCTTGAGGATGGGGCCACCCTCTGGTTCAGCGTGAACATGGGCTACGGCAGCGGGGGCAACCGGACCAACGCGCGCCTGATGTTGATGCTCGGCACGGAGTCGTTGTTGGCCGCCCCCACCGGTGCCAGATACTACTTCCCAACTCCTGGTGCCACGGGGCTCGGCGTGTTTCTCTGCCGATACACCTCCGGCATCGCCCGGAACGGCATCATGGTCGCGACCCACGTGCGCGACAGCTCTTTCGGAGAGAATACGAATGTCAATAATGCTACTTTCCAAAACCACGTTTACGGAACCGGCCTGGGGACGTCTATTCTGCCGTCTACCCCTAACACCAACGTGGATTACGCTTTCATCGTCGGCCGGATCCAGTGGGGTGCCGAGAGCGACACGATTGAACTTTTTCGCCCCGACCAGAATATGGTGGTGGATCTCAACAATCCCCACTCAACGCTCACCGTCGATGTCGACCAATCCGGATATGACACCATCTCCTTCGCCCGCGGCGACATTGTGGTGATGGATGAGATCCGCTTCGGTGCCACCTACTCAAGCGTGACCCCAACCGGCAGCTATTGGGACCTCAATGGCGACGTGGCCGGTGCCGGCTCCGAAGCGCCGTCCGGCACCTGGGGCACGGACAGCAACTGGACAACCGAACCCGGTGGCACCGCAGCAACCGGCCCCTGGTCTCCGGGCCGCACGGCGGTGTTCTCGGCCGGCAATGACGCCACCGGGGCCTACACCATCTCTGTCGATGGCACGCAGGATATTGGCGGAATCACCTTCCAGGATGGCACCGTGAACATTGAAGGGGGCACTGCACTGCGCCTCACTTCCAATGCGGACCTCACGGTGGCCGCCGGACAAACAGCGAGCATTTCAACCGCTTTCACCGAGCAGGAAGCCGGCCTTCAGCTTTCCAAATCCGGAGCAGGCACACTGCTGCTTTCCGGCGACAACATCGGCGTCACCGGCGGCATGGTGCTTGCCGGCGGCACAACAGTATTCGAATCCCCCGCTGCGATCGCCGGCAGCACCCGCAATGCGGCAATTGGCAGTACCGGCACCGCGGCATTCGGCCCCGCCTTCAGCAGCGGCGACCTGGCCGCTGCCCTCTCCAATCGCTTCACCGCCGACTCCACGGGCACCATCGCAGTCGATAACCATGCCGCCACCGACTTCGATTTCAATTCATCCGGTCTTGCCGCGGCCTATCTCGGTGCGGTCGGCAATCAGACCTATACCGGAACCGTCACTCCCAATGGCACCACTTACCGCCTGGGCGGCGGCGCAGGCACCCTCACCCTGCCCAATGCCAATGCCCTGACGGGCAACAACGGGCTCGATGTCCGCGGCAGCGTCACACTGCTGGCCGACAACGACTACACCGGACCGACCGTGGTGAACGGAGGTTCCGTCTTGATCATCATGGGAACCACCGCCACCAGCGGAATCAGGGTGAAGCAACCCGGTGGTTTGCTGGAAATCAACAGCGACGGTTCTCTCGGCACCGGCACCCTGACCATCGATAGCGGTTTCGGCACCAGATCGACCGTTTCGGTGCTCAGCGACGTCGTGACGTCAAACCCGGTCACTTTCTCTAGTGACTGGAATCTGCAGGGAAGCGGATCCCTGACCGTCGGCCCGGTCACCTATGCCGCAAGTCGGACCATCGGCAACAACAACACCGGACTGGTCACCTTCGCCAGCATCACGAGTAATGCGAACGGCAGCCTCACGCTCGAAGGCAACGGCAGCCTGACCACCGGCAAAATCGCCATCGGCACCGGCACGCTTACCAAGAGGGGAACCGGAACGCTGACCCTGACGGGTGACAACACCTACACCGGCGCAACCTCCATCGCAGCCGGCACGCTGGCGCTCGCAGGCGGCAGCCAAAGCTCGGCCATCACAATCATTAGCGGCGCCACCCTGGAGTTCATCTTGGATTCCCCCACGACCTCGACGGCCGCCCTCAACCTGAGTGCAGGTCACAAGATTGCCGTCAACGGCACACCCACCTTGGCGAGCTACACGCTGATGACCGCAGCATCCTTCGATGGTGTTCCCAACCTGGAACCCGCCATCACGGGCTATGAACTGGTGGTGGACGGAACAAGCCTCAAGCTCAACGCCATCAGCAGCGGCAGCCCCTACACCACCTGGGCTGGCGGCTTCAGCGGCCTCACGGATCCAAACCCGTCGCTCGACTTCGACGCCGGCGGTCTGGCCACCGCCCTCGAATGGGTGCTCGGCGGCGATCCGACCAATGGCGCGGATGATGCCGGCATCTCGCCAACCATGGACAACACCACCGATCCGGAGTTCTTCATCTTCACCTACCGCAGGGCGGATGCGGCCGCGGCCGATGCCAGCACCGCCATCAAGGTGGAATACGGCAGCGACCTCGCGGGCTGGACCGAGGCGGTG
>JBMTCD010000209.1:0-6134 GCA_049430545.1 Luteolibacter sp.
TGAAAATCACGCAGTTCTGGAAGATCTCGACGAACGACACCCCCTTGTGCTCGTGCGCGGCCTTGAAGGTCTCGACCATGTGCTTCGGATTGTTGTCGAGCGTGCGGGCGATGAAGGTGGCTTCGGCACCCAGCGCGAAAAGCAGCGGATTGATCGGGTGGTCCACCGAGCCGCCGGGCGTGGTCTTGGTCCGGGTGCCCTCGGGCGAGGTCGGGCTGTATTGCCCTTTGGTCAGGCCGTAGATGCGGTTGTTGAAAAGCAGGACGTTCACATTGACGTTGCGCCGCAGCAGGTGGAGCAGGTGGTTGCCGCCGATGCTGAGGCCGTCGCCATCGCCGGTGACCAGCCACACGGACAAGTCCGGATTGGCGACCTTCACGCCGGTGGCCACGGTCGGCGCGCGGCCGTGGATGGGGTGGAAAACGTAGGTCTGCATGTAATATGGAAAGCGGCTGGAGCAGCCGATCCCGGAGATGATCACAAAGTTTTCGCGCGGCACGCCGAGTTCGGGCAAGGTGCGCTGGAGCGAGTTGAGGATGGCGTAATCGCCGCAGCCGGGGCACCAGCGGACGTCGTTGGGTGTGACGAAGTCCTTGCGGGTAAGCGCCGGGGCGTCTGGAGTCTGGGTTTCGGTGGCCATGGAGATCAGTCGTTGAGGAGTTGCAGGATGCGCTCGCGCAGTTCGTTCACGCGGAACGGGCGGCCCATGATCTTGTTCATGGAAACGGCATCGACGAGGAACCTGGCGCGGAGGATCATCGCGAGCTGGCCGGAGTTGAGTTCCGGCACCAACACCTTGTCGAAGCCTTCGAGCAGCTCGCCGAGGTCCGGCGGCAGCGGGTTGAGGTAACGGAGGTTGGTGCTGCTGACCTCGTAGCCCTCTGTGCGCAGCGAGGCGACGGCGGAGGTGATGGCACCATGCGTGCCGCCCCAGCCGATGACCAACAGCTTGCCGGTCCTTTCACCGGTGACATTGAGCGGCGGAATCGATTTCGCGACGGCCGCCACTTTGGCAGCGCGCAGGCGGGTCATTTCGGCGTGGTTTTCCGGCTCGTAGCTGATGCCGCCCTTTTCGTTTTTCTCAAGGCCGCCGATGCGGTGTTCAAGTCCCGGCTGGCCGGGGATGGCCTGGGTGCGGGCGAGTGTTTCCGGGTCGCGGGCGAAGGTGACGTAGGGCTGCGACGGATCCGCGAAGGGCTTGTGGATTTCCGGCAGCGTGCTTTCATCCGGGATTTTCCACGGCTCGGAGCCATTGGCCAGATAGCCGTCGGACAGAAGGATCACCGGCGTCGAATACTCGAGCGCGATGCGCACCGCCTCGAAGGCCGCGCGGAAACAATCGGACGGCGAGTTGGCCGCCACCACCGGCAGCGGGCTCTCGCCGTGGCGGCCATAAAGCGCCTGCAACAGGTCGGACTGCTCGGTCTTGGTCGGCAATCCGGTGCTGGGGCCGCCGCGCTGGACGTTGACGATGACGAGCGTCAGTTCGGCGGAAGTGGCGAGGCCGATGAATTCGCTCTTCAGGCACATGCCCGGGCCGCTGGTGCCGGTGACACCGATCTGACCGGCGAAACTCGCGCCGATGGCCACGCCGATGGCCGCGATTTCATCCTCGGCCTGCACGGTTTTCACGCCGAAGTGCTTGAAGCCGGCGAGCGCCTCCAGGATCGACGACGCCGGGGTGATGGGATAGCCGGAAAAAAGCAGCTCGCGGCCGGCTTTTATCGCGCCGGCGATCAGGCCGAGCGCGATGGCGTCGTTGCCGGATATCTTGCGGTAGGTGCCGGGTTCCACCTCGGCGCGCGCCACCATGTAGCGGTTGCGCGTGGTCTCCATTGTCTCGCCGAGGAAATAGCCGGCCTTGAGCACGCGGATGTTCGCGTCGGCCACCTCGGGCAGTTTCTTCGCCCACTTGTCATTGATGAATTGGATCGTCGGTTCGAGCGGACGGCCATAGACCCAGCAGGTGAATCCGAGCGCGAAGAAGTTCTTCGTCCGCAGTTTGTCGCGGTGGCTCAGCGTGCTGTCCTTGAGCGCCTCAATGGCCAGCCCGGTGATGTCCAGCGGCAAGACGTCGTATTTTTTCCGCAATTCCGGATCTTCGAGCGGGTTGGTCCCGTAGCCGGCCATCTTGAGGTTTTCATCGGTGAACGCGGCGGAGTTCGCGATCAGCAGTCCGCCCTCGGCCAGATCACCCAGGTGCACGGCCAGCGCGGCCGGATTCATCACCACCAGCGAATCGGGCTCGTCCCCCGGCGTCAGCACTGTCTGGCTGCCGAAATGGACCTGGAACGCGGAAACCCCGGCGATCGTCCCGACCGGGGCGCGGATCTCCGCCGGGAAGTCCGGAAAGGTCGCGATCGCGTTCGGAACGGTGACGCTCGTATCGGTGAATCGCTCGCCGACGATCTGCATGCCGTCGCCGGAGTCACCGGCAAATCGGACGACCACTGATTTCATCTCGCGGAATCCGCGCGTGGCTGGGGTCATGGAATTGGGTTGTGACTGATAGGAGAGAACTAAGTTCACCCCCCCCGCGCGTCAATGTCCGAGGGGAGGAACTTCGGGCGGTGGAAAAGGATTCCCGGATTCCGGTGCCGGACTTCGCTGCGTGGACCGTCATTCACCTCGAATGGCGTCGCGTTTTTCGCCAGAAACCATGAAACTCTCGCGTATTCGCGGTGTAGGAAAAAACCAAACCGGTCAACCCATATGAAAAGCCACCAATCCTCCGTCCTTCTGATGCAGGCTGTCCTCTGCGCGACGGTTTTTCTCGGCGCGACCTTTCATGCCCACGCGCTGAAGGATGAAAACAACCAAGGGCGCTGGACCAAGCCATGCGAGAAGGGTCCCGACGCCGAAGTGCCGGGATTCCTGGTGAACATGGGGCCCACTGGCGCGCGGGGCATCCTCAAGGAGCGCTCGTATGTGGTGAAACACATTTTCCGCAAGTCTCCCGCGGCCGGCGTGCTGGAGCTGGATGACGAGGTGGTGGGCGCGAACGGCAGGCGGTTTGCCGCGCACACTTTCGGAGGGGGCAATCATGGCTTGGAGGGACCCTTGCAGGATCTCGGACTGGCCATCGAGGACAGCGAAGGTGCCGATGGCGTGTTGAAACTCATGGTGAAACGCGGCGGGGCAAACCTGACAGTGGATATCCAACTCGAAAAACTCGGCCGCTTTGCCGACACCTTCCCGGTCAATTGCGAAAAAACCGTCATCCTGCGGGACCGGGCCTGTAAATACCTGATGGACCACCCCGGAGAACTCAGCTCCCAGGGACGCTGCGTGGCCACGCTGGCATTGCTCAGCTCGGACGAGCCCAGGGTGCTCGCCGCCGGCAAGCGCATGGCCAAGGACTGGAACCAAGCCTATGACGACAGCACATGGTCGTGGCATCTCGGATTCCAAGGCATCACATTGGCCGAATACCATCTGCTCACAGGGGACAGGTCGGTTTTGAAAACACTGCGGACCACCACGGAGCAACTTCGCCGCGCCCAGTGGCAGGGGGACATCCGGCACTGGAAAGTCAGCCAGATGAAAAGGGAAGTCGACCAGCAGACGCTGGATCGCCACCAGGCGCTCTACGCCGGCGGATTCGGCCATGCCCCCTATCACGAAATCGTCGCGCGCGGCGGCGGCGGTTACGGCCCGATGCAGTGGCCCACCGCCCTGGCCATCATGACCTGGCAGCTTGGCAGGCAGTGCGGGATCGAACCGGAGCACCCGGGCATCGAGGAGGGTTTCAACTTTTTTGAAAACGGCACCACCCACGCCGGCCGCATCGCCTATGGCGGCGAGTTCACTCTCAACAACGGTCCGGTGGACACCGCCGCATGGCAGGCGGACACCAACAACGGTTTCTCGCACAAGTCCGGTCTCGGATATCTCGTTTACAAATTGTCTCCGGACCGAAAGGACGCCGGGAAGCGAATGAAACTGCATCTTTCCAACATCGACGCGGCCTACAAGGACATGACCGACGGGCACGCGTGCGCGCTGATGGGTATCACCTGGGGTTTGGCGGGCGTCTTCGCCTCCGATGACCAAAGGCTCAAGAAGAAGGTCGGCAACTATTACAAAGCCTGGCTCAATCTGGCGCGCTGCCATGGCAGCGACTCCTATCTCATCCTTCCCGGCCGCGACTATGCGGACTATTCCTATTACCG
This sequence comes from Luteolibacter sp., assembly GCA_049430545.1. GTDB lineage: Bacteria > Verrucomicrobiota > Verrucomicrobiia > Verrucomicrobiales > Akkermansiaceae > Luteolibacter. The sequence goes on from JBMTCD010000209.1 coordinate 4,173, forward strand.
CGACAACATCCGCAACCACACCACGGCGGCGGTCGCGTTCATTTACAGTTTCTCCACACCCAAGCTTCGTGTTCACGGCCTTTCCGGCGACAACGTCCGAAGCGCGCAAGGCAGTAGCCTGGCGCAACCCGCGTCCGCCCAGCTCCGCGCCTTCCACAACACCGATCGCAGCAAGTCGATCGAAGCCAGTCTCGTGGCCTTCGATGCCGCATCCGGCCGGGTGAAGGTCCGCCTGCGCAACGGCGGCATCCGTGAACTGCCGATCGACTCGCTCTCTCAGGAGGATCAGGAATACGTGAGGAAGGAAGGCACCAGCCAACGCTGATTCACACCGCCGATCAAGAATGGACCGGGATGTGGCGATGGAGAATGCCAGCCCCGGAGCGTCACCGCTCCCGACGAAGGAACTTTGATTCTATTCTTTCGCCGTAGATCACAATCACTGCCCCTGTTCACTTCATTCACATCCGTCATAGTGGGCGAATCTATGACGGATATGATCCGGACCGGGCAAATCCCTATGAACGGCGCTTCGGCCCCCGCTTGCCCCGGGTGATTCGGATAATGCGGACAATCTAACAAGATCGAATATTGAAATCCAATCACTGACCCCGGTCATGTCATGGACAGCCCCCGAATTCCAGGTGGACGACGAGCGTATCCTGGTACTTGAATACACCTGACCCCGCCCGCCGGTAAAAAAATGCACCCGCCCGGGTGATTACTCTAGGGAGAGTTTAGAGGCAAAATGCGTAATGAAGAGGTTTTTTCACCGCCAAGACGCCAAGCTCGCCAAGCGAAACTGATGGAAAATCGTAATTTTGAGCTACGGAAACGGATTTCAAGGGCACTCATCCAGGGTTTCCTTGGCGCACTTGGCGTCTTGGCGGTTCAATTTCTTCCGATTCATGCCGAATTTCTCAATGAATCATCCCTAGTGTAGCCGCCCTGATGCACCCGCTGCCAAAAAATCCTGCCAAAAAATCCTTGGCAAGGCGGTCTGGAGAGCTAAGCTATCAACAAATTGCTATCGCATAGAAGTCTCCCAATCCGGCCACACTCCGGCACACCAGCGGTTTTTCGTAGATGTTAGCAATGAATAAGATATATCATCCAGTCACTCATCTCGTTTCGGGCCTCTATTTGACTGCCACGCTTCTATTCGCGCCCCTCAACAGCGCCTCGGCTGCCATCGTGATCTCAAACTCACCGAACACCGTGAACGGTGGATCCACCCTCTCCAGCGCAAACCATAAAGCCCTCCTCTTTACCACCGGTCCTTACACATCTTATATCACCTCTCTAGTGCTGGGGCTGAATCCCCCCTCTGGCACCCCATTCACTGGAGCCCTCAACATCTCCCTGTGGTCGGCCACCAACAACGGCACCGAATACGAGCCCGACACCCAGCTGGCCATTACCGGAACGCAGTCGGTGACCATTATCAGCACACAAAACCTCTACACCTTTGACGGAATCTTCGGCGGTGGATTTTCGATGTCGGCCAACACCCCTTACGCGCTTGTTCTTTCGTCCGATGCCAATGAGATCAAATGGGGAAGAACGCGAGATTCAACGCCAACCAGCAGCGATGGATTCACCTTCCACAGCTTCAATTTGAGCACGGATTCAGGAGGTATTTGGACCACCTCAAGCGTCGCTCAAGACAACGCGATCGTCATGGAAGTGGCTGTGATTAGCGTAATTCCGGAACCTAGCTCCTCGCTCGCGTTGCTTGTATTGTTCTCCACCTGCTTCTTGAGTCGCCGTCGCAACCGCTAGAACAGGCTTCCCTACTATCCTCAGCCCTCATCCTGCTTCCGGATGAGGGCGTTTTCTTGATGCGCCCGGCAGGGCGCACTGACTAGGGGTTCAAGTCCCTCGTGGGCCCGGTAGAGGGAACCACCAGCAGCCTGTCGGATTTAGCGCGACCACGGTTAAGAAACCGGTTGCTGCCTGCGT
>JBMTCD010000210.1:0-6126 GCA_049430545.1 Luteolibacter sp.
GGCGTTTCCCGGCCTCAAGGTCTGCGCCCCCGCCACCCCGGCCGATGCCAAGGGCCTGATCAAGGCCGCCATACGCGACAACGATCCGGTCTATGTGATGGAAAACACGCTGCTCTACGGCAATTCCGGCGAAGTCCCGGACCCCGCCGATGGCGACCACCTCGTTCCGCTCGGCGTGGCCGACGTGAAACGCGAGGGCAGCGACGTCTCGCTCATCGCCCACGGCCGCTCGGTGATCCACGCCCTCAAGGCCGCCGAAACCTTGCAGGACGAATACAAGATCCACGCCGAAGTGCTCGATCTCCGCTCGATCCGGCCGCTCGACGTGGACGCCATCGTCAAGACAGTGAAAAAAACCAACCGGGCCGTCCTGATCGACGAGTCGAAACCCTTCGGCGGCGTGGCCGCCATGGTCACCACCATCATCATGGAAAACGCCTTCGATCACCTCGACGCCCCGGTCCAGCGTGTTTGCTCGATCGATGCCCCGGCGATCTACTCGCCGCACATCGAGAACGAACAGCTCCCCAACCCGCGCCGGATCATCGAGAAGGTGCTCAAGATGGCGTGAGCGCCGCGCCAGATCAGCTTCCCGAAATGCCGCGCCGATTCCCGTGTGAATTCAGAGTTGCACCGGTATTCAGACTCGCTTATCGAACCAGCAGAATTTCCAATTGTAAGGACTTCAATCACCACCAAACCCACCGCATCATGAAATTGTCGTTTTCCCGTCAGCCGCGAGGCTTCACTTTGGTTGAACTGCTGGTCGTTATCGCCATCATCGCGGTTCTGGCATCGGCCGGATTCGCCGCAGCCAATGCCGCCATCCAGAAAGCGCGCAAAACGACCGCGCTGGCCACCGCCACCGCGCTCGAATCCGCCGTGAGCAATTTCTACAACGATTACGGCACCATGCCCAAGGAGGGCGGCGCGGACGTCACGGTCCAAACGGACACCGACACCGCCTTGCTCAGAGCGCTGCTCGGCGAGGACGACACTAACAATCCGCGCGGCATCCGCTTCCTCTCGGTCAAGGAAGGCAAGAACAACAAGAACGGCCTGATTTATGGCTCCGGTGGCAGCAGTGTCGAGGGACTCTATGATCCATGGGGTGGTCCGTTCTTTGTGATGTTGGATCTGGATCTTGATGAAAAAGTCACCATCCCGGCCGGCGTGCTGAACGGTGGAAGGACCTTGAACGGCCGCCGGATCGCGGTTTGGAGCCGTGGAGCCGATTACAGGGACAACAACAAATCCAACGACGATGTGATCACTTGGGGCAATTGACCGCCCAGGCCGAGGTCCTGCGTCATGGGATCGGCGGGCGCACCGAACACTCCGGCCCATAGGCTGGCGGAATTTCCCGCCGGAAACTTCCGCAAGGCGGGCGTCCAGGGAGCGCTCCTCCGGTGAAAAGAATCCATCCAGGTGCCCGGCCTCGCGGACGAATGCGATCCATTTCCCGCGGTGCCGCCGAATCAAGCACCCGCTGGGGGAATCCTCAGCCCGCCGGCGCTTCCTCCAGCAGCCGGCGCAGCCGTTTTTTCACCGCGACCTTGGCCACCGCGCTGATGCGGTCCACGAACAACACGCCGTTGAGGTGGTCCGTCTCATGCTGGAGGGCACGCGCCAGCAGGCCATCGGTCTCGATTTCCAAGACCGATCCGTCGAGCTGCGGCAGGCGCGCGATCACCGCCGCGGGCCGGCGCACCTCGGCGCGGATATCGCGGATGCTCAGACAGCCCTCGATCTCGCTCGCTTTTTCCCGGCTGTAGCTCAACTCCGGATTGATGAAGACCAGCGGCATGATCGAGGCCAGCTCGGCGTCCTCGCCGTTCACCTTGAGCAGCGAGACACATTGCGGATCGTGCGAGACATCCACCACCGCAAGCCGGATGTCCTCGCCCACCTGCGGCGCGGCGAGTCCCACGCCGTTGGCATCCACCATGGTTTCGAGCATGTCAGCCACCAGCTCGTGGAGCGAATCGTCCACCACCGTGACGGGTCGGCACTTCTGGCGCAGGACGGGGTGGCCGTATTGGACGATTTCGCGGATCATGGGCGGGGATTCATAGCAAAGGCGGCGGCACAGGTCAAATCCGGCGCGTGTGCATCACCCAAGCTCCGGACTTGCGGGGCCTGATTCTTGAGTATAGGGGATGGCGGCAAATGAAAAATCGCGGCATCCAACGCTCCGTGCGGGCCTCCAAGATCAGCCGGTCGCCGGGCGATGCCCCGAACATCGGCCGGGTCGCGCGAGTCCCCGGCACCGGGATGCCCAAGGGCGAGCGCCGCATCCGCAAGCGCGGCGAGCGCCGCAGCAGGGCCGCAGGCATCTATCGGCGCGAAGTCGTCATGGCTTGGTCCATTCTGATTTTCAGCGCCGCCTTCCTGGTGCTCGGTTTTTCCGTCTGGAGTTGGGTGAATGGCCTCATGGGGCGCGAGGTGACGGCCGGCAGCGCGGAACCGACGATCGAGCGCTACAAGGTTTCAGAGTTCGAGTCACCCAGCCAGGAAGAAGCGGTCGCCTTGGTGAAAATGGCGCTGAAAGCGCGTGATCCACTGCAAGTGATGGCCTATTTCCGTGCGGGTGAAACGGGGCCCGAGACGATCATCCGCTTCCTCGCCGGCATGGAGGACCGCTACGGCCCGATCCGCGATTGCCAATGGCTCAGCAGCATGGACGCCAACGGCCTGCTGCTCGAAGGCGTGCTCGTCGCCAGCGAACTCGATGGCAAACCGCACAAGCGCCTCGCGCTGCTCACGCCGGATGAAGCAGGCGTCTGGAAAATCGACTACGACGCCTTCGCCCGCGTCACCCAACCGTCGTGGGAGGCAATTCTCGACGGCGACGGCCAAGGCATGGCGCGCGTGATCCTGTCGAATGACGCTTATTACAACGGCCCGTTCCGCGACGACAGCCGCTGGTCCTGCTACGGCATGGCCTCGCCGGACATCGAGCCGATTCTCATCGGCTACTGCCGCAAGGGATCGCCGCAAGACGAGGCGATGCAGCGCATGCTCCGCAGCGAGCCGGACCAAGCCGAGCCGGGCGTGGCCGGCCAAAGCCATGTCATCCGCGCCACCTTGCAGCTTGCGCGGCCGCCGTCCGCGGAAAAACGCCAGTTCGAAATCACCCGCGTGCTCGCCGAGGACTGGGTGCTCTCCGACGAGCCATTCGACCGCGCGGGAGACTGAGGTCTCCGCACTTGCCGCCACGCGGCGTGCCCGTCAATTTCCCGCCATGCCAGCGCCATCCTGGAAATCCATCCTGCTCGCGCCGCTCTGCGCGCTGCTCAGCCACTGCGGCAGCATGACCGGCGCGGGAAACCTCGGCGGCCCGACCATGGAGGAGCGCAACGCGGCGATTGCCTCCGAGCCCACTGGCGACTTCTACTACGGACGTCGTTACTATGTCGAGAAAACCCGCTTTTGGGGATACCTCCGCGCGCCGCGCCAGCCGGCCGGCCGGGCCAGGCTCGTGATGATGCGCGAGGACCGCAAGCGCGTGCCCGACCGCCTGCCGGAAAACGGCCCGGCGGGACAACGTTACGGCCACGACAACAACTACGAATACCGGATTTACGGCCACTACACCGGCCGCGAGGCCTACGATCCGAACAGCAACCAGTTCCTGCCCGAGTTCATGCTCACCGGCTACGAGCTGCTCGACCGCCAGCCCGGCTGGCTGTTCAGCCCTGGCGACCGCTACGACCGCCTGCGCATCACGATGATGCCGCGCTGATTCCCCGCTCACGGCCGCATGCGGTCCCACTCGCGCCAGAACGCCGCGGTCTGCCGTGCGTCGGGCGCGAGTTCCAACAGGAGCGCGCCTTCGCGTTCGGCGGCCAACGCGTCGAAATCGTCCGCTGTGCGCACCCGCAGATGGGCGATGCCCCACAATTCCGCAAGCCCCGCCAGATTGGCGTCGTGGGGATTCGTCAGGCACTCGGCCGCGCGCGGGCTCATCGCGGCGAGCCGCGGCAGGCGCTCGAAAATGCGCCCGCCGCGGTTGTTGATGACCGCGAGCGTGCGTTTCGCCGCCGGAAGCTGGCCGAGCACGAAGGGTGCCGCGGCATCGTAGAGCGCGGTGAGGTCGCCAAGCAGCGCCCAGCAGTCTTCCAGCGCGGCGGAGCATCCGAGCCAGGTGGAAAGCTGGCCATCGATGCCGTTTGCGCCGCGGTTCGCGCGGATCGCGGTGATCGGGCGGCTCCATTGCGCGAACAGGTTCCACTCGCGCACCGGCAGGCTGTTGCCGAGAAACACCCCATCACCGAGTGCGGCGAAATGCGAGACCGCGCGCACCATCGCCGGCTCGCTGTCCGGGAAGCGCTCGAGCAATTCCTCGGTGCGCGCCGCGCGCGCGGAATTGCCACGCAACAAGTCCAGCGCGTCGTCCGCCCCGTCCACCTCGCCAAGCGCGCGGGTCACGCGCGAAGGTGCGCCATGCGTCACCTTGGAATCCCGCGCCAGCCCGGGCAGGCCATTGCGGCAGACCGACCACACGGATACCTCTGGCAGGTTCTCCAAGTCGCGCCAGAAACGCCCGCCCGGCACCTCGCCGAGACGCAGCAGCTTGCCCGGCGGCCTTGCCTTGAGCACGCGGTCGGCATCGTGCAGGACCAGCCCGCCGAGCGCCTCGCGCAGGCCGCTGGCGGCATCGGCCACCACCGGCACCGCCAGGTCGTGACAGAAATGCCAGACCTCCTCGCGGTCTTCCGGTTCCAGCCCGCCGAGCATCACGACCAGCCCGCGATAAAGATCCTCGCGCAGCCAGCGGGCGAGGCCGGAAACGTCAAGCCGCTCTCCCACAGGAGTGTAGTCTCCGGCGGCGGCCGTGGTGAAGTCCTCGTCACCCGGCTCGATGTCCTCGCCGAGTTCCACGTTGAGGTGCAGCGGGCGTTTTCCATCCCATGCCTCGATGCCGTCGTCGCAGGCGTAAACGCCGAAGATGCCGCGCTGCTCGATCGTCTGCGGCGCGCCGCTGCCACGGAAGGCGGCCGGCCGGTCGGCGGTGACGGCCACCAGCGGCCGTGCCTGATAGAACGCCTCGATCACCGCCGGCAGGAGCTCGGCCACCGCCGTGCCGCTGGTGGTGGCCACCGCGCAGGGCTGGCCGGTCTCCATGGTGCGGCCCAGCGCAAAGAACCCCGCGCTGCGTTCCTCGTAATGCCGCCACAATCTCACTCGCCCCGCCGCCTCGGCGCGGGCCAGCGCCTCGACGAGTGCCGCATTGCGCGCGCCGGCGCAGACGACGAATTCCCGCACGCCGGCCCGCAGGCAATCCGTCACGCAATCCACCGCCGTTCGCCAGGTAGTCATGCCGGGCTTGATAGACTCAATCCGCTTTTTCCGCCACCCGTTTCTCGTGCTCGCGGAGCAGCCCGCGGAGGTCGGCGGCGGCTTGCGGTGCCTCGCCATCGAGGCGGGCGAGCGCGGTTTTGTTGAGGAAATCGCGGCTGCGTTTGGTGGCGGCGAAGAGATCGATCTCGATGAGGATGCGGGGCCCCTGCTCGGTGCGGATCACCGGATAGAGCGGAAACGACGACTCCTCACCGGCGACGGTGTGCGCACCCACGGCGGTCCAAATCCCGGCGCGCTGGCGGTGGATGATACGCGGTGCGGGGTCGGAGATCCGGTTGCCGGCGATCTCGTAGCCGAAATTTCGCAATACGGCCTCGGCGCTGTCCGTGGCGGGCAGACGTGCGATGAGCCGCAAGGCGGCCTCGACATCGCCGGCGCGGGTGGCGGCCAGCCACTCGCGCACCACACGCTCGGCCTCCGCCTCGTCCGGCACGGCGGATTCCGGCAGGCGTTCGAGCAGGACGCAATCGGCGAGCAGACGGTCGCGCCATTTCGCATCGCGATCCGCGCTTTGGTCACGCACCCACTGGCGCATTCCGGTCTCAAGTTCTTCGTCGGGAACCGGCCGCCAAAACCACCCTTCGGCGGATTTCCGGAAATGCATCACACTCAGCACGGGCCGGTCCGGATTGCGCGGCGAGAAAAACTGGCAGACCGCGGCCGCGATACCACCATCCACGGCAAACGCCGGCTGGATTGCGTGCAGGGTCGCTTCCGGCTTGTTGAGCGACCACCAGATCTGCGCGGCGCGGCCCCGCGTGT
>JBMTCD010000211.1:0-6076 GCA_049430545.1 Luteolibacter sp.
AGCCTGGACCAGATTCGGGAACCGGGTCGTTGGAGCCACCCGGCCATGAAGCCGCTCAATCTCATCGCACTGCTGCTTTTTCTCGGAGGTGCCGTCTGGGCGCTCACCCGCAGCGATCGCGCGGTGCGCGGGATCCAGGCTGCCTACTACCAGGCAATCTCGCCATTCCTCAAAACCGGCTCGCACCTCGAAACGCACGCCCGCGCCTTCCTCACGGAAACCCGCCACTCGAAGGAACTCGAAGCCAAACTCGAGGCCGCACGCGAGCAACTCGGCCGCCTGCAACTCATCGAAACCCGCTTCCGCGACCTCGAAGTGGAAAACCAACAACTCCGGCAAGCCCTCGATTTCAAACAAAACAGCCGCTTTGATGTCCTCGCCGCTCGCGTCATCCGCCGCAATCCCACCACCTGGTGGCAGACGCTCGAAATCGACGCCGGCTCCAAGCGCGGCATCGGCACCCAACTCGCCGTGCTCACCAACGAAGGACTCGTCGGCAAAATCGACCGTGTGGACAACAACGGCGACCGCTCGTCCGTCATCCTGCTCACCGATGAGAAGTGCCAGGTCTCCGCGCGCGTCGAAGGCTCGCCGGAAGTCGGTATCCTCAACGGCCGGCGCGGCGGCTTCGATGGCGACCCGTTGCTGCGCCTGAGGTTTCTCTCCGCGAACGCCGCCGTCCGCCCGGGCCAGCGCGTTCTCACCACCGGCCGTGGAGGCATCTTCCGGCCGGATATCCTTCTTGGAACCATCCATTCCGTCGAAAAAGGCGCCTTGGATTCCGAAGCTCTCGTCCGACCCTCGGTCAACTTCGCGAATCTCGGCGCGGTTTTCGTGGTGCTCACCACCGATTCCTGACCGCAAGTGATCCGATACTCGCTGGCCACCATCCTGCTTCTGCTCGCCTCCTTCCTGGTGCAGCAGTTCCTGCCGGCGTTCACGGGCCTGCATCACTCGCGCATCCTGCTGGTGCAGCTCGTCTTCCTCTGCTGTGCCGTCACCGTCGGCCAGCCGACGATGCTCGCGCTCGCCTTCATCGGTGGATTCCTGTGGGATGCGCAGTGCGCGCTCGGCCCGCATGGCGGCGATCCGGAGGTTTACACCCAGCAGGTGGAAAACCTCCGGTTCGGATACTCAATCCTGCTCTTCGGCGGCATGGGCGTCCTGATGCAGGGCATTCAACCGCTCTTCAAGCAGGGCAAATGGCATTTCTCCGCCCTGCTCTCCGGCATCGCCGTCTTGTTGTATCTCGCGGCGGAATACACTATCATCAACTTCGTCCGCGGCGGCATCGTCATCAACCGCGCCACCCTCCTGCAAATGCTCTACACGGCCATCCTCACCATGCTGTTCTCGCCGCTGGTGTTCTGGCTGCTGTTCCGCACCGCCGCACTTTTCCAGCACTCCATCAACCCGGGCGCCGGCCGCCGCCGCCGGCGCCTTGCCTGATTCACAGCCCATGGAAACCGGATTCCGCATGCGCCTCTACCTGCTGACAGCCTTGCTGCTGGCAGGCTTCGGCGCGTTGCTCAACCGTCTCCACGAATTCCAGATCGAGCGCCGCGACGAATTCATGGCCAAGGTGCCCGGCAACCGCACCGTCACCGTCCGCGAACCCGGCATCCGCGGCGAAATCACCGACCGTCACGGCACCGTTCTCGCAAGCAACCTCCGGAAATACGAGGTCTCTCTCAACCTCGAGGAAATCCGCGAAGCCTATCTCCAACAACACACCGGAGACCCCACCATCGACCGTCTCACCCACGAGGACGGCCTGCCGCGCATGCGCTCCGAGATGGACATCGTCGCCATCGTCAACGACTGGGTCATTGCCCGCCTCAAGCGGCTTGACCTGGCCCGCAACTACAACGCCACCGCCTTGCGCACCCACTTCCTCACCCACGGCGGCCTGGTTCCCTTCAGCTACCGCACCGACCTGAGCTACGAGGAATTCGCCCGCTTCGCCGAGCACAACCTCGAACTCCCGGGTGTCTATGTCACCACCCGCCCGGAGCGCCAATACCCATACGGCTCGCTCGCCAGCCACGTCCTCGGATACCTCAAGCAGTGGGAAAAAGGCGAGATCCCGGAAGCCGACGCCCGCCGGTTCAACCACTACATCGGCGACCAAAAAGGCATCGCCGGCGTCGAGGCCAGCATGGACGACATCCTCCGCGGACCCGAAGGCCGCCGCACCATCGTCAAAAACGAAAAAGGCCGCACCATCCGGATGTCGGACTACATCAAGCCCGGCACCGGTGCCAAAGTCCGCCTCACCCTCGACGCCCGCATCCAATACCTGCTGGAAAACACCCTGCGCCGCACCGGCCGCGCCGCCGGCGTCATCATGGACGTCCACACCGGCGAGGTGCTCGCCATGGCCTCTGTTCCGGATTACGATCCCAACGCCTTCATTCCCAGTATCGATGCCAAACACTGGCGCGCCTACACCACCAACCACCAGCTCTCCCCTCTCACCAACCGCACCCTCTCCGCCTACGCACCGGGATCCACGATGAAGGTCCCCACCGCCATTTCCGGAGCCTTGCTCGGCCTTGCCGGCCGCCCGTTTTCCTGCGAAGGCTATGTCCAATACGGCAACCATCCGGTCGGCTGCTGGATCTGGAACAAGGCCCGCGGCAGCCACGGCACGCTCGATCTCCCGGAAGCCATCCAGCGCTCCTGCAATCCCTACTTCAACAAACTCGCCAACACCATCGGCTGGCGCGCCATGGTCGAGGGATGCAGCATGGTCGGCATCGGCCGCCGCACCGGCATCGAGCTACCCGCTGAAAAACCCGGCATCCTCCCCGGCAGCCGCGAGTGGCGCGCCGCCAATCCCGGCGCGGTCATGACCCCCGCGCTCACCGCCTTCCTGTCCATTGGCCAGGGCGACACGCTCGCCACCCCGCTACAGATGTGCGCCCTGGCCGCCTGCGTCGCCAATGGTGGAAAATACTATCAACCCCGCATCATCCGCAGCGCCGTCTCCGAGGAGGGCGGCGTCCTCGTCGCGGACCGTCCGAAACTCGTCCTCGACCTCATCGAGGCCGGCATCGCCGCTGAGGACCTGGAAAAAATCCGCCGCGGCATGTCCATGGCTGTCAACAAAACCGGCGGCACCGCCGGCCGCGTCCGCCTGTCCAATATCGAGATCGCCGCCAAAACCGGCACCGCCCAAACCGTCGATCTCGGCCAGAAATCCCACAACTCGTGGGTCATCAGCTTCGCACCCTACGACAAACCCCGCTACGCCGTCTGCGTCATGGTCCAGAACGCCGGCTCCGGCGGCGCCGTCTGCGGCCCGCTCGTCCACCTCATTTACCGCTCCCTCTTCTCCCATGACCAGGGCGTCCGCCTGCCGCTCCGCCGTCAGAAGGAATTCCCCGGCAACACCGAACGCATCGAGGAAATCATCCTGCCGGAAGAACTCCTCGCCGCCATCGACTCCGGAAACCCCGCCGATTTCCTCGCCGCCGAAGTCATCGGCGAAACCGGCGAGGAAATCGCCGCGGCCGCCGTCATCCGCGGCGATGGCGGCACCGACGACTCCATCACCCCGACCCCCACTCTCACCCCTGAAATCGACGACGAAGGCACCGTCATCCCGCGGGCCGTGCCCGTCCCTGAACCCTGAATTCCATTCATTCATACCAATCCGTCAAATATCATGATCCAGCACATCAAGCGACTCCTCGGCATCGGCAGGCCCGACCCACTCCGCGGAAACACCCTCATCGTCAACGTCGAGAAACTCGAACGGCGCGTCGCCCTCCTGGAGGACGGCGTGCTTGAGGAATACACCGTCGAGCGCGAGGGAGACCAAAACATCGTCGGCGGCATCTTCAAAGGCCGCGTCAAAAACATCGAATCCGGCCTCAAGGCGATGTTCGTGGACATCGGCCTCGAAAAGAACGCTTTCCTCCACTTCTGGGACGCCATCCCCGCCGCGCTGGACGCCGGCCTCGAGGAAATCCAGCGTGAAGGCAAAAAGAAACCACAGCAGAAAATCACCTCCAAGGACATCCCGGACATTTATCCGGTCGGTTCGGAAATCGTCATCCAGGTATCCAAGGGTGCGATCGGCACCAAGGGGCCGCGCGTCACCACCAACATCTCGCTTGCCGGCCGCTACCTTGTGCTGATGCCTTATACCGAGCAATTCGGCATCTCCCGCAAGATCGAGGACCCCAAGGAGCGCCAGCGCCTCCGCAAGATCGTGCAGAAACTCTCGGTCCCCGAGGGCATGGGCATCATCATGCGCACCGTCGCCCAAGGCACCCGCGCACGCCACTTCGTGCGCGACCTCGCCATGCTGATGGAACAATGGGACGAGATCGAGGCCCGCCGCGAGGCCAACCCCGCACCCGCCTGCATCTATCAGGAGCCCGGCCTCATCGAACGCACCGCCCGCGATTTCCTCACCGAGGAAGTCAACCAGGTGATCTGTGACGACGCCGAAACCACCGAGAAAATCCGCGGGATCGCCGGCAAGATCTCCCGCCGCGCCAAACGCCGCGTCCACCACATGCCAATGAGCAGCCAGCCGATCTTCGAGAGCATCGGCATCCAGAAACAGATCGACGAGGCGTTCTCCCGCCAGGTCTGGCTGCCCTGCGGCGGATACATCGTCATCGACGAAACCGAGGCCCTCATCGCCATCGACGTCAACACCGGCCGCAACCGCGGCGCCAAGGACGTGGACAAGATGATCCTCCAGACCAACCTCGAGGCCGCCCGCGAGGTCGCCCGCCAGCTCCGCCTGCGCAACATCGGCGGACTGGTCGTCATCGACCTCATCGACATGCGCCACCGCAAGGATCAGCAGGCGGTTTACAAGACAATCAAGGAACGCCTCAAGAAGGACAAGGCCAAGACCCAGGTGCTCCAGATCTCCTCGATCGGCCTGATGGAAATGACCCGCCAGCGGCTCAATGAATCATTGCGTGACTCGATGTATGAGCCCTGCCCCTACTGTCAGGGCCGCGGTCGTGTCAAAACGCCCATGACCATGTCCGTCGAGATCCAGCGCCGCCTCAACTCGGTCATCCAGAAACACCGCGACTCCGTCGGCGACCTCATCGTCATCGTCAACAGCGACGTCCTCAACCGCTTCAAGAGCGAGGACTCCGCCCTGCTCGGCGAACTCGAACGCTCCCACTCCGGCCGCCTCATTTTCCGCTCGGACCCGTCCCTCAACCGCGAACGCTTCGCCATCATCGACGCCCGCACCGAGAAGACCATCGATCAAGGATAGGGGAGGCGCGGGAGCGGCCGGTGTTTGGGCAGGGTGGCGGCGGCGTTGGCAAAGCCACCCTCAGCCAGCATTTCGGCGGCCAGCGGCGGTTGGGCTGGAACGATGGCCGCCTGTGTCAAGGGTTCGCCGCTGCGGCCGCCATGACCCAGCGGTATTCTCCCGCTATCTGTTCTTCCACCGGGCGGCGCAGGTTCTCGGGGAGCACCGCCCAGGTGTAGGTTTCGATTTCGTAATGGTGGCAGGCACCCGGGTGTTTCGCGCGCCAACCGAGGACATCCAGCACCTGCTGCCGTGTCGAGCGCAGCGGCGGCGCGGGCTCGGCGTCGAGCGGGATGTGGAAATGCACCCGCGCCTCTGCCAGACCGGATTTGTCAGCGGTGAGGAAATCCGGCAGGTCGATAAAGCGCCGGATGCGGCCATCATCCGCTCGGGCGATCGCCTGGTGGAAGTAAACCGGCTCGTCGAAGGCGCGGATCGCGTCGATGGCGGCCGGGTCGCGCGGATCGAGTGCGAGTGCGCTGGAGAGATGGATTTTGGAAATGCGGATGCCGGCGGCGGCCATCGCGTCGAGCGATGCGGTGGCGTCCTCGTATTGCAGCGCGAAGTGGCAGGCGTCGTAGTTCACGCCGATGCGGCGGGCGATGGCCCCGGTGTCCGCCGCGCCGTGATGGAGCCGCTCGAAGAACGCGAGGGTCTCCGCGGTGTTTTCGAAATGCCCGAACGGCTCCGGTTCGAGGCCGAGGTGGAAATCGTGGCCGGTTTCCACGGCGAGTCCATCGAGCCAAACGGCGAGATCCGCGAGGTGGCGGCGGATCGGGG
>JBMTCD010000212.1:0-6033 GCA_049430545.1 Luteolibacter sp.
CCTGCCAGCGCTGTTGGTTTTTCTGCTCGAATTCCCTGGAGTTCATGCCGGCCGCTGGCGATGCGATACGGCACGCAGGTTGGGCGCGGAGGCATGGCGCGTCGATGCCCAAGTTCCGGGAATTTTCGGAACCCGGCGCCCACGCGGGCTCACTTGCCCCAGCGCTCGAGCAGGGTGCGGGCCATGTCGCCCGGCGATTCCGCGACGGCGATGCCGCACTCGGCGAGGATCGCCTTTTTTGCCTGGGCGGTGTCCTCGGCCCCGCCAACGATGGCACCGGCGTGGCCCATGCGGCGTCCCGGAGGCGCGGTGGCACCGGCGATGAATCCGGCAATCGGCTTCCTGCAGTTCTCCTTCGCCCAGCGCGCGGCTTCGACCTCCGCGGTGCCGCCGATCTCGCCGATCATGATGATGGCCTCGGTTTCCGGGTCGTCGTTGAACATTTGCAACACGTCGAGGTGGGAGGTGCCGTTGATCGGATCGCCGCCGATGCCGACGCAGGTGCTCTGGCCGTAGCCGAGCGTGGTGAGTTGCCAGACCGCCTCGTAGGTGAGCGTGCCGGAGCGTGAAACCACGCCGACGTTGCCGCGTTTGTGAATGTATCCCGGAGCGATGCCGATGCGGCAGCCGCCGTGGCTCTTCTCGCCATGGCCCGGAGTGACCAGGCCGGGGCAGTTCGGGCCGATGAGGCGGGACTTGGATCCGGCGAGCATCGCCTTGGCGCGCATCATGTCCATGACCGGAATGCCCTCGGTGATGCAGACGATCACTTCCACCCCGGCATCGGCGGCTTCCATGATGGCGTCGGCTGCGAAGGCGGGCGGCACGAAAATCGCGGAGGCCGTGGCACCCGTTTCCTTGACCGCCTCGCCGACGGTGTCGAAAACCGGCACTTTCTCCTCGAAGATCTGGCCGCCCTTGGTGGGGGTGACGCCGGCCACGATGCGGGTGCCGTAATCGAGCGAGAGCTTGGTGTGGCGCGCTCCGAAGGCGCCGGTGATGCCCTGCACGAGGACCTTGGTGTTTTCGTCGATGAGGATGGACATGGAGAGAGTTGGCTGGAGTTCAGTAATGGGTTTCAGGAAACCGCGGCGACGATCTTGGCGGCACCGTCGTCCATGCCGTCGGCGGAAACGATATTGAGGCCGGAGGCGGCGAGGGTGGCCTTGCCGGTCTCGACGTTGTTGCCCTCGAGGCGGACGACGAGCGGCAATGACAGCCCGGTTTCCTTGGCGGCGGCGACCACGCCCTGGGCGACGACGTTGCAATCCATGATGCCGCCGAAGATGTTGATGAAGATGCCCTGCACGGCCTGATCGCCGAGGATGATCTTGAAGGCGGCCGCGACCTGCTCCCGCGAGGCGCCGCCGCCGACATCGAGGAAGTTCGCCGGATCGCCGCCGTGTTGCTTGATGATGTCCATGGTGGCCATGGCAAGGCCCGCGCCGTTGACGAGGCAGGCGATGTTGCCGTCGAGGCCGATGTAATTGAGATCGTATTCCGAGGCGGCCACCTCGCGCGGGTCCTCCTCGTCCTTGTCGCGCATCGCCTGGATTTCCGGGTGGCGGTAGAGCGCGTTGTCGTCGAAGCCGAACTTGGCATCGAGCGCGTAAACGTGGTCGTCGGTGGTGATGACCACCGGATTGATTTCCACCATCGAGCAATCGCAGTCGATGAACAGCTTGTAGAGCGAGTGGAGCAGGCGGCCGAACTGGCGTGCGGTGGTGGTGAGGCCGAGGTTATGGCAGAGCTTGCGGACCTGATAGGCTTGGAGGCCGGCGAGCGGGTTGATGAACTCGCGCTGGATTTTATCGGGCGATTTTTCCGCGACCTCCTCGATGTCCATGCCGCCTTCGGTCGAGGCGATGATCACCGGCTGGCAGGACTTGCGGTCGAGCAGGATGGCGAGATACAGCTCGCGGCTGATGTTGACGGATTCGGCGACCATCACCTTGCGCACCACCTTGCCGGCCTCGCCGGTTTGTTTGGTGACGAGGGTTTCACCGAGCATCTGCTCGGCCACATCGCGCGCCGCCTCCGGCGTCTCGACGAGGTGGACGCCGCCCTTGAAGCCGTTCTTGAACACGCCCTTGCCGCGGCCGCCGGCATGGACCTGGGCCTTGACGACCAGGTGTTTCACCCCCAGCCATTTTGCGGCGTCATACGCTTCCTTGGGTGTCGAGGCGACTTTGCCCTTGGGGCTGGGCACGCCGAAGCGGTCGAAGAGTTCCTTGGCCTGGTATTCGTGAATGTTCATAGCGGAGAGGTGCCGGTGGCGTGAAACGGCCGGAACTATTGGCACCGGAGACCGCAGGTCAAGGCAAGGT
The DNA here is from genome assembly GCA_049430545.1 of Luteolibacter sp. Taxonomy (GTDB): domain Bacteria; phylum Verrucomicrobiota; class Verrucomicrobiia; order Verrucomicrobiales; family Akkermansiaceae; genus Luteolibacter. The sequence continues at coordinate 2,328 of JBMTCD010000212.1, forward strand.
CCCGGAAAAAATCAGCACGGACAGTGCGGCAGTGCGTCGGTCGGCGACGATTTCAACCCGCCACGCCGCGCCGGCCGGTGGTTTCCAGCAACCGGTGCAGGCGACGGTTGAAATCCGCCGCGGCCGCAAGTTCCTCGATTCCGAGGTGCATGCGGTAGCGCCAGTAGTAGGGCGTGATGGCCGGGATGTTGATGCGTTCGGCATCGGGATCGGAATGGCGCAATGTTTCATCCATCGCGAGCAGGTCCTGCAATGGAAACACCGCCCACATGGCGGGGGATTCGAGATGCTGGTGGATGATGCGGACGGCAAGCTCGGTCGTGAGTTCAAGCGGTGGAAACGCCACGCCGAGCATCTGCCACGCGAATTGCGCGGTGGCCTGCGGGTCCTCGCGCCACCAGCCGCGCAAGGTGGTCATGTCGTGCGTCGAGGGGCTCACCACGCTCAGATACGGGGCGCGGGCGGGATCGGCGTATGCCACTTCCGATGATTTCGGCATGCGCTGGATTTCCAGCGAGAGAATGCCGAGTTCGCGCATCACTCCGGCAACGCAATGCGGCACCATGCCGAGGTCCTCGCCGCACAGGAGCATCGGGCTGGCATGGCGCATGGCCGGCAGTTTCTCATAACCACGCGCCTCCCAGAAACCCTCCTGGCGGCGATGGAAATAATCGACATACAAGTCATCGAGCCGGCATTTGGTGTCGTGATCGAGTTCCAGAAACGACCGGGTCGTGTGCATCGAAAAACGCGGATTGAACAAGCTGCCGTGCGAGCCGGGAACCTCGAAAAACAGCACCTCGCTGGCGCAGTCGAGCAGGGCGCGGCGCAGCCGCTCGGCATGCGGTCCGCTGGCATCATGGAAATGTTCGACGATCCGGCGCTGCGTGGCGACGTGCTCGCGGAGCCGGTAAAACCCGTGGCCGCAATCGTCGAGGTGGTGGCGCAGCGCCTCGTCGAGCGTGTCGCCGAACAACTCGTTCAGGAAGTGCGCGCGGAGGTAGGGGCGGCAGTAGCGGTTGCAATCGAACCGAATGCCGCGGCTGTGGATTTCATCGATGTGGATGGGCATCGCCGGATCGAACCAGCCCATGATGCCTTCGACCTGGTCGCGCGGGATCTGCCAGATGCGGAAAAAGCCGAGGATGTGATCGATGCGGTAGGCGTCGAAATAACGGCTCAACCGTGCGAAGCGCGAGCGCCACCAGGCATAGCCGTCCTCGCGCATGACTTCCCAGTTGTAGGTTGGGAAGCTCCAGTTCTGGCCCTTGGCGGCGAAGGCGTCCGGCGGCGCGCCGGCCTGCGTGTCCATCTTGAACAAATGCGGCAATGACCAAGCGTCGGCGGACTCGCGGTCAATGCCGATGGGCAGGTCGCCCTTGAGCGAAAGGCCGTGCGAGTGAAGGTGGGCCAAGGCATCGCGCAGTTGGCGGTCGAGTTCGTATTGCAGCCAGACATGATAGGACATTTCCGGCCATGCAGAATGGTCCGGGGACGCCATGGTGTCGGCCAGTTCACGGTCGAACACCGCCCACTCGCCCCAGCGGCTGAAATCGGCGGTGCCGTATTCGTCGCGTTTCACGCAGAAGGCGGCGTAGGGAACCAGCCACTCGCGGTTTTCATCGAGGAATGAGCGGAAACCATCGCTCGCGGTGATTTGCCTGTGGTGTTTCCTGAAGATCGCGCGGGTGAGCGCAAGCTTGGTCGTGGCCACTGCTTCGTGGTCCACTTGTGCGAGCGGGTTGAGTCTTGCCCGCGCGGATTCCATCTCCGCATGGAACGAGCCTGGCATCGCATAACCCAGATCGTCGATGCGCAGATGGATCGGATGGAGCGCGAAGGCGCTGATCGCGGAGTAGGGATAGGAATCGGTCCAATCGTGCGACGAGGTGGTGTCGTTGACGGGCAGGATCTGGATGAGCTTCATGCCGACGCCCGCCGCCCAGTCCGCTAAGGGCTTGAGGTCCGCGAACTCGCCGATGCCGAGGCTTTTCGCCGAGCGCAGGGAAAACACCGGAATCGCCACGCCGGCACCGCGGAACAGCTGCGTGTCGTCGCGGCGGTAGCCTTCGTCGCTGACGACCGTCCACTGGCGCACGGCATGGTCGCGCCACTCGAGCGTGCGGTTTTCTCCCTGCTCGAGCTCGACGGCGCGGCCGAGCCCCGGGTCGAAGAGTCCGTATTTGTATTCGATGGACCAATCGTCCGGCAGTTGGAGCACGGCTTGCCAGTGGTTGGCGGAGACTTCGGACATCGGCACGGCGCGTTTCCAATCCCAGTCGCCGAGTTCCGTGACGCTGCCGATGACGCACGGCACCAGTCCGTCCGGCACTCCGGCCATGCGGAGCTGGATCAGGTGGTTGGCACTGGCGTGAATCGCGGGCGGCGAAAAGTGTTTTCGCTCCGGGAGCAAGCTGCGGAAGGCCGCGGTTTCAAACGCGTAGTCCAACGTGCCCGCAGAGCGCCAGGTGTCGCGCAGCAGCAGCACTTCCGCAGAGGCGGAATCCACCGGTATCACGCGCGGGCCGTCCCATTCGCCGAGTTCCACACCGTTTTGCTCGCGCCTGAACTGGTATGTGTATTCCAGCCGCACCGGTTCGTGGCCGTGCAGCTCGATTTCCGTCTGCCATTGGTCGTCGTTGATCCATCGCAGCGGCAATACCTGCTCCAAGCGCAGCCGGTCGTTGCCAAGAACGGCGGCCAATTTCAGCCACAGCGACTCACCGGGCACGGTGCGGTAATTCAGGCGGAAAACGATCTTCATGGGTGGGCGAATCGGGGCGGCGAAAGGCTAATGTCGCCAAATCCCGTGGCGATGTGAAAAAAAACCGGAATTCGACAGAGGCCAGCCGATGCATGCCCGCGGTCGCGCGAACCGCGAGCATGCGCCCATGTTCCGGACGCCCGAGCGCATCCATCCCATCGGCATGATCCTCGTGGCCGGCAGGCGGGATAAAGCCGTTGCCGGCCCCGGTGTAGCCCATGCGCGCCATCACGACGGTCAGCTTGTCGAAGCGGCCTTGGATGTCGGCCATGATGTCATGGTGGACTGCGTTCTTCATACGGCTGGATTTCGGCATCCTGCGGGCGGACGCCATCGTGAAGGACGTCAAGCGGTGGCCGCTGGGTCAGGTTGGCTACGCGCTGTTAGCGGCCAAGTCGCTTTGGAAACCGCAGGACGAAGCGCGGGATGTGATTTCGCAAGCCCCGATGGCGGAACTCCTGCCAAGCGGGCAATTCGGTCTTCGCTGGCAGGAATGGCTCACCGCCCGGGAACACCGGCCACGCGTGCTCGCCAGACTTTTCTCATTCACCCAGGTGGTTCGGATGGTTCACGCGGGCCACGCCGCCGTGCTGCCGGAAATGGCCGCGGTGGACTTCGACCCGAAAAAGTTCAAATGGGAGAAGATCGACGCCTTGAAGCCACGGTCGATGGTCTTCATCGCCAACGCCCGGAGCCTCGACCGCACGGGCATTGCCAGCGGTGTGGAGGCAAGATTAAGCGAAGTGCTCAGGCTGGGATGAAATTGCCGTGCAACGGACCGGGCAATAGAGCGGGTTATTTGGCGCATTCAGATGCATTTGAGAGGTGTTCATGCGACTCCATCCCAGAAAGGCGAAAGCCGCTTAACCTTTTGAGGCTAAACGGCTTTCATTGGTTGCGGGAGTAGGATTTGAACCTACGACCTTCAGGTTATGAGCCTGA
>JBMTCD010000213.1:0-6025 GCA_049430545.1 Luteolibacter sp.
CTTGCCACAGCCGTTCCCGCCTCCGGGCGTTCTGCCGAGGAAACCATCGCAGCAGATCGCGATGAACGCTGGTAATCATGCTCTACTTGGATACCAGCGCACTCTTGAAGCTTTACGTCCGCGAACCGGGATCGGAGGCGGTTCAAGCGCGGATTTCGTCACAGGAACAGCCGCTGCCCATCTGGGAAATCCAGCAGGCGGAACTGGTCAATGCCCTGCGCTTGAAGGTTTTTTGGAACGAAATCACCGCTGACCAGGCGAATGCGCAGATCGGATTGTTTCAAAGCCGCTTCAAGCGCGGGCTCTATTTTTTCCCGGAAATCGACCGCAACTCCCTCATGCAGCGGTTTCTTGACCTGAGCGCCGAAACGCCCCGACTGGGCTGCCGCACGATGGATATCCTCCACGTCGCCTGCGCCTTGGAAATCGGTGCGACTGCGTTCCTTGGCTTCAACCAAAGGCAAAACAGCCTGGCTCAACATGCGGGGCTCAATCTCGCGCCACTACCCTGAGTCGGCACCGAATATAATAACCCAAGCTCAGTCCATCCTCATGGCTTTTTATTCCTTACCAATAAACTCATATTTGTAATTATTCCTTGACCCAAATCTCCCCCGTTCCTAGCTAGCCGCCCCAGCGCTGCTCACTGCATTTTTCCCGCCTCCCGCTTCCCGACCATGCCCAACTACCACCTCAGCCATCTCGACCAGCTTGAATCCGAAGCGATCTTCGTCCTTCGCGAAACTGCCGCCCAATTCCAGAATCCGGCGCTGCTTTTCTCCGGCGGCAAGGACTCGATCGTCATGGCTTGGCTGGCGAAAAAGGCCTTCTGGCCCGCCCGCATGCCCTTCCCGCTGGTCCACATCGACACCGGCCACAATTTCCCCGAAACCATGACCTACCGCGACGAGTTCGTGGAACTCATCCGCGCGAATCTCGTCGTTGGCCTCGTCCAGGAATCCATCGACACAGGCCGCGTGGTCGAGGAAAAGGGCCCCAACGCCTCGCGCAACAAACTCCAGACCGTCACCCTGCTCGACACCATCGAGAAACACCAATACGACGCCTGCCTCGGCGGCGGCCGCCGCGACGAGGAAAAGGCCCGCGCCAAGGAACGCTTCTTCTCCCACCGCGACGACTTCGGCCAGTGGGACCCCAAGAACCAGCGCCCCGAACTCTGGAACCTCTTCAACGGCCGCAAACTCCCCGGCGAGCACTTCCGCGTCTTCCCGCTCTCAAACTTCACCGAGATGGACATCTGGATGTATATCAAACGCGAAAACATCCCGCTGCCCTCGATCTACTTCGCCCACCAGCGCGAAGTCTTCGAGCGCAACGGCCAGATCCTCGCCGTCACCGGTTTCCTCAAGCCCCAGGACCACGAAAAAGCCGAGACCCGCACCGTGCGATTCCGCACCATCGGCGACGCCACCTGCACCGGTGCCGTCGAGTCCCCAGCCTCAAATCTCGAAGAGGTCATCGCGGAGGTCGCCGCCGCCCGCCAGACCGAACGCGGCACCCGCGCCGATGACAAACGCTCCGAAACCGCGATGGAGGACAGGAAAAAAGAGGGCTATTTCTAACGGAGCGCGGACTTCATTCCGCCCGAATCCATCTACTCCCCCTTGCTCCACCAAGCCCTTTCGAATGACGAATGTTGATTCTGGATTTCCGAACTGCCAAACGGCTTCTTAGAACCAGACCAAAAATCCAAATTCCTCAATCAACAATCGTCAATCAAACCACTCCCTTTTCAGCATTTCAAAAATTTCAGCTTCTACCCATGCAGCCTCCCACCCAAGCATCCATCTGGAAAGCCATGTCACCGTCGGAGAAATACAATCTCCTCGCCGCCACCATCCGCCAGGCACGCGAACTGAAACGCATGGGCATCCGGATGCGCCATCCGCAAGCTTCGCCCGAGGAAGTCGAAAAGGAACTCGCCCGCATCTGGCTCCATGCAAGACCCTGACCTCATTTCACTGTTCGTCGCCCCTTTGGAACAAGCCGGAATCCGCTACATGATCACCGGATCGGTCGCCAGTTCGATCTATGGAGAGCCGCGCAACACCCTCGACATCGATCTGGTCGTGTTGCTCGATCCAACCCAGATCCCACAACTTCCCTCTCTCTTCCCCGAAGAGGATTTCTACCTTCCGCCAGCCGATGTGATTGCCATCGAATCGCGCCGCGAGGCACACGGGCATTTCAACATCATCCACCACCATACCGGTCTCAAGGCCGACATCTACCTCTCGCGCAACCACCCCGCCCTTCCCTGGGCGCTCGAACACACGCGCCGCGTCCAGACGCCAGCCTGCGAAATTTCGATTGCCCCGCCCGAAGACGTGATTCTCCACAAGCTCGATTTCTTCCGCGAAGGCGGCTCCGAAAAACACATCCGCGACATCGCCGGCATCATCGAACAACAGGAACTCGACCTTCAATTCCTCGACCACGCCATCAAACAACTCGGCCTTGAACCCCAATGGCAGGCCGTAAAGGAGCGCGGACTTTAGTCCGCCCGATTTCAACTACCAACACCCCTTGCCTCACCCACTCCCATAAGTCATAACATCTCTTTATTTCAGCTTTTCAGTATCTCAGCATTTCAGCTTTTACCTTCCCATGGATCTCCTCCGCTTCTCCACCGCCGGCTCCGTCGATGACGGCAAATCCACCCTCATCGGACGCCTGTTATACGATTCCAAATCGATCTTCGAGGACCAGCTCGAGGCGATGGAGGAATCCTCGCGCCGCCGCGGCGATGAAAACGTCAACCTCGCCCTCCTCACCGACGGCCTCAAGGCCGAACGCGAACAGGGCATCACCATCGATGTCGCCTACCGCTACTTCGCCACCCCCAAACGCAAATTCATCATCGCCGACACGCCCGGCCACATCCAATACACCCGCAACATGGTGACCGGCGCGTCCACCGCCAACCTCGCCATCATCCTGATCGACGCCCGCAAGGGCGTCATCGAGCAAACCAAGCGCCACAGCTTCATCGCCAACCTGCTGCGCATCCAGCACGTCGTGCTCGCGATCAACAAGATGGACCTCGTCGATTACTCGGAGGAGGTTTATCAGAACATCGTCCGCGACTACCGCGACTTCGCCTCGCGCCTCGACAACATCGTCGAGATCCAGGACATTCCAATCTCCGCCCTCGACGGCGACAACGTGGTCGAGAAGTCGAAAAACATGCCCTGGTATCAGGGCCCCACTTTCCTCTACCACCTCGAACACGTCTACGTCGGCGGCGAGGAAAACCATGTCGATGCCCGCTTTCCCGTCCAGTGGGTCATCCGCCCGATGTCCAACGAGTGGCACGATTTCCGCGGCTACGCCGGCCGCGTCGCCGGCGGCGTCTTCAAACCCGGCGATGAAATCACCGTGCTGCCCTCCGGCTTCAAGTCCGTCATCAAGGCAATCCACACCGCCGATGGCGAAATCGACGAGGCCTTCGCCCCGCAATCCGTCTGCCTTACCCTGACCGACGAAATCGACATCTCGCGCGGCGACACCATCGTCAAAGCCAACAACCCGCCCCAGGTCGGCCAGGACATCGAGGCGATGATCTGCTGGTTTTCGCCCCGCCCCATGCCGCCCCGCGCCAAACTCGTCGTCCGCCACACCACCCTCGAAACCCAGGCCGTCATCAAGGAGGTGAAGTATCACGTCGATATCAACACGCTGCACAAGATCGAACACGTCGAGAGTTTCCACATGAACGACATCGGCCGCATCTCGATGCGCACCGCCGCCCCGCTCATCCACGATTCCTACCGCCGCAACCGCCATACCGGCTCATTCATCCTCATCGACCCCGGCACCAACGAAACCGTCGCCGCAGGCATGATCGTGTAGGCGCATTCGTGAGAATGCCGGCCCTCGCGCCGCGCATCGGTTTTTCTTATCTCAGCATTTCAGCTTTTTAGCTTTTACCTCCCAGCTTCCTTCGCGCCACCCGCACCAGCACCAGTGCCAGCACCAGCACCGCAATCCCCAGCAGGGCGATTTTCCACTCGCCTCCCGCGATCCCTGCGCCGGCCAGAATGAAACCGAGCGCCGGCGGACCATTGCACGCCAGAGACATCCACGCGTAACGCCCATATGGCACACGCAGCAGACCCAAGACGTAGTTCTGCACAAACAACGGAATCCCCGGCACCAGCCGCATGACCAACAGCGTGTCCGTCACATTCTCCGACTTCAAAACGGGAATTTTCCACCCGCAGCGCGCCAACACACGTCCCATCAACATGTGTGCGGGCCCCGCCGCCAGCGCATAAGTCCACGCCTGGTTCAGTGCCAGCGCCGCCAATCCAAACGCGCAAGCCACCACCGGGCGCTCCCCCCACACCATTCCGGCCATTACGAACAACACCGATGCCGGAAACGGCAACCCGTTCAGAATCACCAAGGCCACGAACAGCCAACCGGGGTGCGCCACCAGGAAAGTCCTCCCCTGCTGCATCCAGCCCACCGCATCCGCCAGCTTCAAGCCCGATTTCCAGAGCACCAGCAGCGCGCCCAATCCCAACAACAACCCCAATGCCGCCAAGCGGTGCAACCGGCGGTCCATCACGATCTTCCTCACCAGTTCCATATTTGCCGCCGCCACAATACCCCAACCCCTCCCACCCTTGCAAGCCAAGGTAGGATTCCACCGCCGGGGAAAGCGCACCAATGAAACGCATATTCACAGACATCGAATCGACGTCTCGCCTGCCATTGGCCCTCCCATTCTCTTTCATTCACCGGCGCTCCCGCGCTAATGCCCTACCTTTGCTGAGCTTTGTTCATTTTTTCTTGAACAAACCCGCGCCTGCGCCATTCTTCCCGCATGGCAATTCCTGTTCCGGGGTTGCCTGTGTTTTCAAAATTCCCGAAGCAGTTCCGCCACCAAAAGGCCGCAACCACGGGCGGCAGCGTGGACTGGCGCTTTGCAAGCGCCATAAACCGCACGCGCCGCCTCCGGCCGCCACTTCAAACGGAGCGCGGACTTCAGTCCGCATCAGCCCATCCATCGCCGGTTTCCGGCCAAAGTGCCCAAAAGCCCGATCCTTCCAGCACGCCCAAAGCCCAACGCCTTCTTTCACTTCCCACTCGGCACTCTCGAATACCTGTTTCCATCCATTCATGAGCATGTTATTGGTAAGATATGAAGGAGATGCCCGACATTTCGCCTGAATGGCTGGATTGGTATTCCCTCTCGCCGCAAGAGCGCTGGAAGGAATCAGGCCGCTTGTGGGAAACCTTCCTATCCCTTGGAGGCTCTCTTGAACCCGAACCCGACACTGACAGTCCTTTCTTCGATGCGTCGTCATGGCGTCCGCTGCCTGCTCATGGGCGGCCAGGCGTGCGTGTTTTACGGCGCTGCGGAATTTAGCCGCGACGTGGACTTCGCCATCCTCGCCGAACCGGAGAATCTGCGGCGCCTTCAAACAGCGCTGCACGAACTGGAGGCCGAGGTGATTGCAATGCCCGCATTCGAGGAATCCTTCCTCCATCGTGGCCTGGCGATTCATTTCCGTTGTCAGGCACCCGGTGTCGAAGGCCTGCGAGTCGATGTGATGACGGTCATGCGCGGCGTCGATCCATTCCCGGAACTCTGGGAGCGACGCACCACCATTGCCATCGACGACTTCGAAGCGGATCTCCTCTCGCTGCCGGATCTCGTAAAAGCGAAAAAGACCCAGCGAGCGAAAGACTGGCCTATGCTTGCGCGACTGGTCGAAGCCCACTGGTTTCAAAATCGCTCCGAACCCACCCCGGAGCGCATCGATTTCTGGCTGCGGGAATGCCGTACCGCGGAGATTCTCATCCAATTGGCCACCTTGTTTCCCGCCCAATCCGCCGCAGTCCAATTCAACCGGCCGGCGGTGGCATCCGCACTTGCCAAAGACATCGAAGCCGTTGAGAAACTCCTGAAACAAGAACGCCGCGCCGAAGTGGCAGCGGATCGGGCTTACTGGGCTCCACTCCGCCAGGAACTCGAACGCTTGAGGCGCATGCG
>JBMTCD010000214.1:0-6007 GCA_049430545.1 Luteolibacter sp.
CAAAATCCTCATGCGAGCATCCTCAGCGAGAACACGCAGCTCGAGATCCGGCTTGGCACCGAACTGGCGCGCAAGCGCGACCGCAAACAAGCGGAGGTATGGGAAGCGTGGTTGGAGCAACGGGTGAAGCCAGGTTTCGCCGGGAGAATTCTGCCGGTGGATCACAAGGTCGCGGAAATGTGCGGGCGCATGCACGCGGAACGTCCGGGCTCATTTCGTGACGGTCTCATTCTCGCCACCGCGGTGGTGCATGAAGTCACGGTGGTGACGCGGAATGTGAAGGATTTCTCGGGGAGCGGCGTGCGGGTGATCAATCCTTGGGATTGACTCCGATCGGGCTGTCCCGCCACAGACGCGCCGCTACAATCGGCAAGCCTGATCGATGGTAGCGAGTTCCGCGCCGCTGAATGAAATATTCCGTAGGGCGCCGAGGTTGTCTTCGATTTGCGGCCATCGGCTGGCGCCGATGAGGACGCTGGTGACGTAGGGCTTGGCGAGGAGCCAGGCGATGGACATCTGGGCGAGGGACTGACCGCGTGACTTCGCGATCTCGGCCAAAGCCCGCACCGGGCGTAGCTTTTCCTCCGTGACGTGTTCGGGGCGCAAAAAGCCATCGGGCTTGCCGGCGCGAGAATCGGGATCGATGCCGTGGTTGTAACGTCCGGCCAGAAGTCCTTGGGCGAGGGGACTGAACGGAATGCAGCCAATACCTTCTTGCTGCAGAACATCATTCAGCCCGTGCTCCACCCAGCGGTCGAAGAGATTGAAGACGGGTTGATGGATGAGGAGGTGGATGCGCTCGGTGCGGAGGATTTCGGCAGCCCGGCGGGTCGTCTCCGCATCGTAGCTGGAAATGCCGACGTAGAGGGATTTGCCCGATTTTACCGCGCTGACCAGCGCTCCGATGGTTTCTTCCAGCGGGGTTTCGGGATCCATGCGGTGACTGTAGAAAATGTCGACGTAATCGAGGCCCAGTCGCCGGAGGCTTTGATCCAGACTGGAGAGCAGGTATTTGCGCGAACCCCACTCGCCGTAGGGTCCGGGCCACATGAAGTAGCCGGCTTTGGTCGAGATGATCAATTCGTCGCGGTGCGCGGCCAGTTGTTCGCGCAGGAGGCGGCCGAATGTTTCTTCCGCGCTCCCGGGCGGCGGACCGTAGTTGTTGGCCAGATCGAAATGGGTGATACCCGCATCGAAAGAGCGCAGGACCATGTCGCGGGCGTTGGCGAAGTCGTCGTTGGCCCCGAAGTTGTGCCAGAGCCCGAGGGAGAGGGCGGGCAACTTCAGCCCGCTGCGTCCGCAGCGACGGTAGTCCATGGAGTCGTAACGTGCGGAAGAGGACGCCATTCCGGCTTTGTTAGCACTGTGCGGAAGCGAAGGAAATGTGTTTGGGGCGGGGGCGCGATTTTGTAGCGTGACTGCCAAGATGAAGCTGTCCTCCCACCGTTACGGCAAGGCCCGCGTCCGCGTGGTCAAAATTTTGCGCGATGGCGCGCGTCACACCGTTGTCGAAGCCGACGTCCAAGTCCTGCTCGAGGGGAATTTCGAGACGTCCTACACCGAAGGCGACAACAGCAAGTTGGTGGCGACGGATACGGTGAAGAACACGATCAATGTTTTGTCCCGTGATCACCTGACCGAGGAGATGGAAAAATTCGCCCTTCATCTGGGGCAGCATTTTGTCGGGCGCTACGCACAGGTGGAGCGAGCGCACGTCGAGATTCGCGAACGCGTCTGGGAGCGGATCGGCGACCACAGCCACAGTTTTACCGCGCCGGGTTCACCGGTGCCTTGGGTCAAAGCGGTGGTCACGGCCGAGAGGGAGGAGCTGATCTCGGGGGTTTCCGATTGGCTCATCCTCAAGTCCGCCGAGAGCGGTTTTTCCGGCTATCCCCGCTGCGAATTCACCACCCTTCCCGAGACCGATGATCGTATTTTCGCCACCTCGGTCACCGCCGGATGGCGCTGGGCGCGGCATCCCGCCAACTTCCGCACGGCGAATGCCGGCGTTCGTTCGGCCATGCTGCGCCCGTTTTGCGACAACTTCAGCCCATCGGTTCAGGCCACCATGGCCGAGATGGCCGAAGCGGCCTTTGCCGCAATGCCGGAGGTCGACGAGATCTCGCTCGCGCTGCCCAACAAGCACTGCCACCTGATCAACCTCCAGCCCTTCGGCTTGGACAACCCGAACCTTGTCTTTACCGCGACGGACGAGCCGCACGGCCAAATCGAGGCGGTCTTCCGGCGTTAATGTTTGCCTCCCCGCCGCGCCCTCCTGTTTGATGTCCCGTCTATGAGCAAACCATTCGAAGGACAGGTGGCGATCGTCACCGGAGCGGGCCGGGGTATCGGCGAAGCCATCGCCAAGAAATTGGCCGAGGGGGGCGCCAAGGTCGCCGTGGTCAGCCGCACGGAAGCCAACGCCGGAAAAACTGCGGACGCCATCAATGCCGCGCAACCGGGGTCGGCCAAAGCCTACGCCGTGGATGTGGCCGACTTCCAGGCGGTGCAGGAGTTGGCCGACGCCATCATCAAGGACTTCGGCAAAGCGGACATCCTTGTCAACAACGCCGGGGTGACGCGCGACGGCCTGAGCATGCGGATGAGCAGCGAGGATTGGGATGTGGTTGTCGACACGAACCTCAAGGGCGCCTTCAATTTCATCCGGGCCGTGCAACGCCCCATGGCCAAGCAGCGCAGCGGTCGTATCATCAATATTAGCTCCGTCAGCGGCATCATGGGCAACGCCGGCCAGGCCAACTACGCGGCCAGCAAGGCCGGCCTGATCGGGCTGACCAAAACGATCGCGCGCGAGTTGTCCGGCCGCGGTATCACGGTCAATGCGGTCGCTCCCGGCTTCATCCAGACGGACATGACCGACGTTCTTCCGGAGAGCATCCGCACCGCGGTGGTCGAGCGCATCCCCCTCGGGCGTTTCGGTGCCCCGGAAGACATTGCTGCGGCGGTGGCCTTTTTGGCCGGCGCCGAGGCCGCTTATATCACCGGACAGACGCTGGTGGTGGATGGCGGTATGGTCATGTAGCTGCGCTCCGGGATGACACTCTTCCTCCTGCGCCATGCCGAAGCCGAGTCGCTGGCCGCGTCGGACAGTGCCCGTCGCCTCACGGGCAAAGGCGAGGCGCAGGCCGAGCGGACGGGAAAATTCTGCCGCCGGCACGGGCTTGTCCCCGAGGTGATTTTGAGCAGTCCCGTCGCGCGGGCGCTGCAGACCGCGAGGATCGTGGCCAAGATTCTCGGCGGGACGGAACTCATCGAGGTGGCGTGGGCTGCCTGCGGGATGGCTCCGCACCAAGCCGTGCAAGAACTGGATGCATACCGGAGAATGTCCTCGGTCATGCTCGTGGGACACCAACCTGACCTCGGTGCACTGGCCTCGTCGCTTATCGGATGCGGCGATCCTGCCGCCCTGCATGTGCGCAAAAGCCTGCTTTGCGCCATCGAGATCACGGGCGGCTTCCGGCACGGTCTGCTGGAGTTTTTTGTTCCGGTCAGGCTCATGGACTGAGGCGTGTTGCTTCACGGTCCCATCAACCTCCGTGCCACCCTCGAGTGTGGCCAGGTTTTCCATTGGCGGGAACGGGCCGGCGGCGTCTGGGAAGGAGTGATCGGAGGCGCATTCGTGATGGTGCGCGAGGAGAAAGGGCGCCTGGTTGTTTTGCGGGGCGACCCCGCGGCGGTGGCCCGTTATTTTTCCATGGACCATGATCTCGAGGAGATCTACCGCGGCTTTCCCCCGGACGCGACCATGGTTGCAGCCTTGGAGTTTTGCCGCGGGTTGCGGATCATTCGTCAGCCGGCTTGGGAGTGCCTGGCCACCTTCATTACTTCTTCCATGAAACAAGTCGCGCATATCCGTCAGATGTCCGCCGCCTTGCGCGCGCGATTCGGCCGCGGGGTGAAGGGGACCGATCTGCGGGCCTATCCTCCGCCGGGCGCGCTGGCGAGCGCGGCCGAAGAAGATCTCCGTGCGTGCGGCTTGGGTTATCGTGCCAAGAACCTTCGTGCCACCGCCGGGCGGGTGGCCTCCGGCGAGGCTGATCTGTCAAAAATGCGCGACTTGGATGATGTTGGATTGCGCGATGCCCTCTGCGAGCTGCCGGGTGTCGGGCGCAAAGTGGCCAATTGTGTCATGCTTTTCGGCTTCGAACGGCTCTCGGCCTTTCCGGTCGACACCTGGATCAGCCGGATCATGAAGCGGCACTATTGGCGCGGGCGCCAGCAGCCGACCCCGCTGGCACTCGAGCAAAAACTGGCTTCGCGTTTCGGCCCCCACGCCGGTTATGCCCAGCAGTATCTTTTCCACCACGCGCGCACCACGCAGCCCAGGGGGCAACGATGAGAAACCGTTCCGCCGAGAAAAAAGCGGCCCGTCGGGCCGTGCTTGTCGCGTTGCTCCTCTCGCTCCTGGCGCACCTGACGGGCATTCTCGCTTTGGCTTGGTTTCTCTTCGCCGCGCCGCCGGAGGTTCGCGAGGAATTACCCCAGGAACTTACAGTCACCTTGGTTGAACCGCCGGCCCCGGACAAAACCAAGTTCGTCGAGGCCTCCACGCCCGAGTCTGCTCCGCCGGATCAGGCCGTTTTCGAGTCGGACCGCAATACGGCGGCGGCGTCCCCCGAGGCGGCTGCCGGCTCTGCCCCGCTGCCCACGCAAGAGGGGCGTGACGAGCCATTCCTCGAACTGGAAGAGCAAGAATTGGCTCTGGCCAAGCCCGATCCGGCCCCGCCCACGCCGGAAACTCCCCCGTCGCCGCCCGCGCCGCAAACGGCGGAAAGCACGCCACAGCTCCCGGAGCAGCGCGAGGAAATCAAACCCAAACCGGAGGGCGACGGCGCCATCATCGCCTCGAATCTTCCGCGCGAGCCGGACAAGCCCGCACAGCAACCTCCGTCGCCCGCCGTGCCCCCCTCGCGGCCTTCCTACCGCCCGATGACCCGCGCCACGCGCCTCAGCGGCAGCATCGACAGCCGCGGCAAGGCTGCTGTCGCCGCCTTGGCCACTCCGCTGGGCCGTTACCGCAAGGCCATCAGCGATGCTGTCGGTTCGAGCTGGTACTATCACATTGGTTCGCGCATGGACATGTTCAGCATCGGCACGATCAAGGTGCTCTTCACCATCGAGAAGGACGGGAAAGCGCGGAACCCCCGGGTGCTTTCCAATACGGGCAATGAAAGTTTTGAAATCGTGACGATCGAGTCTATACGTGCTGCGGAGATTCCGCCCATCCCGCCCGACGTCCTGCCGGTGCTCGACGGCGGAAGGATCGAGATTGATTTCAGCTTCAGCATTATATCCTACTGACATGACACAGGTTCTGCACGGAGCGATGGCGTTTTTCGTCAATGGTGGATTCTTCATGGTTCTGCTCCTCGCGCTCTCGATCAGCGCGGGAACGGTCATTCTGCTGCGCGCCCTGGCCCTGCGGGAGCGGCTCGTGATCCCTCCGGAGCTTGAGGAGGCTTTGGAGAACGTCCAGCCGGGCGATTCGATGGAGTCTCTGGCCCGTGCCGCGCAGATGCAGGCTTCGCCTCTAGGCCGCATCATCGCCACCTGCCTCGCGCACCGCAACTGGCCCCGCCAGGAAAATCTCGAAGCGGTGCAAGTGCGGGCGCGGCATGAAGTTGTCCGCATGGAGAGTGGCCTCGCCCTCCTGGAAATGACGACCGGCGTCGCTCCGCTCTTCGGGCTGCTCGGGACCTTGTCCGGCTTGGTCACGATTTTCGCCAACCTCGGCAGCGGGGCCGGCGCGGGTGATCCCGTCGCGGTGGCGCGCGGCATCTCCGAGGCGCTCAACACAACGATCGTCGGCCTCGCCGTGGCCGCCCCGAGCCTGATCGCCCACAATTACTTCCAGCGCAAGATCGAGACGATGGCCGTGACCATGGAGGGACAGATCTCCGACCTGCTGGCCAAGTGCTATCCCGAGGCACGCTGACCCGTCTGTGATGAGGTTCTACACCCGCAAGCGCCGCGCGCCGGTCGTTAT
>JBMTCD010000215.1:0-5963 GCA_049430545.1 Luteolibacter sp.
CAGCGACGACTACCTGACCAGCAACCGGGATGGAGTCGTGGTTTTTGAAAAGGGCTGTGAAGCGCCTGCCATGATCAAGCACAAGGGCAGATACATCGCCGTCGCCTCCGGGGTGCACGGCTGGGCCGGCTCCGAGACCGTGTGCGCGACCGCCGAGGCTCCCCTGGGGCCATGGAAGAGCCAGGGAAAGATCAGCGAAAACAAAACCTGGAACTCGCAGGTCACCGATCTGATTCACCTGAAGGAGTCCGACACCATCATGGCGCTTTGCGACCAATGGTGGATTCCCGACAAGGCCGATATCAACAAATCGCGCTACCTTTTTCTGCCCCTGCTCCACGATCCGGAAACCGGCAAGGTGACCATGGAATACCGGGCGACATGGACGCCCCTCACGCAGGAACCTCGAACGAACGGGAATGGACGCGAATGATCCAACCACCAGCCTGGTGGACAGGGAGGGCGAGTGGGCATCCGTTGATCGCGGGCATCGTCCGGCAGTCCTGCTTGTTGTCGCATGATTGGCACCTGTTTTTCGCCTTCGACATGGCGCTTGATTCACCGGCGAGGTGAGCGATGCCAAGTTCCCGCATTCAGACTTCTGCATGGTGACATTTGCCAATTGCGAGTTGCCATTTGCCAGCCGTCGCGCAAGGCTCAGCCGGGCGTCCATGAAACCAGCCAGCAAATCCTCCACCGCCGCGGTCCCGCTCGGCACTGACAAGCAGGGCACCCTGGTCCAGGTTGCCCGCCTTTATTACGAGGAAGGTCTTTCCCAGCAGGAGGTGGCCGACCGCCTCGGGGTTTCCCGTTCGCTGATCGCGCTTTACCTCAACAACGCGCGCGAGGCCGGAATCGTGCGGATACAGATTGTCGATCCAACCAACGCCTGCACCTCCCTGGCAGACACCTTGAAGAAACGGACCGGGCTCGACCACATCACGGTGATCCCGAATCCGCGTGGCGCGCAAAGCCTGAGCCAGCGCGCCGTGGCGGGGGCGGCAGCCGGGTATCTTGCCGAAATGCTGAGCGATGGCGACACCCTCGGGTTGGCCTGGGGCCGCACCACCTCGCTGGTGGCGGATCTGTTGGGCGCCACCAAGGCCCGCCAAGTCCGGGTCCTCCCGCTGATGGGCGAGAGCGGGCACTCCGGGCTTCACAGCCAGATGAACCGACTGGTCATGCAGGCGGCTCAGCAGTTGGGTGCCGAACCGAACTTCCTCTCGCTGCCGATGGTGTTGAGCAGCGCGAAACTGTGCCATGCCCTGGTTCGGGAAGCCGGCATCAGCGACATCATCGAGCGCTGGGACCGCCTCGACCTCGCCTGCATGGGAGTGGGCGTGGTGCCACCGGTGCCCGGGATGGTGGTTTACATCGGTGAAAAATACCTGCCGCCACTCATCGAGAAGGGGGCGGTGGGTGACATCTGCGGAATCTACTACGACCGCGACGGCGGAATCATCAAGAGCGGGCTCGAGGGCCGCATGATCGCCGTCAGCGCCGGGCAATTGCAGGCGGCCGGCTCCCGGATGGCCGTGGCCTGGGGCGTGAACAAGGCGGCGGCCGTCCTGGGTGCCCTGCGGACCGGCCTCATCTCGTCCCTTTTCATCGATCAGGCGATGGCCGAGCGGATCCTGGAGATTCTCTCGGCGGGGAAATAGCGAACCACCGGACGGGAAACGCCGCCATGTCCACCAGGGAATGCTTCATCGGAATCGATTTCGGCAAGACCCACGTCCGCTTCGCGGTCGCCGAGGCGCAGCCGGATCTGAAATGTTTCACGAAGCGCCCCTACCAGCGCGACACGCCCGAAGGGATGCTCCGGCAGATTTTCGAGGGCATCGACGCGGCCCTCTTGGAAACAGCATATGCGCGGGAGGAACTCAAGGGCATCGGGATGGCGGTGCCCGCCGTGGTGGATCGCGAAACCGGGGTCATCGCCTGGGGTCCGGACTGGGATTTCCTCTCCGGGGCTTCGCTGACCAAGCCGATTGCCGAGCGCTACGGCATACCGGTGGTGGCGGACGTCGACACGGTGATGGCCACTTGGGGCGAGCACTGGGCGGGCATCGGCCGGGAGTGTGATCGCTTCGTCCTGCTGGCTTGGGGAACCGGGTTGGGCACCGGCGTCGTGCTCGACGGGCAGGTGCAGGAGTTCCCGGGCAGTCTTTTCCCGGAGTTCGGTCATTCCAGGGTGAGCGATGACGACTGGCCTTGCAACTGCGGCGCCACCGGCTGTGTCGATGCCATGGTCGGCGGACCCGGCATTGCCAAGCACGGGCGGCTGGCGGTCGAGCGCGGCGAGCCGACCCTCCTTCGCGATCTATGCGGCAACGACCCGGAGCGCCTGACCGCTCGCATGGTCTTCGACGCCGCCGAACAGGGCGACGCTGTGGCCACGGCCATCGTGGAACGGGTCGTGGTCCTGCTCGGCCGGCTCTGCTCCAACGCCGTGCTGACTTTCCAGCCGAAGAAGATCGTGATCGTCGGCGGCCTGGCGAAACGCTCCCCCCGGCTGCTCGAAACGATCAACCGAACGATGCGCGAGGGTTGCTGGCTGCTTTTCAAGGGCCTGAGCGACTGCGAAGTGATCTGCTCCCATCTCGGCGACCGTGCCGGCGTTCTTGGGGCCATCCGCAAGGCCCGGAAAGCGGCGATTCCCGCCCTCACCCACGGCTCCGGCGAAGGAACCATCCACGCACGGCGCTGAGGACTGGGTGGGCGTCATGCCTGGCAACTCCTTCTGGCATAACCCAAGACCCTCAAAAAGACTGCAAACATTCCCATTTTTCACATTTGATATTGTTTTTTGACAATTTCTGTTTGGCGCGTCGTAGAGAAACGAAAACATGGCCACCGTGCCCCGCCGGCAGCATCTGTGAAAGAGAGCCGCACCCTGACGTAGACCTCTGAGATCCACAACATGCACACCCTGAAAACCGTCATTGCAATCGCAGGCCTATTGCTGGTGCCGCGGGTCGGCATAACCGCCGGACAGAATGTGAACCTGCACGGCGATTGGGCCTTCCAACTCGATGAGAACAAGGCGGGCCTGCGGGAGCGCTGGTTCAACAGGGAGCTGACGGACACGATCAAGCTGCCCGGCTCGACGGACGAGGCCGGTTTCGGCACGAAGTCCGAGCCAGACCCGGTGCGTCTGACCCGGGAGCACCGTTATGTCGGCCCGGCCTGGTATCAGAAGACCATCGAGATTCCCGAGTCGTGGCAGGGCAAGCGGGTCGTGCTCTTTCTCGAGCGGGCCATGTGGCAGACCGATGCCTGGCTCGGCGACCATTACCTCGGCATGCAGGACAGCCTCTGCATCCCCCACCGCTTCGACCTGACCGAATACCTCACGCCGGGAAAACACAAGCTGACGATCCGCATCGACAACCGGCTCAAGTTCAACGTCGGCCACGAGCCGATCGGTGATCCGCAGCGGGGTGGCTGGTCGCGGATGTGGGCGATGAGCCTGACCGAGGAGAGCCAGGGCAACTGGAACGGAATCATTGGCCGCATGGAGCTGCAGGTGACGGACCCGGTTTGGATCGAGCGGGTCGAAGCCCATCCGGACATCGAGAAAAAGGAGGCACGCATCACCGCCTGGGTGCGCAGCCGGGTCGGCGCGGTTTCCGGTGAGCTCAAGGCGAGCGCCTCCTGTGGCGGGCATGCGATGGGGCCGGTGAGCGCCAAGTTCCGCACCAAGGCTGACGCGGAGCGTTCCGCGCGGGATGAACTGGCACCGGTCCTCGGCGATCTCGGCGGTGTCTATCACGAGCGTCGTGCATTGACCCGGGTCGAACTGGTCCTGCCCTTCGGCGAGGATGCCCGGCTTTGGGACGAGTTCTCGCCTAACATCTATCAGCTCAAGGTCGAGCTGAGCGGTTCCGACAAAGGCGGCAAGACCTGCCGCGACGTGTCCCACGCCACGTTCGGGTTGCGCCAGTTCGTGGCCGCAGGCAACCAGTTCAAGCTCAACGGCCGCACGGTCTTCATCCGCGGCAACCAGGACAACTGCATCCATTCGGCGACCGCCTACCCGCCGATGTCGAAGGCCGAGTGGCTCGCCTTCCTTCAGAAGCACAAGGACTACGGCCTGAACAGCATGCGGTTCCACTCGTGGTGCCCGCCCAAGGCCGCCTTCGAAGCCGCCGACGAGCTGGGGATGCTTGTGCACGTCGAGGGACCGCTGTGGGATGGCTCGGGCAACATCGGGCACCTGCCGGACCGGGCGAACTTCATCCGCAGCGAGTCGGAGCGGATTCTCGACGAATACGGCAACCATCCGTCATTCGTGATGATGGCCCCCGGAAATGAGTTGGGCAATGGCAGGGAGTTCTTCCTGCAGCACCTCGTGGAGGTTTGGCGTGCGCGTGACAAGCGTCATCTCTACACCTCAAACTGTCACCCGTTCAACCCCGGGGGCATCGACGATTTCTTCGTTTCCGCCGAGGGCATCGGCGGCCTGGCGCGCGGGCTGGCCCACGAGAAGGGCAAGACTTGCTTCACCTATGAGAAGACCGTCGGCCCCTTCGATCGGCCGTTCATCTCGCACGAGATCGGACAATACACCAGTTTCCCCGACCTCTATGGCTGGTTCAGCGCGGAGAAATACACCGGGCCGCTGAAGGCCCACTACATCGGGATGATCCGGGAGCGCTTCGAGCGGTTTCACCCGGCCGAGCGGGGGCCGGAATACGCCGCGGCTTCCGGCGCCCTGCAGGTGCTGCAATACAAGACCGAGCTGGAGGCGATGCTGCGCACGCCGTCGATGGACGGCTACCACCTGAACGGACTCATGGACTACCCCGGCGAGGGCATCGCCCTGATCGGCATGCTCGACGCCATGGGCGACTCGAAGGGGCTGATCACGCCCGAGCACTTCCGCCGCTTCTGCGCGCCGACAGTCGCGCTGGTCAAGATGGCCGAGGATGAACTCACCGGCGGCAGCCGGTTCGAAGCCGAGGCCCTGGTGCGCCACCACGGACCCAAGGATCTGGCAGAGTGCCGTTGGCAGTGGAGCATCAACGAACCCGGCGGAAAAGCGCTCTTCCACGGCGAGCAAGGCCCCCATCGGGTGCCGACCGGCGGGTTGACGGCGCTCGGCAAGATCGAGGCGAAGCTGCCGGAAGTCACCGCGGCGCAGGAACTGGTGCTGTCATTGCGTCTGGTCGACAGCGAGGTGAGCAACGAGTGGTCGTTCTGGGTCTTCCCCGCCGAGGCCGCTCTCGCCGCTCCGGCCGGCGTGGTGCTTGCCGATAAGTTGACCGACGAGGTGCGCGCGGCTCTCGCCGATGGCGGCAGCGTGTTGCTGGCTCTGGACAGGGGCTCGCTGATCGATCCGGTCCCCTGCAGCTTCGGAACCGTCTTCTGGGGCCGTGGGTTATTTCCGAACAATCCCCGTCCGATGGGCATCTACTGCGACCCGGCACACGGGGCGCTGGCCGGATTCCCGACCCGCAGTCACGCGCAATACCAGTGGTACAGCCTGCTGACCGGATCCGCGGCCATGAAGCTGAACAAGCTGCCCTTTGAGTTTGACCCGGTGGTGCACATGATCGACGACTTCAACGAGTGCGAACGCCTCGGACTCGTTCTGGAGGCCCGGGTCGGCAAGGGCCGCCTGCTCGCCACCTCGCTCAATCTGGGCGCGGACGGCGAAAGAACGCCGGCCCAGAAAGAAATGCTGCGCAGCCTGCTCGCCCGTGCGGCTTCTTCCAAGGCCACGTCACTGCAGGCCCTCACCCTCGAGCAACTCATCAAGAACACGGCAAATATTTGCGTGCTGCTGGAGACGAATTTAGTGCAGGCGCGGGAGGCGGAGCTTCGGCTGAAGTCTATTCTCAGCGACTGGGAAGCGAAGGTCGCTGGTCTCATTGGCCGCTCCCTTGATTCTTTCGCCACGCCACTTCCCCCTTCTGGCGGCGGCGGTGGGTCGCGCAGCGGGTCGTTTGTCGCGTCGC
>JBMTCD010000216.1:0-5937 GCA_049430545.1 Luteolibacter sp.
CCCCAAAAAACCATACAAATTCAATCCACCCTCTTCCTCGATCGGATCCCTGGACGGCCACCTGCCGGTGACGGGATCATAGTACCGGTAGCCGTAGTAATAGAGCCCTGATTCGAATCCCTGCGGTTTGGTGCTGAATCGATAGGTGAAGGTGGCGGCTAGGTTAAGTGTCAGTTCGGTGAAATCGACAAGTCTGCCAAACGGATCATATTCGAAGTGGGCGGCCTCGTCGCCGTTTCCTTTGATGTATTCGACGATGTTGCCGTTGCCGTCGAAGAAAGGCATGAAGATGTCGCTCCAGGTGCGGTTGCCACTGATGTCGAGTCCCGGACCGCGGTGGATGCAGAGCAGGCCGCCGACGCCGCCGGCACCCTGGAGCGTGCCGGACAGGTCCAGGCCCCAGGTGTAGGCCTGGTGGAGCGCGATGGAGGGGCCGGAGGCGATGGTGTATTCGGCCACCACGTTCCATCCATCGTAGAGGTAGCCGATGTCGCTGGCTCCCTGATAGGCTGCCGCGGTGGTGGTCGTGCGGATGCGCCGCCCGAGGTGATCATAGTCGTAGGTGGCCAGCAGGGTGTCGTCAGCCTTGCGCACGGCCACGATGCGGTTTTCCGCATCCCATTCGTATTTGAGGCCGTAGGCCATGGCGTTGACTCCGGCGTCTTCGAGCAGGTTCCCGTCAGGATCGTGAACAGGATAGACTTCGGTGCCCGGATCGATGGCGGTGTATTGATTGAGCTTGTTGGGGGTGTAGCCGGTGGTGACTGCCTCTTCACCGTCACCATCTATGGCGCTGGTGCGGTTGCCGATGATGTCGAAAACGTAGGCGCGGTTGTAGTCCGAATCGTACGAATTGACCGCCTTGACGGCCTGTCCGAGGTAGTCGTAGCCCCACTCCCAGCCACGGTCGGTGTTTCCGAAGGCGCTGCCGGCGGTGATCACTCCGGTGCGTTGTCCGAAATCGTTCACAGCGTAAGTGAACTGCGAAACGGTGGCGGAATCAACCTCGTTTTTCTTGATTTCCAGAACTTCTCGCTCGGGATCCCAGGTGTTGGTGACGAGCGTGTCGGCGGGACCGTTGACAGTATGGATGAGATGGCTGCTGCCGGTCACGTATCCATAGGTGAAAGTCTGCCCCGCTCCGACGACCTCATTGAGCCGCCCCGCGGTATCGTGACCGTAATCGACGGCATGGTCGAGATCAGGGTCGGCGTCGGTTCCAAGCTCGAAGCCATCATCGCGCCCGGATGTGTCGAAGTGGCGGGTGAGGACGCGGGTCAGGCTGGTGCCGCCCACCGGATGGGTTTCGGATTTGAGGCGCAGGGTGGCGGGATCGTATTGGTGGGTCCAGGTGACGCCGCCGCGGGTGACGGTTTCAATGTCCCCGGGGATATGGTTGTTGTCGGACGGGAACGCGTCGTAGTTGTAGGTAACGCCGGGTGTGTTGTCGTTGTAGGTGACGGAGGTGAGGAGCCCGCGGGTGTAGCCGTAGGTTGTGGTAACACGCGGGCTGAGTTCATCCTCCGGGTCAACCTTGCGCGCCCATTGGCGGGTTTGGAGGCGGCCGGCGGAGGTGTATGTGTAATCCGGCCCGCTGCCGGTGGTGCCGGTGGAGTTGCTGTTGTAGCGCTTGGAGAGCAGCAGGCCGTTGCTGGTCGAGTAATTCCACGCGGTGATCGAGTTTCCCGCGTCACCGGTGGTGGTCATGGTCTTCATGCGTCCCGCGTAGTCGTAGGTGTAGGAAACGGGATATGCCTGGTGGCCGGAAACCTGCTTGACCCTGCCGTCCGGGTAATAGGACGTCACGGTGATATTGTCCAATTCCACCTCGTCGGCGTCCTCGCTCTGGGGGGCATCCACTTCGATACGCCTTCCGCGATGGTCATAGGCGTATTCCGTTGCCTGGGCGGCGCCTGCGGGTGGAATAACTTTCATGACCGCATCGGATATCACAGAACGGTATTGGGTTACCGTGACGCCTGAGGTTGCGGTGCGGGATTCCTTCGAGTGGGTCGGCCGTTTGAGCGTGTCATAACCGCGGCTGTTGTCCGCTTTTCTGGCGGCCACCGAGGATATTACATTAGATGAGACCTTTTGCTCGGTTTTGTCCCAAAGGCCGTCGATGTATGTTTCCAGGGTTTTGCTGCCGTCGGGATGGACGGTTTCCACCGTCCAGTCCCCTCCTCCCGCGAGGGTGGTGGTCGTGACGCTGTCGTTGGCGACACCGAGCTGCCATGTCCAGCTCATGAGCCCGTCGGTGGTGCGGTCGATGACCGAGACCACGGTGCCGCCCGTGGAACTCGTGTCGCCATCCTTCCACACCTTGGTGACGGTGCGGAGGACATCGATATCGACACTGTTCACTTCCCGGAACGCCGGGAAGGTCTCGGTGGAGGTGATGCGGTCGGTGCCCCAGGTGATGGAGCCCGTGGTCCCGTTGAGCTTGTTGGCGGTCACGACGCGCTCGCCTTTGGAGTTGTAAGCGTATCTCGTGTTGACGCCGTCGGCGTCAACAGTTCGATTTAGTTGGCCGAGGCTGTTGTAATAGAAATAGGTGTTCATGCTGCCGCCCTGATACTGGCGGTAGGGGCGTCCGGCGTGATCCCGGAAGTCGTAGGAATACTCGCGTCCGCTCCCTCCCGTGCCGGAAGTCGATATGCCTTGCAGAAAACAGGTAATGGTGTACGGACCGGTTGATGAGGCATAGTGGAGGGTTTGCACGGCTGGGCCCAGATCGCCCCAAGTCCGGTAGCTTTTGCCACAGAAATAGACGAGTTCGGATTGCTTGGGCACGACCGAGCCGTCATTGGCGACCTGGATGGCCTCATTGACCACCTTGCTGCCAATGTTGCTACCGAGGTTGACCAAGGTGCCGAGTGGATTGCGGTAGGTCGTTGTGCGGGTGGAGAGTTTCTCCAATGCGCCGCTTTGCGGAGACGGTCCCCAGGTTTCGGTGATGGTGCGGGGAACATTGGTAACGGTCCGGGAGATTTCGTTGCTGAAGCCCGTCCCGAACACACCGCCGGACACGGTTTCGGCGTAGCGATGGCGCGAAACCGTGAGGCCCTGATGCTTGACGGCCTCGGTCACATCGAGGCGGTTGGTCCGGATGCGCCTGCCGAGGTCGTCATATTGGTATTGGGTGAGGTTACCGAATTTGTCGGTCTCGCTGGCCAGACCGCAGCAGGCGTAAGTCCGGTCGATGTCCCAAGATGAGGAAAATGTGGGAAACCAGCTTGTTGTCTCGGGACGCCCGTATGAGTCCCAGTCCGTGACCACCCAGTGCTCGACGATCACTCCGTCATTGTCTCCCTGGCTGATGGAGCTTGTCTCGAATTCCTTTGTCGCCGCGTCTGTATTGATCTTGGTGACGGTCCGGGTGCCCTCGACCACGACACCCCCGGAAGCCTGTCCGGTTTCTTCGGTGATGGTGAGGGTTTCGGAACTTCCACCGCCGCTTTTGACATAGTCGTAAGTGCTGATCGTGCCATCGGGGCGGGTGATTTTCTTGACCCTGCCGCCCTTGCCCGTGTAGCCGGGCAACCAGAATTCGGTAATCGTGGTGAGATAATTGGAATTGTTGGTGTAAACTCTCCGGGTCTGCTTGCCAATTTCGTAAATGACATCGGTGCGGCTCAATTGCGTGGATCCGTTGTATTTCCGCACAATACTGAGAGTGCCGGTTGATGGCTTCCACGAGGTGGTCTTCACCATGGTTCCGGCCGCGTATGGCGTTTCGACCATGTGGATGCGCGCGCCGACATCCGTATAGTAGTTGTGCCGCTCATAGTAGCCGTCATAGCGATCGTGATTCTTGAGTCTGCTGACTCCGATATAAGACGATGGGCCAGTCATTTCGCCTCTTTCGTAATATTCCCAGGTGCTCACGAGGTTTAGATTGTCCGGATCGATCCTTTCCTTCGTAATCACCCATGCTCCGCCGTGCAGTTCGTATTCCCGGATGACGTCGGAAACCAGCAGATAGAATGAGGAATTGTCGGGATCGCGCTCGTATTCCTTGCGGCGTTCGGAGCGCTCGCTCAGACCTTCCGAGAGGATCGTTTTCTCGACTTTCCTGAGTCCGTTGCCATCGGTGAAAGTCCATGTCGAGCCGACTTTCTTCCATGTCATGACACGGGTTTTCAAGAAGGCGTCGATGGTGGCCTTGAGCGTGCCATCGGCTTCCTTTTCAAACAGGACGGTCCTGAAGACCGTGCTGGCGGGATTTGCGGGATCGTGGGAAATCGAGACGGTGAATGCATTGGGATCGTTTGCCGTGGCGGTGGTTTCGACTTTGGCATACGAGCTTTTGGTGGTGACTGACAGCAAGCCGCCCGCGTCCCCCGTTTTCGGTATGCCGTCCCAACCTCCAAGTTTCAGGGCCGAGCGGCCGGGATTGGCGTCGGAATCGAGCCGCAGCTTGAGATTGCCGGAGCTTTCGCCGAAGCCGGATTTGCCCACGGGAATGTTCAATTCGACGGAATCGCCGTCACCACTCGGCATATCGCCGCTGGGTTGAGAGGTGCCGGAGCCTCCGGAATCGGCCGAGCAGTCGGTCGTGCACTCTTCGCATGACTTGAAGCTGAAGTAATATGTCTTGCATACCGCGTCGTATTCGGAACCGGACCTGGTGCATTCGATCGTCACCGTGATCGGGCTTTCCCATTCGCTGGCGTTGAGCGCGGCGGTTCCCTCCTGCTGTTTGCCCTGCGAGTCGGTGACCATGACCTTCAGAGAGGTTTCGTCACAATCATCGCATTCTTCGGATGGCTCCGGAAGATCCAGAGACAGGCTGATCTGCCCTTCCTCATCCGGGGAGACCTCCACGGTTTCCGAACTGTTCGAACTGATACTCGTGCCACCCGCTTTGAGTTCGAGATCCTCCAAGTCGTAGCATTCGCAACATCCACAGTCCACGGGAGGATTGTCGGGGCCTTGAGCCACGGACCATGCGCAGAATGACAGCAGCGCGGTGGCTAGAAACATTCCGCCATGAAAACGGGTATTACGGCTTATCGGTGTCATGGGATTTGGTTTTTTGAGTTGGAATTCATGGGGAATTTCTCACCGGCCTGGACGGTCGCGTGTGGCATGCCGGATCGCCGCCGCGACTCGCCGGTCGGCTGGGTTGAGATCGGACAGGGCATCGAGTTCGGAAGAAGATCCCATGTCGCCGAGTGCCGATGCGGCGGACATCCTGATCAGCGCATGTTCCCGATCCGAAGACGCGATCATGAGCAAATCCCTGCCCATGCTGTGGATTTTCCGTTCTCCGGCGATGCGGGCTGCCACCATGCGCACCGGCACATTCTCCGCCGCGGATGTGTCACTGCCGCCCAATATGGAAACGACGCTTTGCCGCAGGGACTGTGACGCTCGGCTTCCGATATCCGCCTCTTCCAGCAAATGAAGGCTCAGCAATGCGGTGGCGCGCAGAGGATTGTCCGCCACGTTCATTTCGATGAAGGTTTCCTCGATGGCCCGGCGCAGGGAATGGTCTTGGACGCTTCCGGCCCAGACGCGCCGCAGTTGTTGCAAGGCGTAATCACGGGTCGCCAAGTCACGGGTCGAGTCCCGGGCCACCGTGGCGAGAACCTCCGCGAAGCTGCGTTTGTCATGCTCCTGGCTGTGCACCAGATTGGCGATCTCGTGGAACCATGTCGAGCGGGCGGCGATCCAACCTTCTCCATGCGTGAGCATCGCACGCAGCAGTTCGTCGATTTCCTCCCGATTCAATGAATCGCGGGTGTCCATCAACTGGAGAATCCTGGAGGCGGTCGGGCGTTCTCCGCCATGTCCGAGCGCGGTGGAAAGGCCGGGGCGTATCCGGTCTTGCGGTTTGCCCGGCACCTTGGTCCTGGGGCGCAGACCGGTTTCCGCCAGTGCCGCATCCGGACGGGGTGTGATCCGCTCCGCAAGCGATGACGCCGCAGGGCG
>JBMTCD010000217.1:0-5931 GCA_049430545.1 Luteolibacter sp.
TCAACCGCGACATGCCCTACACCGAGTTCGTGCGCGACCAACTCGCCGGCGACCTTGCGGACAAGCCCACCACCGACCAGTTGAAGGCGACGCTTTTCCAGCGCATGACCAAAACCAACACGGAAGGGGGAACCGACGACGAGCAATTCCGCGTCGAAGCGGTCATCGATCGCATCACCACGACTTGGCGCACTTTCCAGGGCATTACCATGGAATGCGTGCAATGCCATTCGCATCCCTACGAACCGGTCCCGCACGAGGACTATTACAAATTCATGGGCTACTTCAACGGCTCGGAGGATTGCGACCTCGACGATGATTTTCCCCTGCACACCTTGGCGGACGATCCGGCCGTGCAGCAGCAGGCGACCGATGCCCAACTCGAACTGGCCGCGCTCCGGAACCAGCGCAACCGCCGCGGAGCCGCTTGGATCAACCGGGATCAAAACTGGGTTCTTCCCGAAATCGCCGACCTCAAGATCAACTCCGGCACGCTGCAGCAAAAAGACGGTGTCGTGTTCACCGGGGGCACCCAGTCCTCCCACACCACCTACAGCATGGCTCTCGGCGTCCCCGCCGGCACCGGCCCGATCACCGCGCTCAAATTCACCATTCTGCCCGACTCCGACGACCTCGCGAAGGCGCCCTTCCGCGGTTCGGTGCTCTCGAATATCGCCCTGCACAAAGTCTCGCCCGACGGCACACGCACGCCCGTGCCGCTTTCCTTCGTCTATGCCGACGGCTTGGCCGGTCCGTTTCCGCCCGAATTCAGCCTGCATGGCAATGGCGGAGGATTCGGCGGATACCCGAAACTCTACAAAAAGCGCGAAGCGGTCTTCGTGCTCAAGGACCCGCTCGTGTTGGCCGGGGGCGACCAAATCGCCGTCGATCTCGTCTCCAACCAACCCACCACTGGCAACCAAGCCACCCCGTTGCGGAAATTCCAGATGCACGTCATCTCGAACCCCGGCTGGCAGCGCCTGTTGACCGACCCGGAGCACGTCACCCTCGGCAAACGCATCGGCGAGCTGCAGCAATACATCGCCGGAATCAAGGGCGCCAAGTTTCCCGTCACGCAGGATCGCCCGCCCGAGTCGGCCCGCGAAACCCGCTTGTTCATCGGCGGCAACATGCTCTCCAAAGGCGAGGCAGTCGCGCCGGGCGTGCCGGAGATCCTCAACCCCTACCAGGCCCCCGCCGGTTCGCGCGCCGAAATGGCCGCGTGGCTGACCGATTCCCGCAACAGCCTTCTTTCGCGCGTCTTCGTCAACCGTGTCTTCGCCGAACTCTTCGGCAACGGGATCGTGCAGACTCTCGGCGACTTCGGCACCACCGGACTGCCGCCGACCAACCAGCCGCTCCTCGACCACCTCGCCGTGGCTTTCCGTGACGACCACGGCTGGAAACTCAAATCCCTCCTCCGCGAAATGGTCCTTTCTTCCACTTACCGGCAGGACCACAAAGCCACGCCCGAGCTCGCGGCCAGCGATCCGAAGAACCTGCTCCTCGCACGGGGGCCGCGCACGCGTCTCACCGCCGAGATGGTTCGCGATCAGGGCCTCGTCGCTTCCGGGCTGCTGGCCAATCGTGCGGGCGGCGCTTCCGTCATGCCGCCGCAACCGGATGGCGTCTGGTCTCGCGGTGCCTACAACAACAGACAGTGGCAAACCGCGGATGGTCCCGATCGTTATCGCCGCGCCCTCTACACCTATTGGAAGCGGGTCTCCCCGTATCCGAGCATGCTGACCTTCGACGCACCGTCACGCGATGTGTGTGCGCCCCAGCGTATCGTGACCAATACGCCGCTCCAGCCGCTCGTCACCCTCAACGACCCGGCCTACCTTGAAATGGCACGGCATTTGGCGGGGAAAATGGAGGAAAGTCCGGGGGCGGCTTCGCGGGACAAGATCGCACGGGGCTACCTCTTGGCCACGCAAAGCCGGGCCTCCGAGCAGACGCTGGATATTTTGAACAAACTCCGCGAAGACTTGGTCTCCGAATATACGGCGTCCGGTCCCAAACCCCTGGCCGACACCCCCGAGCAGGCAGCCATGATCAACCTGGCCAGTGTCCTCCTGAACCTCGACACGGCCCTCACCAAATAAAAAACCACCGGAACCACGACCCATGAATGTCATCGAACAGCTCAGGCACGACAACGGATTGCTCAACACCCGCCGGCAATTTTTGAAATACTGCCTCGCCGGTGTCGGCACCGCATGGCTCTCGAGCCTGAGAGCGGACGTCCTCGCGGGCGAGGGAACCGGCATCGGTCATGCGGCCTACCAGTCCGCCCTCGACGAGCACCTCGCCCATTTCGTCCCCCAAGCCAAGCGTGTCATATTCCTGCACATGGCGGGCGCGCCGAGCCAGCTCGAACTCTTCGATTACAAGCCGGAGCTGGCCAAGCTCGACGGATCGGATTGCCCGCGCGAATTCCTCGAGGGCCAAAGCTTCGCGTTCATCCAGGGGGTGCCGAAAATGCTCGGCACACAGTATCCCTTCCACCGCGCCGGCGACCATAAACAGTGGATCAGCGACCGCTTGCCGTGGACGGAGAAGGTGATCGACGACCTCTGCATCATCCGCTCGATGCACACCGACCAGTTCAACCACGCCCCGGCCCAGTTGCTCATGCACACCGGCCAGACCATTCTCGGCCACCCGTCGATCGGGTCCTGGGTGACCTACGGTCTCGGCAGCGACAACCAGAACCTGCCGGGATTCATCGTGCTGGCCTCCGGCGGCACGGACCCCGACGCGGGCAAGTCGATCTGGGGCAGCGGCTTCCTGCCTTCCGTGTACCAAGGCGTGCAGTGCCGCTCGGAAGGCGATCCCGTCCTCTATCTGGCTTCGCCGGAGGGCATTCCCCGCGGGGTGCGGCGCAAAGCGGTCGATGCCATCACCAAGATCAACGAGGAAACCCACCGGGAAATGCAGGATCCCGAAACGATCGCGCGGGTCCAGCAATACGAGACCGCTTTCCGTATGCAGATCCATGCCAGCGATGCCTTCGATGTTTCCCGGGAGCCCGACTACATCCATGCGCTCTACGGAACCACGCCCGGCAAAGCGACTTTCGCCAACAATTGCCTGCTAGCCCGCCGGCTCGCCGAGCGGGGCACGCGCTTCATCCAGCTCTTCGACTGGGGTTGGGATTCCCACGGCGCGGCCAAGGGCGAGGCGCTCAACCACGGCTTCCTCGACAAGTGCAAGTCGGTCGACCGCGCCGTTTACGGCCTGATCACCGACCTCAAGCAGCGCGGCCTGCTCGACGACACGCTCGTGATCTGGGGAGGGGAGTTCGGCCGCACGCCCATGCGCGAAAACCGCGGCGGCGCCGAAATGACCTATATCGGCCGCGACCACAATCCCGGCGCTTTCACCATCTGGATGGCCGGAGCGGGCATCAAACCCGGTGCCTATGGTGAAACGGATCCGATCGGCTACCGCGCCGTCAAGGACAAGGTCAGCGTCTATGACTTGCAGGCCACCATCCTGCACGCCATGGGGCTGCACCACAAAAAGCTCAGTTACCCCTTCCAAGGGCTTGACCAGACCCTCACCCCGGTCAACAAAACCGCCCGCGTGGTCGCCGAGTTGTTCGCGTGACGCGGCCGGAATTCGCCGGGCGGCCGCCAAACGTCCTCGCCGAATTTCATGGCGGCCGGTAGGAAAGCACCCGTGCCGACCCGGCGTCCCTTCCGCTGCCGCCCGCTGCTCGCGGCTCTTGCGCTGGCCGGCTCCGCGGCCACCGCCGCCACCGACGAGGATTCCGCCGTCGACTTCGCGGAATTTTTGCCCAACCACGACATGCTCTGGGATCGGGTGCCTAGAAGATGGGAAACAGCACCATTTTCCGGGAATGGGATTCTCGGCTTTACCCTTTACCAATCGAAGGATGATCCCAAAAATGAGATTTCCTTGGTGGTCGGGCGTCATGATTACTACGACCACCGGTTGCCCCACGAGGGGAAGCAACATCTGTGGATTTACCGCTGCCGGCTCCCGCTGGGGCGTTTCCAGATCGCGTCCGAAGGCGAGATCACCGGGTGCGATCTGCGCCTTGACCTGTGGAATGCTGAGTTGCGCGGCACGATCCACACCTCGAAGGGATCCTATGCCGTGCGGGGGTTCACGCATGCGGAATCGGATGTGATCTTTTTTACCACTGAGGCTCTCGGGGGTGAGTCGGTCAAGATCTCATGGCACCCAGAGGCTCCGTATTCCTCTGTGCGCCGCACGCTGGAAAGTGGTGGGGGGCCGGAGGGTGGCTCATGGGATGAAATGAGGAGCGCTCCCTATCCGGAGGCTCCGGCTTGGCAACTCGGGGAGGAGGATGGCGTGAGATATTGCTTCCAACCGCTCTACGAGAACCGTGGGGAGACAACCACCGCATGGAACGTGTCCGGTGATCCCTCTGGGAAGCAGGTGCTCCTTGCCAGTGTCCACCACAGTTTTCCGGAGAAAAACAGCAAGGAAACCGTGCTTGCCACGCTGTCCGAGGCCGAAAGCGCCCGTCAAGCGGGCCGCTTCGAAGCCACTCACCGCCATTGGTGGCATGGGTATTACCCGCAAAGTTTCATGACCCTGAGCGACCGCGAGAAAGAGGCTTTTTATTGGATCCAGATGTACAAACTGGCTTCCGCCATGCGCGCGAACGGGCCGATCCTCGATGTCATGGGGCCATGGTATCACCACACGTTCTGGCCGATGGTCTGGGGCGACTTGAACGTGCAGCTGATCTACTGGACCCACCTTGTTTCCAACCGCCTCTCGGTTGGCGAGTCGTTGCCCAACAATCTGGACAAATACGCGGGCAATCTGGAGAAGAACGTGCCGGAACGCTGGAAGGACAGCGCGGCCATTGGTGCTCTTTTTCCCCAGGACTGCCTGTCCCATGACAATGGCAAGACGCCCGACATGCTGGCTTGGATCCTCCACGACTACTGGTTGCATTGCGAGTACGCCGGAGACCGCGAGCGCCTGCGGGACAAATTTTTCCCGCTGCTGCGCAAGACCGGCAACTCATACCTCAACTATCTCAAGGAAAACCCCGTCGCCGCGGAGGACGGCAAAATCCATGTGCGCAAAAGCTGGTCGCCCGAGTATCCGGGCGGCCACGGGCAGGATACCAATTTCACTCTCGCGCTCATGCGGTGGACCTTTCAGACCCTGCAGAATCTGAATGGAGAATTCGCCCTGAACGACCCGCTGGCGGCAGAATGGAAAAAGATCACCGACAACCTCGTCGGCTACCAGACGGACGAAAACGGGCTGCGCATCAACAAAGACATGGCTTTCGAGAAGCCCCACCGTCATTACTCCCACCTGCTCGGGTTCTTTCCGCTCGCGGTGATCCATCCCGACGACCCGGACAATGCCAAGATGCTCCGCACTTCGCTCGATCATTGGTTGGACGTGAGCATCAACCGGCAGAAGGGCAAGGGAGCCACGGATGCCATGCCGGTCACCGGTTACACCGCGACCGGCGCCGCCTCGATGTACGCGTGGCTTGGGGACGCCGACAAGGCGGGCTACTACATCGACTACCTCATCGATCACAAAAACGTCTCCTCCACCACCATGTATGCCGAGGGCAACCCGGTCATCGAGTCACCACTTTCTTTCGCCACCAGCATCCATGACATGCTTTTGCAGAGTTGGGATGGCAAAATCCGTGTTTTCCCCGCCATCCCGGACAAATGGCCCGATGCGGCATTCCGTGATTTCCGGACCCAAGGCGCGTTTCTGGTCAGTGCCAAACGCCAGGGCGGCAAGACGGAGTTCGTCAGCGTGACGAGTGAAACCGGTCAACCTTGCGTCATTCGACCCGGAATTGCCGATCCCGCGATCACCATCGACGGGAATCCGCCGCCCGACGGGGCGGTGGAGAAACTCGCCGGCGGCTTCTACCGGGTGGACCTGCCG
>JBMTCD010000218.1:0-5863 GCA_049430545.1 Luteolibacter sp.
CCCGGCCGCCTCACCTCCCCTGCATGATGCCATGAACGAAATCACAAACGCCGCGGGCGAATTGCTGGACCATCAATTTCACCCTGCGGATGGCCGCGGCAACCTGGTGATTCTCGGCCACGGACTCACCGGCAACAAGGACCGCCCTCTGCTGGTGGCCCTTGCCGAGGGCCTGGCGCAACACGGATGGCCCTGCCTGCGAATCTCGTTTTCCGGCAATGGTGAATCCGGCGGGCGTTTCGTCGATTCCTGCATCACCAAACAGGTGGAGGATCTCAAGGCGGTGCTCGACACCGTGCCCGACCATGTCCGCGTCGCCTACGTGGGCCACAGCATGGGTGCCGCCACGGGCGTCCTCACCGCGCTCGAAGATCTCCGGTTGCGCACCGTCATTTCGCTCGCCGGCATGATCAAGCCTGCGGAGTTCGCCGCACGCGAATTCGCCGGTGTCACGCCGGACGAAGGCTGCATCTGGGAGGACGAGGATTTCCCGCTCTCGTCCACGTTGGTCGATGACCTGAAACGTATCGATTCGCTTCTGCCCGTGCTCGAAAACCTGATCCAGCCGCTGCTGCTGATCCATGGCACCGAGGACGACGTGGTCCCGGTGGACGACAGCCGCGATGCGGCCCGCGCCAAAGCCGGCAGCGAAATCCTCGAAATCCCCGGTGCCGGACATCTTTTTGGCAACGACAGCTACCCGCTGCTCATCGCCACCATCGACCGCTGGCTTGCCGCCCACTGCGGGCGCGATTGAGTCGGGTATCCAGTGCCAACCTTGAACAGCGATCCCCGCAAACCAGTCGCGGACCCGGATGCCGCCACTGCTGGAAATGCCAGCGGCTGGCTCTGGTGCAATGGCGTCTGGAGGAAACCTGAGGAATTTTCCATCGCGTCCACCGATCGGATCTTGCTCCACGGCCTCGGGCTTTTCGAAACCCTGCTCGCCAGCGAGGGTCGGCCGGTCTTCGTTGAACGACATCTCGACCGCATGAAACAAGGCATGCAACGGTTTGGATGGAAAATTGAAACGCTTGTTTTACTCGAGCCAATGATCGATTTGCTTGAACTCAACGTGCTGAGCACGGGTCGCGCGCGTATCCGGCTCACACTCAGCGCCGGCAGCGGAAAACCCGGCGATCTCAGTCTCGGGACGGACCACTTGCTGTGGATGAGCACCGCTGGGATTCTTGAAGCGCCGGAAACGACAGCCGTAAGCCTATCGCCATTCCCGCGCAACGAACATTCGCCACTTGCCGGCCTGAAGTGCGCGTCCTATGCCGAGAATCTGGTCGTGCTCGATCAGGCCCGGCGCGGCGGCTTCGACGAGGCGCTCTTTTTCAACACCGCGGGCCATCTCTGCGAGGCGGCCACCGCGAACGTTTTCCTGGTCAAAAACGGCGCGCTCTTCACGCCATCCCTCGATTGCGGTTGCCTGCCCGGCATCACCCGGGCGGTGGTCATCGAGATCGCCGCAAAGCTGGGCATCCCATGCCGCGAAACCCGGCTCACCCACGACGACTTGCTGATGGCCGATGAGGTGTTCCTCACTTCCTCCACCCGCGGACCCGTCGCCGTGACCCGCGTTGGAAATCAGCCATTCGCTTCCGGTGAAATCACCGCTGCCGTGCGCCGCGCCTGGCAGCAGGCAGTCCGCTCCGATATCGGACAGGAAACATGAAACCGCGATCGGAGCTGAATCGACGCCGATTTTCATTCGCGGTTGGGCGTGGATTCGCCCGATTTTTATTCTAAGGTTCGCGGACGGTTTGTGTCTTGAATCATGAAGAGCATGAAACCGCGCGCGCCGATTCATGGAAACCCAGACCGCCAGCGCCCTGCCCAGGGCTGATACCGGACGCAGCCCGGTGATCCCGCACCGAAGCACGATGGAGGAAAAACCGACACTCCGGCAGGTCTTCGAGGCGGAGGAATCCCCTCTGCTCCGCTTCGCCTTCGGGCTGGTCGGCCAGCGGGAGGCCGCCGAGGACCTCGTCCAGGACGCCTTCCTCAAACTCCACGCCCACTGGGACGACGTCTCCAACCCGCGCGCCTGGCTCTTCAAGACCGTTCGCAACCTCGCCCTCAACCACCTCCGCGACCACAAACGCGAAACCCCTCTCGAAAATTCCGATGATTTCAAAAGCAACGCCGACCACCCCGACCAATCGCTCGGCCGCCTCGAGGCCATCGGCACGCTACAGTTACTGGTCGCCGAACTCGATCCCACCGACCGCCAGCTCATCACCCTCAAATACCACGAAAACCTCAAATACGACCAAATCAGCCAGCGCACCGGCCTCAGCGTCGGCAACGTCGGCTACAAACTGCACCATGCCCTCAAAAACCTCGCCGACTCCCTCCGCCGTCTCGGCATCGAAAGTCCGGAGGGCTGATCGATGATCGCAGATCGTGGATGGAAGATGACCGGAAATACCACCTGCCAAATGACTGAACGCTAGCGCCACACAGCATCCCGAAATCCGCCATCCTCTGTCTACGATTCACAATCCACTATCCACCATCTCTTCATGAACAAAGATGTTCCATTCACCGCTCACGGCGACGAGGCGATCGAAGCCCGGATCGTGGCGTGGGTGCTTGGCGAGGCCTCCGCCTTCGAGGCCGCGGAACTTGACCGCCTCTGCGAGGAGCGCCCGGAGTTGATGGTTTTCAAGCGCCGCATCGCCGCACTCAACGGCATGCTCGCCGAGGCGGAAAACGCCAAGCCGGACCAAGCGTGGAGACTCCCGCCAGAGAAAGGCAATGCGGTGGAGGATGTTCTGGGCAAACAGACCGTGGTCGGAATCGAAGGTGCGCGCGAGAAGAGGGTGAAACGCAGCGGGCGCCGTGCCTTGCTGGCCATCGCGGCGTGCCTGGTGCTGCTGGTCGTCGTTGCGGGCTTCGCGTCTCCGATGTTTTTCAAACAACACAAGAAATCAGACATCATCGCCCATCACAGCGACCGACAGCAAAGGGAACTGGCGCTGATGGAATCGGAGCCACGCGGGCGGATTCTTGAAACCGAACTCCCCGCCGAACTCATCGAAGGCACGCCGCAGCCGATGAACGTTCCCAATCTCGAAGTTCCCAAGGACGGTCCCGCGGGGTCGGAGACCTGGAGCTTGGCGGCGCGAGTTGCCGGCACGAGCGAGGAAAACGTCAAGAGCGTCGATGCCCCCGCATCTTATGGCACAATTGCCACGGATGGCCGTGCCTTCAATTACCCGAACGAGTTTGAACCACCAACTTCCAATACCATTGCGCCCGCAGCCCTGGCGGCTCCGGCGGCTCCGGCGCAGATGGGCTCGGCGGACGTGGACAAGCCCATGCGATCAGATTCCGCAAAGGCTGACGGGATGCGGTTGGATGCACTCTCGCCAATGGCGGAGACATCGGGTGAGGACGCTTCGGACCGTCCCAGGCTGTCGGCCGCAGGGGGCACCAATGGATACCTATCTTTGCCTAAACAGGTCGATGAGCTTGAAAAAGCGATCCACAATCAGCAGGACAGACTCGAGGAGCAACGCAATCTGTTGGGGAGCATCGTCCGTACCAAAGGCATCACCTACAAGGGGCAGGACTCATTTTACGCCCAAGACGAAGAGGGTGAAGAACGCGAGACGGCGATCCAACGCGCCCTCGATGCCCAGGACTACGTGGATGCCAAGAGGGAATTCGAGCAGGATCAGGCGCTTCTTCAGCAGATGAAACTCAAGCTGATGCGAGCCAAGGCGGAAACACCGATGCCGGATCCCGGCAAGTTGATGGAGGAAATTCCGGCCAGCGAGGAACCTTACTCCACCTTCTCCCTCAACATCGGCGACGCCTCGTTTCGGATCGCGCAGGCGGCCTTGGCGAAGGGCGAGCAGCCCGATCCCGCGGGCATCAAGGTGGAGCAGTTTTACAATGCCGTGGACTATGGCGATCCGGCGCCGGCGTCGAACGAACCGGTGGCCTGCGCCATCGAGCAGGCGGTACATCCGGTGATTCCGGGCCGCAACCTGGTGCGGATTGCATTGAAAACCGCCGCCGCCGGCCGCTCGGCCGCGCAGCCGCTGCGGCTCACCTTGCTGGTCGATCAATCCGGCTCGATGACCCGCGCCGACCGCCGCGCGGCGATGGACAAGGCGCTTGGCGGCCTCGTCGGCTTGCTGACCAAGGACGATATTGTCAACGTGATCGGATTTTCCCGCACGCCGCGCCTGCTGGCGGACGGCATGTCCGGCGACCAGGCGGCCAAACTCGCGGATCTCGTCAACCAGGCGGCCAGCGAGGGCGGCACGAATCTCGAAGAAGCCATCAAACTCGCCGATCAACTCGCCCTTCGCCACCAGCAGCCCGGCGCGCAGAACCGGATCGTCCTCTTCACCGACGGCGCGGCCAATCTCGGTGACGCCGATCCCGAGCGGCTCGCGGAGAAAGTGAAGGAAATGCGCCAGAAAGGCATCGCCTTCGACATCGCCGGCATCGCCGCGGACGATCTGAACGACGCGCTGCTCGGCGAACTGGCCCGCAACGGCAACGGAAGATATTATGTCGTCGGCAAGGACGACGATGACATCTTCGCCAAACAACTCGCTGGCGCCTTCCAACCCGCCGCGGAGAACGTGAAGGTGCAGGTGCGTTTCAACCCGGAGCGCGTGGCCAGCTACAAGCTCATCGGCTTCGAGAAAGACCGCCTCAAGACCGAGGATTTCCGCAACGACAAGGTCGATGCCGCCGAACTGGCCGCCGAGGAAGCGGGCGTGGCCATCTATCAGGTCGAACCGCTGCCCGAAGGCCGCGGCGAGATCGGCGAGGTGAGCGTGCGTTTCCGCGACACCGCCGCCGGCGAAATGGTCGAGCGTTCGTGGACCATTCCCCATGACTCCGCGGCTCCGGCGTTGGACCGCGCCACGCCATCGATGCAGCTCGCCACGCTTGCGATGCTCGCCGCCGAGAAGCTCAAAGGCGGACCGCTCGGCGAGGCGGTGGATTTCAGCCAGTTCGCCGCAGCCCAGGCGGAAGTGAAGGCCCATTATTCCGGCAGCACGCGCGTCGCGGAACTGCTGCGGATGATCGAGATGCTGAAGTGAGAATTTACCGGGAATTTACCCACAACGAAGATCCGCCGGGTCAGTCTGATTCGGCGGATCTGATCAAGCCAACCACCATGAAAACCACACCACTGCTTGCCATCCTGTTTGCACCCCTGCTCGCCGCCGGCGAACCCGCGCCCAAGGATTGGGTCGCATGGGCGAAATGGGCGGAGAAAATCCGCCCGGTCAGCGATGCCGAGGGCCACGGCCCGGACATCGGCTCCGACGAATGGGCCAACGCACTGGCCAATCGGCTGGGCGTCACGGACGGCGACGGCGGAGGCCCCGCTATCAAGTCCGACGAATGGCGTGCCGCCGTGGAGAAGAAACTCACTCCGCAGGAAAAACGCGAACTCCTTTCGTCCCACGACACCACTGCGGTTTTCCGTGGCATCCGCGAGCACACCTGCCGCGGCCGCACCTCTCTGTGCCCCGACCGCTGCGGCCATTCCGGCAAGCTCGCCACCTGCGAGATCCTCGAATACCGCCATTACGAAAAACCCGGCCAATACGGCGATACGAAGCAGGAACGCTTCCAGATCCTGATCGAGGACAACATGGGCAAGCGCATGGTTTCCGATGAAATCCACGCCGCCATCCTCGCCCTCAAGGAAGGCGACAAGGTGCATCTCAAGTGGAACCACGACTACGTCACCAGGGACCGGTCCAGTTCACCCGAGCGCACGATCACGCTGCTGGAGAGGTTGAAGGAATGAGGAGCGGGCAGATCCGTCTGATCCATCCTATCTAACAAAAAAACCGCCATGAAAACCCCGCTCATC